>JAJZEV010000054.1 GCA_021805665.1 Pseudomonadota bacterium
CGGATCGCCCCGGGCTTCCCGGCAGCGCTTACATGCAGGTTCGCGCGAACTGAAGCGGCAGGGCAGCCATTGACACAGGCGCCACCCGGCCGGATCGTTGGAGGCTTATCAAACGGCAATCGCCAGGGGAAACGTCAATGAGCGCTGCATTGGAGCTGAACAGAGGCGCTGTCACGATCGATCTGCCGCCCGATCCTGTCGCGCAGGCCCGCGCCATCGCGCCCCTGCTGGCCGCCGAATCCGCGAAGACGGAGGCGCTTGGGCAACTGAGCCCGGCGGTCGTGGAGGCGCTGCATGCAAACGGCCTTTATCGCACCCTGCTGCCCCGTCAGTTGAACGGCTTCGGCGTCGGACTCGATACCTTCGTGAAGACAATGGAGATTCTTGCCGCCGCCGATGCCTCGACTGCCTGGTGCGTGGGGCAGGCCAGCGGCTGTTCGATGGCCGCGGCCTATGTCGATACGCCTGTCGCGCAGGAGATCTGGGGCAACGATCCGCGCGGCGTTCTGGCCTGGGGCTTTCAGTTGGAGGGCCGCGCCAAGGTCGTGCCGGGCGGTTACCGGGTCACCGGCAAATGGGGTTTCGGCAGCGGCGGGCACCATGCGACGTGGATGGGCGCGCACTGCCATGTCGAACTGCCGGATGGGTCATTGCTCAAAAGCGAAGACGGCGCGTTGATCGAACGCACCATGCTGCTGCGCCAGGACCAGTTGAACTGGGTCAGCAATTGGGATGTGGTCGGGCTGCGCGGCACTGGCAGCGATACCTATACACTGATCGATGTATTCGTTCCCGAGGCATACACGGTGCGACGCGATATCGACGCGGAGCGGCGGATCGACGATCCGTTCTTTCGTTTCACCACCACCAGCGCCTATTCCTGCGGGTTTGCGGCGGTGTCGATGGGCATTGCGCGGGGCATGCTGGACGGGCTGAAGGAACTGGCGCAGACCAAGAAGCCGTCGCACACGGCACGCACGTTGCGCGACAGCCCGGTGATGCATCATCTGGTCGCGGAGAATGAGGCGAAGCTGCGGGCGGCCCGCGCGTTCGTGTTGGAAACGATCCGCGATGCGCGGGATGGCATCCAGCGCACCGGGGCGCTGACCACGGAGGACCGGGTACTGATGCGTCTGGCGACCACGACGGCGATCCGCCGCGCGAAGGAAGTTGCTGAATTTGCTTATCATGAGGCGGGTTCGACGGCGATTTTCATCAGCAATCCGTTCGAGCGTAAGATGCGGGATATCCACGCGTCGGCCCAGCAGGTTCAGGGGCGAACCGCGCATATCGAGGTCTGCGGTCAGTATTTCCTCGGTTTGGATCCGACGGGGCGGTTTATCTGACATCGCCGTCCGGTCCCGGCGGCGTAACGGGTCTTGGCGGCGGCACCCGGTTGATGGATGATGGTTTCGCCATCTCCGTGGTGTGGGGCTTTGGCGTTGGAAGAACAACAATCGCACAGGGGTCCGTTCATGCGCCGTTATATCCTGCCTGTCGTCATCGCTGCCGCTGCCTCGACCGCCGCGCATGCTCAAGCGCTCCGCCAGCCCGGGACGCCGGCGAACCTGCCGAAACTGCACATCTCCAGCGCCACCTTCGGGGCCGGTGCGCCCCAACCGGTCAGCGTCGCGTTCGCCGGGTGCGGCGGCGGCAACGTCTCGCCGGATTTGCGTTGGACCGGTGCGCCGGCCAGCACGAAAAGCTTTGTGATCACCGAATTCGATCCTGACGCGCCAACCGGCGTCGGGTTCTGGCATTGGACGGTCGCCAATGTTCCAGCGTCGGTCAGCAGCCTTGCCGCGGGTGCGGCACTTCCGGCCGGGGCGGTCGCTGGACTGACGGATTATGGGCTTGCCGGTTACCAGGGGCCGTGCCCGCCGACGGGCGACAAGCCGCATCGTTACAAAATCACGATCAGCGCGCTGGATATTCCCGCCGTGGCGGGTTTCACCGCCGGTTCGACAGGCGCGTTCCTGTCGTTTTCGACGCGCGGGCACATCGTCGCGCAGGGAAGTTATACCGGAACCTACGCCCGTTAAGGTGGCCATTGCGCAACCGATGCAGCGGGGCAGACCGTCACGGCGGCTCGCGTTGAGGAAAGGGCTGTGTGCGTGCCGGGGGGGGCCGAATCGCGGGACATGGACAGAGCGGGCTGGGTGATTTTCCATGGAGTTCGGGGTCGCCGGGGGTTGTCAGATACCCCCGGTTGGCGGTGGCATTCGCGGCCGGGCGATAGCCGGTCAACGAGAAATCGATCCACATCCAGCCCGAGTTCATGGTAGGCTTAGAGTATGAACACGCTGTTTGCCTTCCCTGATTGGGTTCCCCCGTGGGTGCCGATCGTCCTGCTTGTGCCAGCCCTGCTGTTTGCGCTGGCGTTCCTGTTCATGCCGTTCAGCGTCTTAGGCGTTAAAACCCGGCTGGAAGTGCTGGATGCCAGATTGGACGACATCCAGCAGGAGATCAGGCATTTGGCGCTGCGGCTGCCTGCCGCGCCGCGGGAAGTGGATTTCGAAGACGTCTATGCGCCTGCATCGCAGCCGAGGCGACGTGAGGCACGCAGCCAGGAACGCCCCCCCATTCCGCCGATGGCGCAGGACGCCTATGACGGCGATGGCCCGATCGAACGCGCGCCTCCGCCGCCGAATACACGCGGGGCCCGGTGGCAAGAGCCGCAGATCGTCCGGCCGGAACGATCAGAACCACGGTTCGGACCCAATCGCTAGACGTCTGGCGACCGCGGGTTTCCTGACGGTTCGAAGCGTCGATATTCCCGCCTCTACTGCGAAATTAGGTGTTGAGGGCGCGCATTTTCGCCCGGATTCGCGGCGGAAATGCCCCATTCTGGAGCCGGTCACAGGCCGTTGGGATAGCCTGCCCGCCAAAACATCTTCTATAATTCCTCCAACATAAACGGGGGAAACAATGGATTATCATTCCGCATTTTCTGGCATGAAAGTCGTGGACCTGTCCGGTGGAGTCGCCGGCCCGTCCTGCGCGATGATGCTGGCGCAGCACGGCGCCGACGTCATCAAGGTCGAGACTCCGCACAATGGCGGCGACTGGTCGCGCATCCTGGGGCGGACGTACGAGGATCACTCCGCGTTTTCGATCTATGGCACGCTGGGTAAGCGCAGCCTGGCGCTGGACCTGAAAACCGACGAGGGCAAGGACGTCCTGTGGCGGCTGATTCGCGGCGCGGATGTGTTCATCGAGGGGTTCAAGCCGGGCACCATCCAGCGCTACGGCTTCGGCTACGATGCGGTCAGCGCGAAAGAGCCGGGGATCATCTACTACTCGATTTCGGGCTTCGGGCAGACCGGCCCGCTGGCGGCGCGTCCGGCGATGGACCCGGTGTTGCAGGCGTTCACCGGCATCGTGACGGAAAACAAGGGCGAGCACGACGGCCATCCACATCGCATCGCCATTTCGCTGATCGACATGTTCTCTGGCCTGCTGGGGTTTCAGGCGATCGCCACGTCCTTGTATGTGCGGCGGGAGCAGGAGGTGAAGAAGGGCCGCTTCATCGAGTTGAGCCTGATGCAAGGCGGGGCGATGCTGTCGGTGATCCGGATGATCGCGAACTATCTGGAGCGGGGCGTAACGCAGCGCACCAGCATGCCGAACGGGGTGTTCAACACGGCGGACGGTCAGATCAACGTCACCATGGTCCGGCCCACCGACTGGCGTCCGTTCTGCGAGGCGATCGAGGAGAGCCAGTTGCTGGACGATCCGCGGTTTTCGACCACCCCGGCCCGGGCGACGAATCTGGACGAATTGTTCGCGGTGCTGAGGCCGATGTTCGCGGCGCGCACGACCGCGTGGCTGGCCGAACGGCTGACCGCGAAGGGCATCATGAACGGCCGGGTCAACAGCTATGAGGAGTTCCTGCGCGAGGAGCAGGTCGCGGCGACCGGCATCATGGCGTGGCTGGCGCAGCCGGGTTTGCCGGAACTGGTTCCGATGCCCAATATTCCCGGCCTGCCGCCGTTCGAAAGCGGGACAAAGCGGGCCCATGCCCCCGCCCTGGGCGAACATACGCGGGAGATTTTGGCCGGCCATGGCTACTCGGCGGCGGAAATCGCGGTGTTGTATGAGAAGAAGGTTGTCGCTGGCGGGAGGTAACCGGTCCCCGGGCCCCATCGGCGGTGGAGCCCCGGTTGGCGAAGGATGCGCGCGTATGGACGCCCGGTTCGTGGAAACCGTCCTGGCTGGCGTTGAAAAAGGGGCGGCGACCGCATTTGTGCCACTGATGCCCGACCAAGGTTATGTGTTGGCGGATCACGATCTTGCCGATCCGTTATAGCCGAGCTTGTCGCGGTCATCTTCGCACGGCCGGTAGAAACGGGGCTAGCCGCGACTGGGACGGCCATGATGGAAAACGGGAAATCGTTTTCGACCAATGTGTTATCATATCTATCAATGAGTGCTCCCGTCATCGGCGGGAGGAAAATCGAAGGCTCGCCGCTCTATTTTAATGCCTGTTCGGCCTGCGCCGGGCGTGACGATGAGAGGCCGCGGGATTCTCATTTTGACCGTGATTTTGGCTGTTCGATTATTTTCAGCATCCACAACCGCTTGGTCGAGCAACGCCGATTTGTGCCGCACGCTCCCATGACTCGAGTATTGCGGTTCGCTGCCATAATGGGAATTGCTGGAGAGGCTGGTGGCTTCGATTGAACGATCCGTTTATGCCGCCACAATCGTAAGAATCCCTCCTCGGCGATCTCTGCGGTTCTCGGCGCTCTCTGCGTCACAAAAAGCGGACTATCGCCCACCCCCGCCGGCTTACCCGCAAACGAATGCTCCGTCGTCCAGGCCGATCGATGGCCATGGTTCCCCGGGGTAACGGGCAGGGCGGTGCGGCTGCTTTTTTATGGCGCAGAGAGCGCCGAGAACCGCAGAGATCGCCGAGAAGGAATTCTGAAATCCAGCCCCCGCCAGATACCGGGTGCGCTGGCTAAAAATGTTGCTCGGCTATCTCCGCATCAAAAAAGCCACTGTACCGGCCTGTCCGTTAACCATCCGGCAACCACTCCGCATGTAATACGATGATCCATGAAAGCCCGATCCCCCGAACCCGGTTGGGTTTTGACCGACCGCATCATCGCCGCCGCGATCAAGGTTCACCGTACGGTCGGCCCGGGTCTGCTGGAATCCGCCTATCTGGACTGCCTCTGCTGGGAACTCCACAGCGTCGGTCTGGCGTTCGAGCAAGAGGTTCCGCTCTCGCCGATATACGAAGGCATGAGGCTGGAAAATCGCTACCGAGCGGATATTGTTGTGGAAAGAGCGGTGATCGTCGAGGTGAAGGCGGTCGATTTCGTCCGTCCGGTTCATAAGGCGCAGACCCTGACCTACCTCCGCCTGAGCGGCTGTGCCGTTGGTCTGTTGATGAACTTCAACGCCGTCCTGCTCAAGGACGGGCTTCATCGGTTCATCGCCTGAAGCGGCTGAGTTGCCTGAAGCGCGGTTCGCCTGTAACCCCGATTGGCAATGATCGAACTCACCCAAGCGCCTGCCACGCTGCCGCCCGGCCGCCGTATCTATGCCATCGGGGACATCCACGGGTGTAACCGGCAACTCGGAATCCTGCATGACCTGATTGCCGCCGATCTGGCCGAACGCCCGGTTGCCTCGGCCTTGCTGCTGCACATCGGCGATTACGTGGACCGTGGCACCGACACCGCCGGGGTGATCCAGCGTCTGGCCGCCGGCTGCCCGATCCCCGGCATGGACATGGTCAACCTGATGGGCAACCATGAGAGCACCATGCTGGACGCCCTGTCTGGTGAACGCGCCGCCGGGACGGACTGGCTGTTCGCGGGCGGCAAGGCGGCGCTGACCAGCTACGGGATCGACCCCGAAGGCCCGCGCGATGTGTGGGCCTCGACGATCCCCGCGGCGCACCAGGATTTCCTGCGCGGGCTGCGACTGATGCACCGGGAGGGCGGGTACGCCTTCATCCATGCCGGCGTGCGGCCGGGAATCGCGCTGGAGGATCAGGCACGCGACGACCTGCTGCGTTCCCGCCAGCCGTTCCTATACTCCGAGGCGGATTTTGGCGCCGTGGTGGTGCATGGCCATACCCCGGTGAAAGCCCCCGTGGTGCGGCACAACCGTATCGCCATCGACACCGGGGCGGTTTTCGGCGGACAACTGACCTGCGTGGTGCTGGAAGCCGATACGCTGGGGTTTCTGAGCGCCGAGCCGGTTGACCCGCCCGTGTCCATTGCCCACCGGTAATCGCGCGGCGATGCCGCGACAGGTTCCCCCGCCGCCCGGTTCCTGCTAGCAAACGGCCCCCGGAGATATACTCGCACCCATGTTCGATTTCGCCTGGTCGGAAATTGTATTGATTGGAGCCGTCGCGTTGATCGCGATCGGCCCAAAGGATATGCCCGCTGCCATTCGCACCGTGTCCTCCATGGTTAAGAAGGCCAGGAAGATGGCTGCCGAATTCCAGACCCATGTCGATGAAATGGTGCGTGAGGCGGATTTGGGGGACGTCAAGAAGGCGTTCAACGACATCCGTAACCTGGACCTGTCCAGCACGATCGAAAAGCACATCGATCCCGACCGGACGATCCGCGACACCTTCGCCGACAATCCGCTGAGTACCGCCTATACGGCGGCCGATCCGGTCGAGGAGGTGACGGTCGGCGAACAGGCCGTCCCGCCGGCGATCCTGCCCCCGTCCGAACCGGAAAAGCCGCTCTCGCCCGCGTTCATTCCGCCAGGCATGGTGCCGCCCGCGCCCCGGGCGGTGCTGGAGCCTGCCGAACCGCCCGCGTTCGTTCCCCCTGAAGCCGTACGGCTGCGTCAGTCCCGGCCATAGGTCCGAGCCTTCGATTGCAAGCCCCTGACCATCGGAAAGCCAAACGTGGCAAAACCTGAAGACGACACGATTGACGACAAGCCGATGCCGCTGCTGGATCATCTGATCGAGCTGCGCACGCGGTTGATCTGGTCCGCCGGAACCTTTCTGGTGTGCTTCGGCGTGGCATATTACTTCGCCGGGTCGATCTACTTCTTCCTGGCTGAGCCGCTGGCGCAGGTGCTGCGGGAGCAAGGCAATCCCGACCCGCATCTGATCTACACGCAGCTTTACGAGGCGTTTTTCACCAAGATCAAGGTGGCGTTCTTCGGCGGCGCGTTCGTGGCGTTTCCGATGATCGCCGTCCAGTTGTGGCTGTTCGTGGCGCCGGGCCTGTATCGCAGCGAGAAGCGGGCCTTGCTGCCGTTCCTGGCGGCAACCCCGGTGCTGTTCGTGTCGGGTGCGGCGCTGGCCTATTATTTCGTGTTCCCGTTCGCCTGGAAATTCTTCGCCAGCTTCCAGGACCCGGTGGGCGGCGGCGGCGTGCCGATCGAATTGCTGCCCAGGGTCAGCGAGTATCTGGACCTGGTGATGAAGCTGATTTTCGCGTTCGGTATCACGTTCCAGCTTCCGGTCGCGTTGACGCTGCTGGCGAAGGTCGGGATCACCAGTTCGGCGCAACTGAAGAAGTTCCGGCGCTATGCCTATGTGGGGATGTTCGTCATCGCCGCCATCCTGGCGCCGCCCGATGTCATCACCCAAACCGGATTGGCGGTGCCGTTGATCGCGCTGTACGAGATTTCCATTATCTGCGCCGGCTGGGTCGAAACCAAGCCCGTCGAGGACCAGACCGATGCATGATATCCGCGCCATTCGCACCGATCCGGCGGCGTTCGATGCCGCCATGGCCCGCCGCGGACTGCCGGCTGTTTCCGCGGGGATCATGGTGCTGGACGTGGAACGCCGAGCGGCATCGACCGCGTTGCAGGACAAGCAGGCTCGGCGGAATGCGCTGGCGAAGGAAATCGGCCAGGGCAAGCGGTCGGGCGCCGACACCGCCGCGCTGGAAGCCGAGGCGACCGCCCTGCGCGGCGATATGGAAAGCCTGGAACAGCGTGTGCCGGAGCTGGATGCCGGGATAAAGCGCATCCTGGAAAGCCTGCCGAACGTGCTGGATTCGTCCGTCCCCGACGGCCCGGATGAGACGGCGAACGTGGTGTTGAAACTGTCGGGCGAACCGGCGGCGTTTGCCTTTGCGCCGAAGCAGCACTTCGAACTCGGCGAAGCGCTGGGGATGATGGATTTCGCCACCGCATCCAAGCTGGCGGGCGCGCGGTTTACCGTGCTGCGCGGCCCGCTGGCGAGGATGGAGCGGGCGCTGGGCCAGTTCATGCTGGACCAGCACACAAACGAGCGCGGCTATCTGGAAACCATCGTGCCGTCGCTGGTGAATGAGGCAACGGCCTATGGCACCGGCAACCTGCCGAAGTTCGAGGAAGATCTGTTCAAGACCACCGACGGGCGCTACCTGATCCCGACGGCGGAAGTGCCTCTGACCAACACCGTCGCCGGCGAGATCGTGGCGGAGAAGGCGCTGCCGATGCGGCTGACGGCGCTGACCGACTGCTATCGCAGCGAGGCCGGGTCGGCCGGCCGGGACACGCGCGGGATGCTGCGCCAGCACCAGTTCCGCAAGGTGGAGATGGTCTGCATCGCCCACCCGGACCGTTCGGCCGACGAACACGAATGGATGACCCGTTCGGGCGAGATGATCCTGGAGAAGCTGGGCCTGCCATACCGGCGGGTGCTGTTGTGCGCCGGGGATACCGGCTTCGCGTCCACACGGACGCACGACCTGGAGGTTTGGCTGCCGGGGCAGGGGATGTACCGGGAGATTTCCTCCTGCTCCAACTGCAAGGATTTTCAAGCGCGGCGCATGAATGCCCGGTATCGCGGCGGGGCGGATGGCAAGGCGGTGGCTTTCGTTCACACGCTGAACGGGTCGGGCGTGGCGGTTGGGCGGGCGCTGATCGCGGTGATGGAGAACTATCAGCAGGAAGATGGCTCGATCGTCGTGCCGGAGGTTCTGCGAC
>JAJZEV010000201.1 GCA_021805665.1 Pseudomonadota bacterium
TCGAGTAGCCGTTGGCATCCATCTCGAAATACCGCAATTCGCACCCCAGCGTGTCCTCGTGGAACAGCACCTGGCGGGAGATGTCCTTGAACGGGGCGGACCCATCCTGCTTATAGGGTTGATGTGCGACCGCCTCCCACCGGAAGTCCTCGGTGACGGGGCGAAAATTCGGGGCCTGTTCGATGTCCATTTTCGGTGTTCTTCCGTCGTCGCGCGTCACAGCGAAAATTCCCCTACCGCCCGGGTAAACCGCTCGGTTTCCTCAGTAATGTTATCATCGGCGAGCAGCAGATTGCCGCCAATCAGCAACATCGTATCGTTGCCATAGAAATCAATGATTTCCTTTGTCCGCTCCAGGGTCATGCCGCCGGCCGGCACCGGCAGGGCGGGTTTCATTCCATCCCCGGCGTTCCGCGCGTTGCCGGCCAGATCGCGGCAGGTTTCACGCGAATAGCCGAACCGGCCACCATAGCCGGGGAAAATCACCGAATCCGCCCCCAGCAGCGGGAACAGCTTGCCGATCAGCAGCTCCGGCGCGATCCGGGCGGCGCCGCCCATGCTGGGGTGGGCGAAAAACGCCATGTCCGGGAACTCGCTCACCAGCGTCTGCATCGTGGGAAAGCCGCAGATCATCGGCGCCAGCATGACGCAGTCCAGGCCTTCGTCGCGGGCCAGCGCCGCCCGGGCGCGCATCTGGTCCAGGTTGCCGGTCAGGCTGGGAATATAGCGCGTCGGATGGCCGGTGGACCGCACACCTCTCGCCACCGCCGCCGCACAGGCGCTGACCCGAACGGCGAACCGGGAGTAAGACTGATCGGCAAGTCCGTGATCGTCCTTGATGAAGTCCAGGCCGCCACGGGTCAGGTGTTCGGCCAGGATCGCAAGATCCCCGGCCGGCAGGCCCTGCGGCTTCAGCGCCGAACCGGTCAGCGCCCGGTCGTGCAATCGCAGCCGGAACCGCAGTTCCGCGATCCCATGCCGCGGACCGCCAAACAGGTCCGTCAGGCTCGCCGGAAGCGCCACATCCTTCAGGATAACGTCGTCATGCAGTGAGGTGTTGCCGAACAGCATGTTCAGCAACTGCCCCGCATCCTGCCCAACGGTCGCCGTGGCCAGGCCGATACCGACCGCGAACACGCCGTTGCCCAGATCCCGGATATGTTCGACGGACCCGACGATATCCGACAGCACCATCTCGTCGCGGATCGCCGCCAGCGGCATTTCGACGCTTTGCTCGACCGCGATGCCTTGGGCGCGGGCCTCGATATCCGCGGCGCCGCCACGGACATGGTAGGTGACGGTGAAGCGTTCGCTCATGTGCGCGGCACCACCAGGGCATCGACGGCGATGGCGCCCGCCGCACCGAGGATCACCGGGTTGATATCGATCGCCTGCAGCGAATCCCCCAACGTCAGGGCGGCGGCTTGCAGGTTCATCAGCAGATCGACGAAGGCACGGTAAGCCCCCGGATGCTTCCAGCGCGGGCTGGCCAGCACGCGGCCCAACGCGCCTTTGGCCAATCCGGCTTCGACCGCCGAACGGCCGATCGGTAGCGGGAAGGTGGCGACATCGTGCAGCGCCTCCGCGAAGATGCCGCCCAGCCCGGCGATCAGCACCAAACCCACGCCATCGGCGCGTGAGATGCCTGCGATGGCTTCCAGGCCACCGCCGATCATCGCCTGCACCACGACATTGCGGCAGGCGACAGCGGTGTAGGCTGCCTCGACCGCGTTGGGGTCGCGCAGGCCGACATGCACCAGCCCCAGATCGCTTTTGTGCGCCACCCCCTCGGCCACGCCTTTCAGCACCACCGGATACCCCAGGCGCGCGGCGGCGGCGATAGCCTCGGCGATGGAGGCACATGCGACCGTCGGAACAGTCCGCACGCCGAACCCGGCCAGCAGATCCAGGCTTTCCGGTTCGGTCAGTGCTCGGTTTGGCAGTTCGGGGGCAGTAGCGGACGGCACAACCGGGATCGTTTCCGGCGGTGCGGTCAGCAGCGCGCCGATCCCTTCCAGCACGATGTCGGTGTCGGTGAACACGTCGATCCCGCGCGACCGGTAGGTTTCGCGTTCGGCCTCCGGCAGGCCGCCTGGGGTCACCAGCAGCAGCGGCTTGCCGGATGCTTCCCGGGCGTGGCCCATGGCGGCGCGGTAGGGGTCGCCTTGCCAGGGGTTCATGGAATGAACCAGCGCGAGGCACACCGAAACCCCGGAATCCTGCATCAGCAGGGTCGGCACATCGGCGGATCGCTTCATCCCGCCGAATATGCCCATGTCCAGCGGATTGCCGATCCGCGAAAACATCTTCTGCGAATCGATGGCCGCGAACGTGTCCGGCGACAGCGCCGCGAGCGGAACGCCCAACGCCTCGCAGCGGTCGGCGATCAGGGACGCCCCGGCGCCGGAGGTGGACAACGACCCCAGCTTGCCGGGGCACCGTCCATATTTATCCAGCAGTGCGGCGGCCGTCATCAGGCCCTCCAGCGTCTTCACCGTCGCGACGCCGCTGGCCGCGAACAAGGCGTGGTATGCGGCATCGTCGCCGGCCAGACGGGAGGAATGGGCCACGGCGGCAGCGGCCCCGGCCTCCGACCCGCCGATCTTCAGTGCAACCACATGTTTTCCGGCTTCGTAGGCTTTTAGCGCCAACTGGCGGAACCGGGGGCCGTCGTCCAGGCTGTCGATCAACAGGGCGATGACCCGCGTCGGGGCATGGCTTATGCCGTATTCCATGTAGTCCAGCACGGACATGTCGGCCTCGTTTCCCGCCGAGGCGAACAGCGACAGCCCCGCGCCCAGCATCGCCAGCCGCCCGGCCATCGCGTCGAACAGCGCCCCGCTGTGGGAAAAGATCGATATCCCACCCGGCTTCTGGCGCTTGGCGTGGGAGGTGTTGAAGCCGACCGAGACCGGATGATGGGCATTGTACATGCCGTTGCAGTTCGGCCCGACGATGCGGATGCCGGCCTCGGCGGCGATGCGTTGCAGTTCGCGCTGCCGTTCCTCCCCGCCCGCGTCCAGGCTTTCGGCATAGCCGGCCGATCCGACGATCACCGCCTTCAGCCCGGCGGCGGCGGCGTCGCGCACGGCCTGCAACGTGGCCTCGGCCGGGATGGCCAGGAACGCCGTGTCCACCTGTTCGGGAATCGAAGCGAGGTCCGGATAGCACGGGATGCCGTCGATTGCGGTCAACCGGCGGCTGATGCCGTAGATCCCGCCCTTGAAGCCGGTGTCGCGGATGTTGGTCAGCACGATGTAGCCATGCTTGGTCGTGTCGTCGGAGGCACCGATCACCGCCACCGCACGCGGATGGAAAAGGGCGTGCAAAGCGTCCCGGGTGGCGATCGGCATGGGGAAGGCACTCCTGTCCTTTGGCGGCGTGGCGAAGTAACCGCTTCGATTGACGCACGGTCGATGGGTACCGTTAGGGCGGGCGCAGGCCCGCCATGACGGTGATAGGCCGGTGGAGCGGGGCAGGCGACTAGCATATTTCGCGGCCTCTCCATCGCGGCGCGCATACTGTCCGCCGGCCGGCGCTATGTCCATTCGGAGCAAGTCCGGCTATTCTGCCCTGATCGAGAGAGGGAGAAAACGATGCCGGATGCGATCCTGCTGCGCGAAATGCGCGGGCATATCCTGGTACTCACCATCAACCGGCCGGAACGAATGAACGCGCTGTCGTCCGAACTGTCCGACGCGCTGATCGAGGCGTTCGTGGACGCCGGCGCCGACCCCGATGTGCGGGTGGTGGTGCTGACGGCCGTCGGCGATCGTGCCTTCTGTGCCGGTGCCGACTTGAAGGCTCGTGCCCGGGAGGATGCCGATGGCAAACCGTTCCAGCCGTTGCTGTCGCGGGTGCAGCGGTATGTATTTGAGGTGGTGTACGAAACAATTAAACCGACGATCGCGGCGCTGAACGGGCCGGCGGTGGCGGGCGGGATGGAACTGGCCCTGGCCTGCGACATGCGCGTGGCGGCGGAGCACACCACCTTGGGCCTGCCGGAAGCCAAACGCGGCAAGGGCGCGCATTTCGCCAACGTCATGCTGCCGCGCATGGTGCCGTCGGGCATCGCCTATGAGATGCTGTATCTGGGCGAATATATCGGCGCCGAGGATGCCCGCCGCTGGGGTCTGGTGAACCGCGTGGTGCCGAAGGGTGAGGCGTTGAACGAGGCGATGCGGATGGCCGAGGCGATTTGCGAAAACGCACCCGTGTCGCTGCGCCGGATGAAGGAAACCGCTGTCCGGTCGAACGGCTTGCCGCTGCCCGTGGCGCTGCGGCTGAACGAAGGGATCAGTCCCTATAGCAGCGAGGACCGCGTGGAAGGGATCAAAGCGTTCGTGGAAAAGCGCAAGCCGGAATGGAAAGGACGGTAGCAAGGCACCGGAGAGCGTCCAGTTCGACCACTCTTCCGAACTACCGTTGCATGCGCATCAACTGATCCATCGGCATCATGTTGTGGTTCAGGTGAAACATGATCCACAGCGACCCGGTCAACAGCAGCAGAACGATCAGAACCCCGAACGCCAGCGCCATCACGTTGTTCGCATTGTCCGGCCCGGTCGTGATGTGCAGGAAGAAGACCAGATGCACCCCCATCTGGGCGATCGCCAGCACGATCAGGGCGACTGGAATGCTGGGGCCCCAAACCAGATGAGTTTTGGCAATGAAAAAGGATACTCCGGTCAACAGCAATGCCAATCCGAGGCCGACGAGATAGGTCGCGATGCCCGCTTCCGAACCCTCGTCCCCCGGCGCGACGTCCGATGTGCCGAACTCCGGTGTTTCGTCGCTCATTGGCCGGCTCCGATCAGATAGACGACGCTGAACAGCGCCACCCAGATAATATCCAGTGCGTGCCAGAACAGGCTGAAACACATCACCCGCCGCAAGATGTCCGGGCGGTATCCCTTCGCCAGCACCTGCGCCATCATGGTCAGCAGCCACATCAAACCCCCGGTCACATGCAGGCCATGGCAGCCAACCAGGGTAAAGAATGCGGTCAGGAACGCGCTTCTCGTCGGGCCGGCGCCCTGTGCGGCCAACCCGGCGAATTCCCGGATTTCCAACGACACAAAGACAGCGCCCAGCACGAACGTCGCGGCCATCGCAGTCTGGAATATCGCGCTGTTCTTTCGCTGCGCGCCAATGCTGGCCAGACCGCAGGTGAAGCTGGAAAGCAACAGGCACATCGTTTCAATGCCAACGTTGGTCAGGTCGAACAGCTGCTGTCCGGTGGGGCCGCCCGCCGTGGCATCGGACAAAACCGCGTAGCTCGCGAAAAACGCCGAGAACATGATGATGTCGCTGAGCAGGAAAATCCAAAAACCATAGCCGACAATGATCCGCTTCGATGGCATGCCGCCACCCGGGGATCGCGCCGCATGACCCTGATGATCCGCGTGAGTCGCGCTCATTGCGCCGTCCCCAACCGCCCTAGTGCCCGGGTTCTGGATGCTCGGTTTTCACGGTCGATGCGCGCCACGGTTTCAACCGGGATGATATAGTCGTCGCGATCCCGCCACGCGAATACCACGAACGTCGCGAAAGCGCCGGCAATCGCCACACCGGCCATCCACCATATATGCCAGATCAGGGCAAAACCCATCATCGTGGCGAAGAACGCACAGATGAAGCCAGTCGGGCTGTTACGGGGCATTTCAACACTGTTGTAGTCCGGTTCCGGGCTCGGTGCCGGTTGCTGGATCGCGCGTTGCTTCAGGTCCCAGTATGTGTCGCTACCGGAAACGGATGGCAGGACAGCGAAGTTGAAAACCGGAGGTGGCGATGCTGTCGCCCATTCAAGCGACCGTCCGTTCCACGGGTCGCCGGTGTCGTCCCGCAGATCCTCCCGATGGCGGATGCTGGCGACGAGCTGTACGATCTGCAGAATGATGCCCACCAGAATGATGACGGCGCCCAGGGCGGCGATCAAAAGCCAAGGCCGCCACGCCGGAACATCGTAATGCTGCATGCGCCGGGTCATGCCCTCCAACCCGAGTACATATAGTGGCATGAAAGCGACGTAGAAACCGATGGTCCAGCACCAAAAGGCAGCCTTGCCAAGCCCTTCGTGCAGGCGGAAGCCGAACGCTTTCGGAAACCAGTAATTGTAGCCGGCGAAACAGCCGAACAGCACGCCGCCGATCAGCACGTTGTGAAAATGTGCCACAAGGAACAGGCTGTTGTGCAACACGAAATCGGCCGGCGGCACAGCCAGCAGCACACCCGTCATGCCACCCACGACAAAGGTGATCATGAAACCGAGCGACCACAGCAGTGCCGTGGAGAACACAACCCGCCCGGCGAACATGGTGAACAGCCAGTTGAAGATTTTGACGCCGGTGGGAACCGCGATGATCGTGGTCATGATGCCGAAGAACCCGTTCACGTCGGCACCCGCGCCCATGGTGAAGAAGTGATGCAGCCAGACCATGAACGCCAGGATGCAGATCGCCATGGTGGCAATCACCATCGACCGGTATCCAAACAACGGCTTTCCAGAAAATGTCGAGATGACCTCGGAATATATGCCAAAAGCGGGCAGGATCAGGATGTAAACCTCCGGGTGGCCCCATGCCCAGATCAGGTTCACGAACATCATCATATTGCCGCCGGCTTCGTTCGTGAAAAAGTGGAAACCGAGATAGCGATCCAGCAACAGCATCGCCAATGTCGCGGTCAGGATCGGGAAGGCGGCGACGATCAGCAGGTTTGCCGCCAGCGTGGTCCAGCAGAACATCGGCATGCGCATGTAAGTCATGCCGGGTGCGTGCATCTTCAGCACCGTCGTCACCAGATTGACGCCTGATATCAGCGTACCGATGCCGGAAATCTGGATGGCCCAGCAGTAATAATCGACGCCAACACCGGGCGAATAGGCAAGTTCGGACAATGGCGGATACGGCAGCCACGTCGCACGCGAAAACTCCCCGATGACCAGCGAGATGTTTACCAGCAATGCGCCGCTCGCGGTCAGCCAGAACCCGACCGAGTTCAATGTCGGAAATGCTACGTCGCGAATGCCCAGTTGCAGCGGGACGGCGAAGTTCATCAACCCGATGACAAACGGCATCGCAACGAAAAAGATCATCAGCGTGCCGTGGGCAGAGAAAATCTGGTCATAATGTTCGGGCGGCAGGTAACCGGGGGCCTGAAACGCCAGCGCCTGCTGGGAACGCATCATGATCGCGTCGGTGAAGCCGCGCAGCAGCATCACCATGGCAAGCAGGCAGTACATAACGCCGATCCTCTTGTGATCGACGCTGGTGATCCACTCGTTCCACAGATACGGCAGGCGACCCTTCACCACGACCCAAATCAAAACGCCAAGAATGAGGCAGCCGACCACGGCGGATGCAGCCATCGGAATCGGCTGGTCGAACGGGACCGCCGCCCAAGACAGTTTACCCAGCATGTCTATGGCTCCGTTCGCGGCGATACACTGGTCTCCGGCCGGCCGGATCGTGGCCCTGGCCCGGGTGGCAGTTCACGCGACACGATCGCCTGGAACAGACCGGGTTCGGCGGAGCGGTAAGTGAACGGCCTGGTGCCGATGCTCTGCACGGCCAGACCGGCGTAGGTCTGCCGGTTCAATATGGGGCCATCGGCCCGCGTGGCCTTGACCCAGGTCTCGAACGCCTCCGCCGTTTCGGCATGAACCGCGAAATGCATGCCGGAAAACCCGTCGCCGCTGTAGTCGCTCGACAAGCCAATGAAATCGCCGGGCGAGTCGGCCAGCAGGTTCAGGCGGGTCGTCATCCCGTTCATCGTGTAGATCATGCTGCCAAGCCGCGGAACGAAGAACGCGTTCATGACACTGGCGGACGTCAGTGAAAAATGGATCGGCACGCCGGCCGGGACGACCAACTGGTTGACGCTGGCGATGGCCTGATCCGGGTAAATGAACAGCCATTTCCAGTCCAGCGAGACGACCTGCACCTCCAGCGGTTTGGCGGACGATGCCAATGGGGCGGCGGGGTCCAGTTGGTGCGCGCCGATCCAGATCACCCCGCCCAGCAGGATGATCGTCATCAATGGAACAGACCACACGATCAGCTCGAGCTGGCCGGAATACGCCCAACTCGGCCAATAGGCGGCCTTGCTGTTCGACGCCCGAAACCACCAGGCGAACCCCAGTGTCGCGGCGATCGTCGGAACAACGATCGCCAGCATGATCACCAGCGAGTCCAGCAGGATCGTTTCGTCGGCAAGAGCAACCGGCCCACGCGGATCCAGTAACGCCGGCTGACAGGAACTCAGACACAGGAAACTCAGTACAAAAACGCGACGTCCAACGTGGTGAACGTATTGCCGCGGCGCCCGCGGATCGTCCGAACTTCCCGTCATCGCCCCGGCTTCGCCCCCGTTCGGTGGTACAGGGTGAACGTCGCGCACGCAGCAAGGATTGCCATGCGCGAAACCGTGATGGCCGATGCGAATCGCCCCTTCGCCGGCACCCCGCGATGCACCCGCCGCGGCCGCGGCGGGCAGGGCACCCATGGGGGACGTCAATCCACCGAAATCGGCTGGCTAGCCCCCGGCTACATCCTTCGTCAGCAGGGCCGGATAGTTCACATCGTATCGTCCGGCCAGGATTTTCTCCTGATCGTCGAGATGTTCGTTATCCTGGCCGTGCGGAAGAACCGTTGGCGTAGGTGCGGGGGCAACTGGCGTGTCGTGATCGGGCATCGTTGTCTCCTGTTTCGTTTAACGCGAGGCCAGGAAGGCAATCCAAATGCGCATTGCCGAAGCAAATGCCAAGTTTCAACGCAAGTTAATCTCGCTTTGCCGCATCGCACAACAAAAATCTGGCCCTTTATCGCAATCCGGCGCGATTGCGGGCAACGCTTTTGGTCGTCGGGTGATCCGGCCCCAGCGTCTTCATGTAGATCGACAGCGAGCAGT
>JAJZEV010000035.1 GCA_021805665.1 Pseudomonadota bacterium
GGCGTGCCATTCGGCCGGCATGGTTCTCAACCAGCCGTTACTCAGTCCAACTGTTTGGGGCCAGGAAGTCGGTAAAATGCGGAGTTTGTATCGGGCACCTGTCGCTGAAGCGGATGTGCCGGCGATCGTGGCGTATCTCAGCACACTCAAAACCGGCCGGTAGTTGAATTCAAGGGCGTCCGGACGCCGGGGTGGGGTATCATGAGCTGCCGCCATGTCCGTCGCCTCGGTCCAGGTAACCAATATCCGGCGCCAGGGGAGTTCCGCGATTACCCCCGAACCGTCGAGGCGCTGACGTTTAACTCCCGCGGCACGCCACGAGCCTTTATGGCAGCGGCCATCAGGGTCTGTTGGCGTGCGGGCGGTCCCAGCGCCCGGTCACGGCAGCCCACATCGGCGACGCACCAACGAATCGCATCAGAATGCCGGCCAGGATCGCCGCGAACCACCACCAGATAAGTTCGCGGCCGATCCAGAATGCCCAGGTGGGCAGCGAACCGCCGTCGGCGGGGCTGCGAAATCTGTCGTTCAGCCACTGCATCGGGATCGGAAACCACATCAGAAACAACGCCGCGGCAACAGCCCGGCGGCAGGTCCGCGCCAGTGCGGCCGTGGGTGAGGACCGAACCAACGCCAACAGCCCGGGGATGATCAGCAGCATATGAATTTGCCGGTAACCCGAATTGCGGCCAATAATGAAACAACCGAACACCAGAGCGGCTCCAGCCACCATGGCCAGCCGCTCCATTTCCGTCAGGCGATCCAGCGCGATGCCCAAATCCGACCGGACGGCAAGGCGGCTACCGCCCCGCATGGGAAACCAAAACAACAGCGCCACAAAAATGCCGGTGACGAGAAAACGGCTATCCGCCACCTGACCCGCAACCGGATCGTCGTCACCAAGCGAAGCGAAGGCATACCGTAAAAGCGAACCGAAACCGAGCGGGAGTTGCACCGCCCCCGACGCGGCAAAGATCGACGGTTGCGGTATGTTCGGGGCGATGCGGGCCAGCTCCGCATGAAAAATCCACAGAAAGCCCCCAGCCACAGCGACCGTAACCACCGACAGCAACACGGCTAGACGAAACCGCTCGCGAAGTGCCAGGATCATCGCCACGAACGGGTAGAATTTTAGCACCCCGCAGACCAGGATCACCGCGTAACCAGGCAGCCCAAGCCATCCGCCGCGTTCGATCAGCCAAACCGCCCACAGAATTAAGACAAATATCATCACATCGATATTGGCACGCTCGGCGGCGTACAACGTCATCGGCGAAACAATGCCCAGCAGTACCGGAGCATAATCGATCCGCTGCCGCGGCCGCGGCAGCATTGTGAACGACAACGCCAGAACGCAGGCGAACAGCAAACCAAGCGGATTGGTCCAGTCCCGTGAGGCTGGCCAGAACGACATCCACAACCATGCCGGCGAGTAATTGAATGCCCGCCCGAGTTCGTCGCAAGGATTGCTGACATAGACATCGATGCCCTGGCGCAGGCACGCGTGAACCGCCCCAAACCACTCGATATCGATGAACGGATACCGGAACGGCTGAAATGCCCAAAGCCGCAGCACCGGCAAATAAAGGTCCCGGTCGGCGAGGTACAGCGCCACAAAGCAGCCCAGCACGAAGAAGCCGAACGCCGAGGCGATCAGGTTGCCCCCGGCCTTTGGCTGGACTGCCGATCCGGGCGTCGATCGCGCCATCATGTCTTCCGTTCAGCCAGTACGGCCGCTACAACGTCGCGAAAATCTCGCCCAGCCGCCTGATCGACCCCAGCACCTTGTCCTGTTCCAGACCCGGCCATTGGCTGCGCATGATGAAGTGATCGACACCAAGTAATTCTGTGTAACGGATGATTTCGTCCTTCACCGATTCCTTGTCGCCAATGATGAACCGGTCCCTGGCGAAATCATCGAAGCTGGTGCCCTCCAGCGGGCTGGTCATGCCCCACTGGGCATAGGCCGCGTATTTATACTCCAGCGCCGCCTTGCACTCCGCATACGCCGACGCCCGGCTTGCGCCGACATAGCACTCCCGGGCAATCGGGAACTCCAGCGGCAGGCGCCCGAATTCTTGCAGCGCCGAGCGGTAGGTGTGCATCTGCGGGGTGATTTCCTGAATCGACGACGCATTCGCGATCAGCCACGCATCCCCAATCCGCGCCGCCCGGCGAACCGCGGAATCGACCAGACCGGCGACATAGATCGGCGGGCCGCCGGGACGAACCGGCTTGACGCTGATACCGGCGTCGCGGACGGTGAAGAACTTGCCCTCATGCGTGATGCGCCCGCCGGCCCACAGTTTGCGCATCAGGGTCACGCTTTCGCTGAACCGCCCGGCGCGTTCGGCGTGGGTGATCCCGAACGCGGTGAATTCAGGTTCGCGGTAGCCCAGGCCGGCGCCCAGCACGTAGTTGCCGCCGGTGATCACGTCCAAAGTGGCGGCTTCCTCGGCGACATGCATCGGGTTCAGCAGCGGCAGGATCAGGATGTTGGGGCCGATCGCCATGCCCTTGGCCTCGGCGGCCAGATAGGCCATCGCCGGCATGATCTGCAGCATCTGCATCGGGTAGGTCAGCCAATGGTGCGGGAACCACAACGAGGCGTATCCGGCGTCGCGCGCCACCCGCACCTGTTCGACCAACATCGGGATCTGCGCCGCGACATTGGTGTCCTCCGGCCACTGCGTATTGATGAAAAGCCCGACCTTCATGGTGGCGATCCCCTTTGCGTGACCACCATCCTATGACCGGCCTTGAACCGGCGCAAACCTGGCGCCACATTCGCGGCATGAAAGACCGCACACCGCCCGAACTGGAAATGACGATCGAGGGCGAATTCATCGAACCGCCGGCCGCGCCGGTTGCCAACCGCATCCTGCTGTGGGCCATTATCGTTGCCGTGCTTGCCGGCGCGATGGCGATCGCCGCGCTGGCCCTGTGGTTCGCGCTGATGATCCTGCCGGTCGCGGCGGGTGCCGGGGTGGTGGCGTATGGTATGTATCGCTACCGGTTGTGGCGCATGCGAACCGCGCTTGTGGGACAGCAAGGCCCGCGCCGCGGATAGGCTTCGCGGGACATAGCCGCGCCGGGCCATCCGGATCGGCGCTTCCCCGGTCTCGCGGCATGGGTCCGCCGCCGGTGTCCCGCGTGGCCCCCGGGCTGGCAACATCGCGCCCAAGGTGTTAGGCAGCGCCGGAATTCGAAGCCCCTCTCAGGAGACGCCACCCATGGCCGCGATTGCCGATATCACCGCCCGCGAAATCCTCGACAGCCGCGGGAATCCGACGGTCGAAGTCGATGTCATCCTGGAATCCGGCGCGATGGGGCGGGCGGCGGTGCCATCCGGCGCGTCCACCGGCGCGCATGAAGCGGTGGAGTTGCGCGACGGCGACAAATCGCGCTTCGGCGGCAAGGGCGTGCTGACCGCCGTCGCCAATGTCGAGGGTGAAATCCTGGAGGCGCTGGGCGGGATCGAGGCAACCGAACAGGTGGTCATCGACAACATCATGATCGACCTGGACGGCACCCCGAACAAGTCCCGCCTGGGTGCCAACGCCATCCTGGGCGTGTCGCTGGCGGTGGCGAAGGCCGCGGCGTCGGACCAGGGGCAGCCGCTGTACCGCTACATCGGCGGCGCCTTTGCCCGCACCCTGCCGGTGCCGATGATGAACATCCTGAATGGCGGCAAGCATGCCGATAACCCGATCGATATCCAGGAATTCATGATCCAGCCGATTTCCGCCCCCACGCTGGCCGATGCCGTGCGGATGGGGTCGGAGATTTTCGCTACCTTGAAAAAGGGCCTGCACGACGCCGGCCTGAACACCAACGTCGGCGACGAAGGCGGCTTCGCGCCCGACCTGAAGTCGGCGGACGAGGCGCTTGGTTTCATCGCCAAGGCGGTAGAAAAAGCCGGCTACCGCGTCGGCGAGGACGTCACCTTTGCGCTGGACCCGGCATCCACCGAGTTCTTCAAGGACGGCAAGTATCACCTGGAAGGCGAGGGCAAGGTGCTGGATGGCGAGGCGATGGTGCGGTACTACGCTGACCTCTGCGCTCGCTATCCGATCGTCTCCATAGAGGATGGCTGCGCCGAGGACGACTGGGAAACCTGGAAGCTGATGACCGACACGCTGGGCCACAAAATCCAACTGGTCGGCGACGACTTGTTCGTCACGAACCCCCAGCGTCTGCGCCGCGGCATCGCGGAAGGGTCCGCCAACGCGATCCTGATCAAGGTCAACCAGATCGGCACTCTGTCCGAAACGCTTGAAACCGTCGAAATCGCCCATCGCGCCGGCTGGAAAGCGGTCATGAGCCATCGTTCCGGCGAAACCGAGGACTCCACGATCGCCGATCTGGCGGTGGCGACCAACTGCGGACAGATCAAGACCGGTAGCCTCGCGCGCAGCGATCGGACCGCGAAATACAACCAGTTGATCCGCATCGAGCACCAACTGGCCGAAGCCGCGCGCTATGCCGGGGCGGCGATTCTGCGCCGCTAACGCCGGGCGTCCCGCCGATACCGGTGCCGCCAGCGATGGCCGGAGCAATTCCGGCCATCCAAGCGATCCGGTTTTCCCGCTCGGCCTCAACCTTTCATTAACCTTTTTCTGCGCTTGATAGCGGCTCAGCCTCTCCGGGACGCGTCGCGCATGACCGAAACCATTCTCGCACCGTTCGCTACGGCACAGCCGCCAGCGGACACAAACTTCGACAACGTGCAGCGCTGGCGCCAGTTCGCCGGCCTTGCCGCCGACCTGGCCTTCGAAACCGATGCCAGGGGGCGCTTCGTCTTTGTCGCGCCCGAAACCGCGCTGGGATGGCCGGCCGGCGCCCTGATCGGCATGCCATCGGACCGCTTGATCGGCGGCGACGGGATCAGCGAACAGATCAACCCGTTTCATCCCACCAGCCAGGTGCGGCGTCACCGCACCTGGTTGCGGTCGGGTTCGGGGGAACTGGCGGCGCTGCATATCTCCGCGGTGCCATTGCGAGACGCATCCGGCGCGATCGTGGGTACGCGCGGTGTCGGTGTCGATATCGCCCACCCCGATGCCCGGGCCGCTGACATCGCCGGGCGGTTGCGGCATGGCCAGGCACTGGACCAGATCCTGTCGCGAACCGCCCGCGAAACCAGCGCCGATGCGATGCTGGACGCAGCGATGTGGGCCTTGATCCAGGCGCTGGGGGCCGAGGGCGCGGCGGTGGTCGGCGTCACGACGCAGGATGGGCCGATGGAAATCCTCCACGAATGCGGACCCGGTGCCTCGGTGGTCCTGCCATCCATCGTCAGGCTTCTCTCTCAACCCTCCAGCGAGCCAGCCCAAACCGCGATACCGCCGGGCCGTTCGGTTCTGACGGTGCGCTGCCGTACGCGGTTCGGCGTCAACGACGCCCTGGCGGTCTGGCGCAATACCGCGGACCCGGAATGGGATCCCGAGGACAGGCGGCTGGCCGCGTCGGCCGCCGAAGTGGTGCGGATGGTTCTGGAGTACGAAGCGGTGCAGCGCGAAATGGCGCATCAGGCCCGTACAGACCCGCTGACCGGGCTGCTGAACCGGCGCGCGTTCATGGAGGAAATGGCCCGCCACATCGCCCGCCTGGATCGCGAATCCGAAGCCGGAACGCTGATGTATCTCGACCTCGACGCCTTCAAACCGGTCAACGACCGGCTGGGCCATGCCATGGGCGACACGGTGCTGATGCATCTGGCCGACATGCTCCGCCGCATGGTCCGCCCGTCCGACCTGATCGCTCGGTTGGGCGGTGATGAGTTCGCGGTTTGGCTCAGCGGCGCGGACCGGATGACGGCGGCGGAGCGGGCGGATCAACTGTGCAACGCGGCGAAACAGGAACTGCCCGCGTTGGTGGCGGATGACTCATTCGCCCTGGGCGTCTCCGTCGGGATCGCCATGCGCGCGGCCGGCAGCAGCGAGTCGATCGAAAGTCTGACCCGGCGGGCGGATATGGCGATGTATGAGGTCAAACGCGGGGGGCGCCGCCACTGGCGGGTCTCGCTTCTGGAGGGCGAGGGATGATCCAGCAGGAAGCGGTCCGGGTTCGCCAGGGTGCGAACGCGATGACCCCGCCTGACATTCTGCTGGCCCTGGCAACCGACCCGTCCGTCACGGTGCGAGCCAGTGTGGCCATGAACCCGGCCCTGCCGCCCGGGGCGGCGGAAATCCTGTCCGCCGACACCGATCCCCGGGTGCGGAGGCTGATCGGCCGAACCCCGGCGCAGCCCGGCGGGATCCGAACCCAGCAGGACGCGGTTGCCAGCCTGACCGCGATGATCGCCGAGGCCGGGCTGCGAATCCGGGCGAATATCGCCCGAACGGTGCAGGACATGCCCGATGGCCCGCGGGAGATCGTCTTGCGGCTGGCGCACGATCCGGCGTCGATGGTGTGCGGGCCGGTGATCCGGCTGTCGCCGCTGCTGACGCAGCAGGATCTGCTGGATCTGGTCGAATCCGATCCGCCTGCCTTTACCTTCCTCGCGGTTGCCAGCCGTCCGGGACTCACCGAGGCTGTGTCCGACGCGATCGTCGGATCGGCGGGGCCCGAGGCGGTCACCGCCCTGCTGACCAACCGAACCGCGAAAATCAAGGACAGCACGCTGGAGATGCTGGCAGCCCGCGCGGAGGAGCAGCCCGCCTGGCAGGCGGCGCTGATCGACCGCCCCCACCTGCCGAACCGGGTTCGCACGATGATGACGGAGATCGTGAGCGGGCCGGGGCGCGAACCGATGCCCGCCACAATGCATGCCGCGATCGGCGGCAGGCCGCAAACCCGGACATGGTCCCCCCGCCGGCTCTGACCGGCGGTTACCGCTTGATCAGGGTGCCCGGTCCGGCTTCGGTGAACAGTTCCAGCAGGCAGGCATGCGGCACGCGCCCATCCAGGATCACCGCGCCCTTGACACCTTGGCGCACCGCTTCGACGCAGTTTTCCACCTTCGGGATCATACCGCCGGTAATCGTGCCGTCGGCGATCCGTTCATCCACCTCTGACAATGTCAGCGACGGGATCAGCTTCTTGTCCTTATCCAGCACACCCGGCACATCGGTCAGCATCAGCAGCCGGGTCGCATTCAGCGCGCCGGCCACGGCCGCGGCCACGGTGTCGGCGTTGATGTTATAGGTCTGGCCGTCCGCATCGACGCCGATCGGTGCGATCACCGGCACCAGGCCGCCGCCTGTCAGTGCGTGAATAACCCGGGCATCGACCGCCGCCGGCTCCCCCACGAAACCCAGGTCCAGAACGCTTTCGATATGGCTGCCAGGGTCTTTGCGCGTGCGTTGCAGTTTGCGCGCGCGGATCATGCCGCCGTCCTTGCCGCAAATCCCGACCGCGATGGCGCCGGCTTTGGTGATCAGGCCGGCGACGTATTTGTTGACGGTGCCGGCCAGCACCATTTCCACCACCTCCACCATCGCCGCGTCGGTGACGCGCAGCCCGTCGATGAAGGTGGACTGGATCGCCAGCCGCTTCAGCATCGCATTGATCTGCGGCCCGCCGCCATGAACCACGACAGGGTTGATGCCGACCTGCTTCAGCAGCGCGATGTCGCTGCCGAACTGCTGGGCGAGGTGTTCCTCGCCCATCGCATGCCCGCCGTACTTCACCACCACGGTCGCGCCGGCATAGCGGCGCAGAAAGGGCAGGGCCTGCGCCAGGACATGGGCCTGCTGGGTCGCCGCCGCGATGGTGCCGGCGTGGGTTTGATCGTCGCTCATAAGGCGCGTTTAGGGCGCTGCGGGCGGGGGGGTCAAGCGAGCGCCGCTTCGTTCGCGGCGGTTGTGACGATTTCGCTGGAAAAATCGCCGCCGTTAACGGTTCGGTAAGGGTCGCGCGCTAACGTCCCGCCGTTATCAGTGTGGAGACAGACGTGCAGCTTCCTTCGTTACCTTATGCACCGGACGGTCTGGCCAGCGGCTCTCCGCCGATGGTTCGCCGTACGGCGCGCCTGACCGTGGGGGTGGCCAACGCGTTGCTGTTGCAGTTGCCGCTGGCGGTGGCGATCGTGGATGCCGGCCTTGCCGTCCACTACTGGAACGAAACAGCGGCCGATCTGTTCGGCCTGCCCCCGGTCATGGCGGCCGATACGCCATCGTTGACCGATATCCTGGCCTCGATGCCCCATTTGCTGCCCAACCAGCGCGACCGGGTCGCTGCTTTCGTCAAGGATGCGATGGAAGCCTCCAACCGCGGGGAGCCGGAGAGTTTTCTGCGGGTGTCGCTGGGTCGCGACCGCCGTGTGAGCCTTCAGGTCCGTGGCATCGACGCCCGCAAATGGATGCTGATCTTCGATGACGGGCGGATGTTCGGCGCCTCCGCCCGCATCGCGGCCGGGCATGTCGATGCCTCGCTGGACCCGCTCACCGGCCTCAGCAACCGCCGGCATTTCAATCAGATGCTGCGGGAGATGACGGAATCCCTCACCAGCCTCGCGTTGCTGACCATCGATCTGGACCGTTTCAAACCGGTGAACGACACGCTGGGTCACGGTGTCGGCGACGCCCTGCTGTGTCTGGTCAGCCAGCGTCTGGCGCGGGAAACCCGGGAGGACGATCTGCTGGTGCGCCTGGGCGGGGACGAATTCGCCATCCTGATGTCCGGCGGCGGCGATGCCGAAGCCCTCGGCGAGCGGGTGGTGGAGACCTTATCCCGGCCCTATGTCGTCGAAGGCCAAGTGATACACATCGGTGCCAGCGTCGGTATAGCCCGATTTCCCGACCATGGCGGTTCGGCGGAAGCGATCATGCGCAACGCCGACCTGGCATTGTACGACGCCAAAAGCGCCGGGCGGCGGACGTGCCGGACGTTCGTGCCGGCCATGGCCGAACAGGCGCAA
>JAJZEV010000258.1:0-4246 GCA_021805665.1 Pseudomonadota bacterium
CCCATTCGCGATCCGCCGGGCTTTGAAACTGCCGCAGCAGTTCGACGGTGTAATAGATTTCCCCGGCGATCGCACTGGACAGGCGTCGCGACACGATCCCCAGATGGTTGCCATAGAACAGTTGCAGCGCGATGGCCTGCACCAGCACCAGCGGCACCAGCATGATCAGCAGCGTGCGGCCGAACAGCGAACGCGGCATCAGACGCTTGAACGGGTTCACGACCGGCGATGGAACGCGGGCACGCATGTCAGACACCTGGCTTCAGGATATAACCGCGACCGCGCACGGTATGCAGAAAGCGCGGTTCCCGGGGATCGGACTCGATCTTGCGGCGCAGGCGAACCACCTGAACGTCGATCGCACGCTCCCCGGCGTCGTCCATGCCCAGGGCTTCGGCGATGTCCTCGCGCGACAGCACCTCGTTCGGCTTGCGGGCCAGCGCTGTCAACAGCGCCGACTCGCCGCCTGTCAGCCGGATCGGGCCGTCCGCGTCGCGTAACTCGCCGCGATCGACATCGAACTCCGCGCCGCCGATCCGTATCGGGCCGGCCGGCGCCTCGACCGTGGCCGGCGCTGGCGTGCGGCGCAGCAACGACCGAATGCGCAGCACCAGTTCGCGCGGTTCGAACGGTTTGCCCAGGTAATCGTCGGCACCGGCCTCGAACCCCGCGATCCGGTCCTCCGGCGCTCCGCGCGCGGTCAACAGCAGGATCGGCAAATCGTGCCGCCCGTCCCGGCGCAACGACTGGGTCAGGTCCAGCCCGGACTCGCCCGGCATCATAACGTCCAGAACCATCAGGTCGGGGTCGATCGCGCGCAGCTTCGTCCGGGCTTCCGCGGCATCGCCCGCCATGGTCACGCGGAACCCCTCGCTGCTGAGATAGCGCGCCAAACGGTCGCGCAGACGGGGGTCATCTTCGACGACCAGGATGTGGCAATCGTCGGCCATGCTGTCAGGTGTCCTCCGCCGATCCGGTTCCATCCATATAGTCACGCGCGCCCCGATCCATGATACCCCGCATCACCGTGCGGAACCCTTGCACCCCGGCCGGCCCGGCCCCGGTGTATGCCGCGGCGATCCGGTCGCGCTGCGCATCGAACAGCCGGCGTTCCAGCGCCGCGCCCTTGTCGGTCAACGTCAGCAAACGCAGGCGCCGGTCCTCGAACCCCGGCGCCTGGCCGACAAACCCTTCATCGACCAGTTGATTGAGCACCCGGGCAAGGGATTGTTTGGTGATGCGCAGGACAGCGAGCAGACTGGAAACAGTGATGCCCGGGTTGCGGCCAATAAAATGCAGCGCGCGATGATGGGCTCGGCCTAGCCCCAACTCATCCAGCACCTGATCGGCCACATTGGTGAAATCGCGATAGGCGAAGAACAGCAGATCCTGCGCCATGCGCATTTCGGCATCCCCAAGATCGACAACCGGGGTTGGCGGGGGCAGTTTGGGTGGTGGGACGAAGCGAGTCTTGTCTTTCAGCATGCCAGTCATTCGATTCCGAAATGGGTCAGCATTGTTGACTTAAAATGTAGATATGTTTTAGGCTGACGCCTCTGAACGTAACAAAATTACCGCGGGGACGACCATGACGCTTCTTCCTTTCGACGACCGGGACGGCTGGCTTTGGCTGGACGGCTCGCTGGTGCCCTGGCGGGACGCCAGGCTGCATGTTCTATCGCATGGATTGCACTATGCCAGTGCGGTGTTTGAAGGGGAGCGCGCCTACTCCGGCAACATTTTCCGCCTGCGCGACCATTCCCGGCGGCTGATCGAGTCCGGCCGCATCCTGAGTTTCGAGATTCCCTACTCCGAAGACGAAATCGACGCCGCCAGCAACGCGGTGCTGAAGGCCAACGGGTTGACCGACGGCTATGTCCGCCCGATCGCATGGCGCGGGTCGGAGCAGTTGGCCGTGTCGGCGACCGGAACCTCGATCCATCTGGCGATCGGCGCATGGCCGTGGCCCAGCTATTTCGGCGCGGAGCGGATGCAGGGCATCCGGGTTGGCCAGGCGGAATGGCGCCGCCCGCCGCCGAACACCGCACCGATCAAGGCCAAGGCGTCGGGCCTGTACATGATCGCGTCGCTGGCGAAGGTGAAGGCGGAGCAGGAGGGCTACTCCGACGCCCTGCTGCTGGACTGGCGGGGGTTGGTGGCGGAAACCACCGGGGCGAACATCTTCTTCGTGATGAATGGGGAGCTGCATACGCCGATACCGGACTGCTTCCTGGACGGGATCACCCGGCGCAGCGTCATCAGCCTGGCGAAGCGCAACCAGATGAAGGTTGTCGAACGCCAGATCCAGGAATCCGATCTGGCGCGCGCAACCGAGGTGTTCCTGGCCGGCACGGCGGCGGAAGTCACGGCGGTGCGCGAAATCGGCCCGCATCGCTATACGCCCGGGCCGATCACCGAGACGTTGATGAAGGATTACGACAGTTTAGTGCAACTCTCGCCGGAACAGGTCGCGCGGGTCGTCGCCCCGGCGTAGAGTCGGGTCCCGGATCAGCAAAGGAGCACCGCGTGACGGATACCCATGTGGTCATCGTCGGGGCCGGCGTCGCGGGGCTGGCGGCCGCGGCGGCCTGCCGGGATGCGGGGCGGCGAGCGTTGGTGCTGGAGGCGTCGGGCCGGGTCGGCGGACGGGCATGGACCGATTATCCCGCGGCGCTGGGCGGGGTCTGGTTCGACATGGGCGCGGTCTGGTTCCACGACGCCGAACACAACCCCATGGTGCCGATCGCCCGGGCAGCCGGAGACACGCTGCTGCGATCGGACGAAATTCGCCAGGAACGCACCTTCATCGGCAACCGGCTGGCAACGGATGCCGAACTGAACGCCTATGCGCATGCTTGGCCGAGCTATGAGGCGAAAGCCGAATCGATCCTCGCGGCCGGGGGCGACGTGCCGCTGGCCGAAATCGCGCGGCGGCTGCCGGACGACCCATGGGCGGCGACGATCGAGGCATGGGAAGGCCCCGTCATCTGCGCGGTGGATGCCGGCCATTTCAGCGCCCGCGACTGGCGGCGCAACGCGCTGGGCGGCAGCAATCTGGTGCCGGACGGCGGCATCGGCGCATTCGTGCAACGGCGCCTGACCGAGGGCCTGGATATCCGGCTGAACACCCCGGTGACACGGGTGCGCTGGGGTGGCCGCAACGGACAGGTAACCGTGGACACCGCCAGCGGGTCGATCGCCGCCGAAGCCTGCATCGTTACCGTCTCCACCGGCGTGCTGGCGTCCGGAGCCCTGGCGTTCGAACCGGCTTTGCCCCCCGGGGTGACGGATGCCATCCACGCGCTGCCGATGGGGCTGGCGATGAAGGTCGCGCTGCGGGCGACCGGGCCGGACCGGCTGGACCTGCCGATGCATTGTTCGCTCGATCGCATCCTGGAACGCCAGGGTGAGCCGCTGATGCCATTCCAGTGCTGGCCGTTCGGTCGGGATTATGTCCAAGGCTGGATCGGCGGTTCGGTGGCTTGGGACCTGGCCCGGGCCGGCGAGGCGGCTGCGGTGGATTATGCGTTATCCTATCTTCGGCGGGCATTCGGCGGCCGGGTGGACGGGCTGTTTGCCGGCGGCGCATCGCTGGTGACGCACTGGGACGCCGACCCGCTGGTCCGGGGTGCCTATTGCTACGCCGTCCCGGGATCCGCAATGGCCCGCGACAGGCTGGCCGAACCGGTCGGCGGCGGGCATTTGATGTTCGCTGGCGAAGCGTGCCATGTCGGGTTCGCTGGCACCGTCGCCGGCGCCTGGATCAGCGGGCAATCCGCCGCCGGGCAGGCGCTGGCGGCCATCGCCCGGTAGCGTCCGGCAGCCAAAGGGGGAAACACATGGAAGTTCTGGGTCTGGGCCTGCATTTCGAGGATCTGCCGGTCGGCCGCCAGTTCCGCACCATCGGGCGGACATTGACCGAGGCCGATCTGGTCAACTTCATCGGTGTAACAGGCATGACCGAAGTCCTGTTCTCCAACATCGAGTTCCTGAAGTCAGAAAGCGACATCCCGCAGCGGGTGGTTCCGGGGGCGATGGTTTATTCGTTCGCCGAGGGCCTGCTGGTGCATGCGACGATGCAGCACACCGGCTTCGCCTTCCTGAACATGCAATTGGACGTCAAGGCACCCACTTTTGCCGGCGACACGATCCATGTGGAATGCGAGGTCGTCGAAAGCCGCCGCAGCGCCAGCCGCCCCAACCGGGGTCTGGTGCGGACCTTCAACCGCGTGGTGAAGCAGGACGG
>JAJZEV010000258.1:4724-6605 GCA_021805665.1 Pseudomonadota bacterium
GTCGGAAACCCCGCCCCCAGCGTGCCGGAAAAGCCCGAGGTGATCAGCGATCGCGGCGTATGAAACGGAAACCCGAACCACGACACATAGCCGGTCTGTGTCATTTCATCGCACAGGATGCCATTCTCCGGCAGCACCTCGCGGATCGCATTAAGAAACGACATTTGCGGCTGAACGCTTTGGATTTCTGCCAGCGTCTCGGCCTTTGCACGGGCCAGAGCCGCCGCCCGCACGGGATCGTTGCGCTGCCCGACGACAGCCGCCAGCGCACGGGCTGCATCGGCTGTGTCCGCGACGATGCCGATATCGACCTTCAGGCGCGCCATCTCGGCGGGGTCTATATCGATACGCGCCACCGTCAAACCCGCGGGCATTTTCCCCCAGCGCATGGTCGGCACCTCCAACCGCGTGCCGAACGCCACCAGAAGATCGGTGTCGGGCCATGATTTATACGCCGCCGGGATCGTCAAACCCAGCGGATGGCGGTCATCGACGATGCCTCGCCCGCCGCGAAACGATACCACCGGGGCGCCGATGCGTTCCGCCAGCGCCAAGATCTCCGGCGCCGCATGCAGCGCACCGCCGCCAACCCAGATCATCGGCGCCTTCGCCGCGTTCAGCAGCTTCGCCAACGCCTCGATCTTTTCCGGGTCCGGTTCGGGATTGGGGAATCGCGGCAACGGCTCTTGCGGCGTGACCTCCGCCGTCGCGGCGAACTGATCCCACGGCATCTCCAGCGACACCGGACCGCGCCGCCCCGACATCATTTCCTGGAACGCCCGGGCGACCAGATGCGGCGCCTGCGACGGATGTTCGATCCGATCCGCCCATTTCACCAGGGTCCGCATGGTCGCGAGCTGGTCGGGCAGTTCGTGCAACTGGCCCCGGCCGCGGCCGATCATGAACCCCGGCACCTGCCCGGTCAGGCACAGCACTGGCGCGTTCACGCCCCGGGCGGTGGCCAACGCGGCGGTGGTGTTCAGCACGCCGGGCCCGGGGACCACGGCATAGGCAGACGGGCGGCCGGTGGCGCAGGCATAGCCAAGCGCCATGTAAGCCGTTGTCTGTTCATGGCGGGCGTTGATCAGCCGGATACTGTTGGATGCCCGGGACAACGCATCGAACAGCCCATACGTCTGCACGCCCGGCAACCCGAACACCGTATCGATTCCGTGCCGGATAAGGCCATCGACGATCGCTTCTCCGCCGGTCATGCGCGCCATGGACTGTTTCCTTTTTTGACTCCCGGACGTTGGCACGCTGGGCAGAGCAGCGTCCAGCCCTTGCACGACAGGCGACTCTGGAAGGACAATACCGAGTCCAAGAGAGCCAAAGAATGATCCCACGCATCGCATTCGACCCGACCGCCCCTGCCCCGCTGGATGGCATCCGCGTGGTCGATCTGTCCCGCCTGGTCGCCGGCAACATGGTCAGCCTGCAACTCGCCGATCAGGGCGCCGAGGTCATCAAGATCGAAGACCCGAAAACCGGCGATCCATTGCGCGCGTGGCGCGTCAACGGCCTGTCGCTGCACTGGAAAGTCTATGCCCGCAACAAGAAAAGCCTGGCAATCGACCTGCGCCCGCAAGCAGGCCGCGACGCCCTGCTGGACCTGCTGGCCACCAGCCAAATCCTGATCGAGAACTACCGCCCCGGCACGCTGGAAAAGATGGGCCTGGGACCGGATGTCCTGCATGCCCGCAACCCCGGGCTGATTATCGTGCGCATCACCGGTTTCGGACAGGACGGCCCGTATCGCGATCGCCCCGGCTTCGGCACGCTGGTGGAGGCTATGTCCGGATTCGCCGCCAAGAACGGCTACGGCGACCGCCCTCCGGTCCTCCCGCCGCTGGCGCTGGCCGATATGGTATCCGGCCTCTA
>JAJZEV010000258.1:7229-8827 GCA_021805665.1 Pseudomonadota bacterium
CGCGGACCGGCTGGCGGCACTGATCGCATCCGGCACGATCAAGGAGGGTTGAGCATGCGCGACGATCTACCGGTTTGGCGGTCCATGATGTTCGTTCCGGTCACGGCGGAGAAATTCGTTCGCACCGGCGCCGACCGGGGTGCCGACGCGATCATCCTGGATCTGGAAGACGCCGTCGCCCCGTCCCAGAAGGACCACGCCCGCACCCTGATCGAGGGCGCGATACCGCAGGTCGCCCGCAACGGCGCCGATGTCGTGGTGCGGGTCAACCGCCCCTGGCGCCTGCTGGTGCGCGACCTGGAAGCGGCGGTGATTCCCGGCGTGGCGGCGATCATGCTGACGAAAGTCGATAGCCCCGAACACGTACATTCCTGCGCCGACATCGTCGCCGAACTGGAAGCCGAACGCGGCCTGCCGCCGGGACGCATCAAACTCATTGCGCTGGTGGAAAACGCGGTTGGTTTCTTCCGGATCGACCAGATCGCCAAATGCCATCCAAGGCTGGTCGCGATCAGCCTGGGATCGGAGGATTTCGCCGCCGATGTCGGCATGCAGGCGGAACCCGAGGGCCTGCTGTATCCCAAGCAGCAAACCATCTTCGCCGCCCGGGCCGCCGGCATCCTGCCGATGGGCTTCGTCGGTTCGATCGCCGATTTCCGCGACCAGGACGCCTTCCGAACAATTGTGCGCCGTTCCCGCCGGCTGGGGTTCATGTGCGCCAGCGCGGTGCATCCGCTGCAGGTCGCTGTGCTGAACGAGGAATTTTCGCCCGACCCGGCCGAAGTCGCCAAGGCGGAAAAGATGATCGCCGCGTACGACGATGCCTATGCCAAGGGCCTGGGCGCGGTTCAGTTCGAGGGCGCGATGATCGACGTTCCCGTCGTGGAACGGGCGCGTTCGGTTGTTAAGCGCGCGGCGGCGCTGCGCGGGCGGGCGAAGGGGTAAGGAGGCGTAGCGAGATTACCTGGTTCGATTGACGCATGGCGGGCAGAGACTGTCATAGTGGCCACAGGCCCGATAAGTGTTCAAACAAGGGCGCCGAGCCATCGCTTTTCCGGGCCACCAATGATGCGGATGGCCGCCGGGGGGATGATCGCATAGTGACAGGATAAGGTTTTTCCCCTCGTCGATAGGGGGCTGGAAGAGCGTTATCCCGCCAAGCCCTCCGAACCGTGCAAGCGGCTCATCAGCCGCTGATTTCCTCATCGGCGACATCTTGCGTTTGCATGCTCTGCAAGCAGGGTGAACGGGCCGTGATCCGCGAACTAGACATTGGTCCATCGCCCACGGCCGGGCCTGGCTTCGTGCCACAAACGGCCGTTTTCCTACCCGTGCGGGATAGCCCCGACTGTCGGCTGAACAAGCCGCTTCGCCCCTTGTCAAAACCGCGCATGCCGGCTGCCCCGGCGGCGCCGATCCGAAGCGGCCTGTCACCGCAACGGGATTTTCAGCTACCTGCCAGGGATACGCCAATCATACCCAGAAATTCGCTAACGACGCGTTGGAATTCAGCTCGGGTCGGCGGTCAAGCCCGCCGCGGCCAGCCCCGCCAGGGCGACGGCTTCATCGTTGTCGGACGTGTCGCCCGTCACCCCGAC
>JAJZEV010000108.1 GCA_021805665.1 Pseudomonadota bacterium
GAATTCGGCGGCCGGTAACGCGGCCAGCGCCGACCGCGGGCGGAGCGATTTCTCGCACAGGTGCCACGATCAACCCGCCGCCGCCACGCGTCGGTGACAGGCCTGCCATGCCGGCCAGTCGCCGGGTCTTGCGGACTGGCCGCGAACATACGCCAATGCGGGCGGAAATCATCTGGTTCGGCGGTTCGCGGACGGTCACGCGCGGCATCTGGCTCAGGCCGTGAAACTGTTGCCGCTGTAGGGTACGGTTGCCGAAACCACGCGTCCGGCGTAAAGGGCACGCCATGCCCAATCTAAAACGCACCCCTTCGTCTAAGCCTGCCCACGCACGCACCAATTTCGACGACCGCATCAGCGCCGCCGCCGCCGCCAAACAAGCCCTGCTGGAGCGTTTTCGCGCCAGGCCGTCCCCGGACGATCCGGCCGAGATCGAGCGTCAGGCCGCACTGAAGGCGATCGCCGATGCGCGCGATGCTCGCGCCGCCGAACGCCGGGCCGCCAAGGAAGCCGAACTGCAGCGCCTCGCCGCGGAAGCCGCCGCCCGCAAGGCCGCCGAACTGGCCGCCGCGCAGGAAGCCAAGCGCCAGGCCGCGCTGCTGGAAGCGGAGCGTAAGGCCGCCCGCGACGCCAAATACGCCGCCCGCAAGGCCCGCCGCTAAGCCCAAAACGCCGCGAGCCGCGGGAAAACGCGGCCGTCTCCCTGTTCGTGGTCCGCGGGCAGCCTATCTGAGTTTCCTGAAACACAACGGCAGCGCGCGGTCGCGCGTCGCGGAGGCAGCAGTGGTTAAGCGTCGCAAAGAGGAAGACATCGCCGGCATCCTGGAGTTCGATGGCCGTGGTGCCGAAGACCCGGAATTCCTGGAGTGGCTGGCCGATCACAAGGCCCGCAATGGCGGCAAAATCCGCGTCAGCCAGGGCGGTAAGGGCGTACGTGTCATGTTCGCCAAGGACGCTGACATGGCTTTGTGGCAGCGTCGGTCGGAAGCCGCGTTGAAGGGCAAGAAGTTCGTCGCGTGATTGGCGGGCTTTGTTTGGGGGCTTCGGTCCTGTAGCAGGGGCGGCCCCCGCCGCCCCGTCTCCTGAAACCGTTAGCTGGGGGCGCCGGCCGGGACCAGCCGGCAAGATCCTTCAGACAACGGCTGAAACGCCTGATCCCCCGGAATCGTGCGAAGCACCTTATAAAGGTCCCACGGACCCGTGGACTCGGCGGGCGTTTTGACCTGCACCAAATACATATCGTGAACCATGCGGCCATCGGCGCGGATATAGCCGTCGGCGAACACCGCATCGTGTACCCGAGCCGCCCGCATTGCTCCGGTCACTGCTGTGGCGTCGGTTGTCCCGGCCTCGCGCACCGCCCGCAGGTAATGCAGCACGGCCGAATAGGTTCCCGCCTGAATCATCGTCGGCGGGGCCTTTCTCACCGCCTCGAACCGGCGCGAAAACGCTCGGCTGGCCTCATCGCGGTCCCAGTAGAACGCCGTGGTCAGGATCAGCCCGCGGGCGCTTTGCAGTCCGATCGCCTTGATATCGGTTAGAAAGGGTAGAAACGCCGCCAGCTTCTGCTTGCCGGTCAGCCCGAACTCCACCGCCTGCTTGACCGCGTTCGCGGTATCGGCGCCGGAGTTGGCCAGACCCACGACATCGGCCCCCGACGCCTGCGCGGCAATCAGTTGGGAAGCGAAATCCGCCGTGTTCAGCGGTGCCAGGCTGGTCCCGGCGATGGTTCCGCCGGATCGCTCGATCTCGCGCGCGGCGGTGCGTTGCAGGTTGGCGCCGAAGGCATAGTCAGCCGTGATGAAGAACCATTTCTTCGCCCCGGACTCGACCAGCGCTCGGCCGGTTCCAGCGGTCAGGGCGTAGCTGTCGAAGGTCCAGTGCGCCGAGGTCGCGGTGCAGGCCTCGTTAGTGAGCGCGGTGGTCGCCGTGGAGGTGACCAGATCGATCTTATGCTTCTCCGCGGCCAAAGCCTGAACGGCGATGGCGACCGAGGAGTTGGTCAGATCGGTGACCATATCCACGCCCTTGGTGTCGAACCACTCGCGGGCGATGCTGACGGCGAGGTCGGGCTTGTTCTGGTGGTCCGCGGCTACGATTTCGATGCGCCGGCCCAGGACGGTTGGGCCGAAATCGGCGGCGGCCAGATTGGCAGCGGCAACCGAACCAGGGCCGGCGGAATCGCCATAGGGGCCGTTCATGTCGGTGAGCACGCCGATGCGCAGCGGCGGCGGCTGTTGGGCGAAGGCGGGCGGGATCGCGGCGGAGAAGGCGACGGCGAGCAGCACGGCGGCGCGCCGGAGGACGGGGCAGGAAACGGCGCGAGCCATGGGCGAAGCATCCTTGGAATGTGTCGAGGGTTTCCGGTTTAGAATGTTTTGCTACGCTGGCAATGTACGTCGTTATATTCGGAATAAAAATCTAGAAAATATATAAAACAGAGGGTAAATTTCCTTAATGTCAAGCCTTCGGGCAACACCACGCAAACCCCGGGATCGGGCCATCGGCCAGGCCGGACGCCCAGCACGAAGTCCAACGGCCGATCTTGACGCGACCCGGGATTTCTTCGATCAGTTGCCAGTAGGTAAAAAACGAGGAAACGTCATGCCCGATATTCATGCCGCCGGTTGGGGCCGGCGCACCGTTCTGGCGGCGACCGCCGCCCTGGCGATGCCCCGGATCGCTCGTGCCGCGGCCAATCCGTTGAAAATCGGCATCCCAACCATTTTGTCCGGCCCCATTGCGCTGCTGGGCACGTCCTCGCGCGGCGCCATCCAGCCGGAAATCGACCGGATCAATGCGGCAGGGGGCCTGCTGGGCCGGCAGATTCAGCCGATCTTCCGCGATTCCAAGGGCCAACCGCAGGAAGCCGCCCGCGTCGCCCGGGAGTTGATCAATACGGACGGATGCGAAATCCTGCTGGATGCCGAAGCGTCGTCCGGCGCCTATGCGGTGCAGGAAGTGGTGCGCGATCTGGGCGTGCTGTGCCTGCATTCGAACAGCGAGACCTCGTCCCTGACGGCAGACCCGAAGCTGCGTGTGGCCACCGCGTTCCGCTGCGCCCGCCAGGGTGTGCATGACGCGATCGTCGGCGGTGCCCATTCGGCCAAGGTCGCCACCGCGAAGAAGCTGTCGAAGTGGGCGACCTGCTCTCCGGATTACGCCTTTGGCCGCGATACGACGGCGCAGTTCCTGGAATTCCTGAAGCATTTCAAACCAGATATCGAGGTTGTCTCCCAGGGCTGGCCGAAGCTGGGGGCGCCGGACTTTACCGAGGTGATCACCAAGATTCTGCAAGCCAAACCGCAGGCGTTGTATTCGGCGCTTTATGCGGGCGATCTTTCGGCGTTCGTCAACCAGGGTAATGTGTATGCGCTGTTCAGCGCAATGCAGGTGTTCGTGCCGGCAATGGGCGATTTGCCGGTACTGACGGCGGTCAAGAGCCTGCCTGCCGGCATTCAGTCCGCCAACCGCTATCTGCCGACATTCCCCGCGACGGCGGACAATGCGGCCTGGGGCGCGGCTTATCGCAAGGCCAACGACAACGCCTATCCGACCAACTGGTCGTGGGAGAACGCCACGGCGATGCGCTTCATCGAAGCGGCAGTGACTAAAGCCGGCAGCACCGACGGCAAGAAGGCGGCGGCCGCGCTGGAAGGGATGACGATCGACAGCCCGTTCAGCATCACCGGCAAGGTTACCATGCGGGCGGAGGATCATACGCTGATCGATTACGCCATCGGCTGGGGCACGACGGTGCCGAAAGACCCGTTCGTTGTCGATATGGAACCGGGCGACTGGGGCCAGATCGCCGAGTTGGAGAAAGAGTGGAAGAAGACGAACGGCTACATTTAAGCTCGGCGAAGGCCTTTGGTGTCCGACGATGCCAAGGGCCTTCGCCCGCCGTTTCCGCGTAGCAAAAGCGTTCCCCCGCGGGTGGGGCGAATAAAGAAAATGGGGGGAACACGCATGAAGCCAACCGAGCCAACACGCCGTACGGTGCTGACCGGTGCGGCGGCAGTGCTGGCGGCGCCGCATATTGCCGGGGCACAGGCGAAGGCCGTGCGCATCGGCATGCAGGCCACATTCTCCGGGCCGCTGGCGCAATCGGGCATCACTCATCGCAACGCCATCGAAATGGAAGTCGATCGCATCAATGCTGCTGGCGGCCTGGCGGGACGGCCGATCGAGATGGTGTATCGCGATTCCAAAAGTCAGCCGCAGGAAGCCGCCCGCGTTGCCCGCGAGCTGGTCAACAGCGATGGCTGCGAGATGCTGCTGGATGCCGAATCCAGTGCCGGTTCGTTCGCGGTGCAGGAAGTGGTGCGCGACCTTGGCGTGCTGTGCATCCACTCGTCTTCCGAAACATCCTCGCTGACCGCGGACCCGAAATATCGCGTGGCGAGTGCGTTCCGCTCCAGCCGGCAGGGCATCCACGATGCCATCGTCGGCGGCGCCTATGCGGCCAAGGTGGCCGATGCGCGCAAGCTGACGAAATGGGCGACGTGTTCGCCCGACTATGCCTATGGCCGCGACACCACGGCGCAGTACCTGGAATATCTGAAGCATTTCAAACCGGATATCGAGGTCATTTCGCAGGCGTGGCCGAAGCTGGGCCAGCCGGATTTCACCGAAGTCATCACCAAACTGATCCAGGCCAGGCCGCAGGCGATGTACACCGCGCTGTATGGCGGCGACCTGACCGCGTTCATCAATCAGGGCAACATCTATGCGTTGTTCAGCGCGATGCAGGTGTTCTCGGTCAACCTCGCGGACTACACGGCGCTGACCGCGATCAAGAACCTGCCGCCCGGCATCGCCACCGGGAACCGCTATGTCGTGACGTGCCCGGATACCGTGGCCAACCGCGATTGGGGCGAGGCATACCGCAAGCGCTTCAACGAATACCCGACCAACTGGTCCTGGCAGAGTTCCACCGGCATGCGCTTCTACGAAGGCGCGGCAAAGAAGGCCGGCAGTGCCGACCCGAAGAAACTCGCCGAGGCGCTGCGGGGTCTGACGATCGAGTGCCCGTTCGGTGTTGACGGGACCGTGACAATGCGGGCGGAGGATCAGACCGTGGTGGGTTATGCCATCGGCTGGGGCACCACGCTGACGAAGCCGCCTTACGTAGCGGATGTGAAGCCAGCCGATTGGGGGACGATCTTCGAGCTCGAAACCGAGTGGAAAAAGCGGAACGGTTTCATCTGATGGACCTCGACGCACTTCTAGGCTGCGTGACCAGTTCCTCCTGCCTGGTCACGCAAACCACCAGCGGCCTGATTGTCGGCATGCTGTTGTTCATGGTCGCTGCCGGCCTGACATTGATTTTCGGGGTGCTGAAGATCGTCAACTTTGCCCACGGTACGTTCTATATGCTGGGGGCGTATATCGCTTACTCGGCCTTTATGTTCACCGGCAGCTACGTCCTGGGCGTGCTGGCGGGCGGTCTGGGGATGGCGATTTTTGGCGTGATCTTCGAGCGTGTGCTGATCAGCCGGGTGTATGGCGCCAATGTGCTGATGCAGCTGCTGATCTGTTACGCGGTCGTGCTGATCTGCGACGATCTGGTGAAGATCGTATGGGGGCCTGACTTCTATGCCATGGGTATGCCTCCCGCTTTCCAGGTGCCGCCGCTGTTCATTGCCGGCGGCGTGGTTCCGCCGTTCTATATCATGCTGATCGTGGTCGCGCTGGCGATCGGCGGCGCGTTGAGTTTGCTGCTGGGGCTGACCAGGATCGGCAAGATCATCCGAGCGGCGGCGCATAATCCGAACATGGTGTCGGCGCTGGGGATCAATACGACGCTGTTGTATTCGCTGGTCTTCGCCGTTGGCGGCATGCTGGCGGGTCTGGCGGGCGGGCTGGCCGCGCCGGTGCGTTCGCTGACTCCCGGCATGGGGTTTTCCATCCTGATCGAGAGTTTCATCGTTACCGTCATCGGCGGCATGGGGTCCATCGGCGGTGCGTTGATCGCCGCGGTTGTGCTCGGTCTGATCCGCAGCTTCGGCACCATCGGTTTCCCGCTGTTCACCGAGGGGCTGATGTACATCGCGATGATTATCATTCTGGTCTTCAAACCCAGCGGTCTGTTCGGTAAGGAGATCGTCTGAGATGGGCAGGATTTTTCGCGACATCGCCATCGGCATCCTGGCGATCGCCGTGCTGGCGGCCGTGCCGCACCTGATACCCGGCAAGGCGTTCCAGGATTTCGTGATTCGCTGTTCGTCGATGGCACTGTTCGCGACGTCGCTGAACCTTCTGGTCGGCTATACTGGCCTGTCGTCGTTCGGGCACGGGCTGTTCTTCGGACTGGGTACGTATTCCTTCGCCTTGCTGATGCAGCGCACCGGCATCTCCTTGCCGATGGCGTTTATCGCGACCCTGCTGATCAATGCGGTCACCGCGGTCGCGGTGGGGGCGATCTGCATCCGCCTGAGGCTGATCTATTTCGCCTTCGTCACTCTGGCGATGCAGATGCTGATGCATTCCATCATCATTTCCTGGGTGGGTTTGACCGGCGGAGATCAGGGGCTCCAGGGCGGAATCCCGCGTCGCGTGGTGGCGGGCATCGATCTGGGCAATCAGTACAACCTGTATATTTTCGCGGCTGTCGTCCTGGTCATCGGCCTGCTGATCATGCGTCACATCGTCAATACCAGCTTCGGCACGTCGCTGCGGATGATCCGGGATAACGAAGCCCGGGCGTCGTTCCTGGGTATCGTGGTCTGGCGGGTGAAGCTGACGGTGTTCGTGCTGTCAGCGGTGTTCGCGTCCGTCGGCGGCATCGTCATGAGCCTGTTCGTGTCTGGCGCTTACCCGGAACTGATCAACTGGCCGATCTCAGGCGATGCCATCTTCGCCATCGTCATGGGCGGGGTGGGCAGTTTCCTCGGGCCGACCGTCGGCACCATGATCCTGCTGCTGTTGAACGATGTGGTGACTCGCCAGACCGAATATTACGGACTGGCGCTGGGCATCATCATCCTGGCGTTCGCGCTGGGGTTGCGGCGGGGCTTGCTTGACTTCATCACCGAACGCCTGGGCGGGCGCCCGGCCGGAGGCATTTCGTGATGCTGCAAATCACCAATCTGACCAAGCGGTTCGGCGGTGTTGCCGCGACCAACGACGTGACACTGACCTTCGCGGCCAACACCCTAACCGCGATCATCGGACCCAACGGCGCCGGAAAGAGCACGTTCTTCAACCTGATTTCCGGCGCGCTGAAGCCGGATTCCGGGTCGATCGTGTTCAAGGGCGAGGACATCACCCGGCTGGATCGCGCGGCCATCGTGCAGCGGGGGATCGGGCGGGCGTTCCAGGTTGCCAGCTTCTTCCCGTCGATGACGGTGGCGGAGAATTTGCAGGCCGCCATTGCCGCGCACCGGGGCCAGTGGGCCGATCTGACCCACCGGTTTCCCCGCCAGGGCGTGCGCGAACGCGCCATGGAAGTGGCCGAGATGCTGGGGCTGCAGGACAGCGCCGATGTGCTGTCGGCCAACCTGTCGCACGGCGACCAGAAGCTGCTGGATATCGCCCTGGCGCTGGCGCTGGAACCGTCGCTGCTGTTGCTGGACGAACCGACCGCGGGCATGGGGCCGGACGAACGCTGGAAGATGATCGAGAAGGTCCAGCGACTGTGGCGGACGCAAAATCTGACGCTGGTGTTTATCGAACATGACATGGACATCGTGTTCGGGATTGCGTCCTCGATCCGGGTGCTGTGTTACGGGCGGGTGCTGGCCGAGGGCACGCCCGACGAGATTCGCGCCAATCCGGCGGTGATCGAAGCCTATCTGGGCACCCCCGACGCGGAGGACGACGTATGACCAGCCCGGTCCTGTCGGTCGAGAATATCGACGTTTTCTATGGTGCCAGTCAGATATTGTTCGGCGTGGGGCTGGAGGTGCGGGCCGGCCAGACGATGGCGTTGCTGGGGCGTAACGGCGCCGGCAAAAGCACCACGATGAAGGCCATCGCCGGCATGGCCGCCCCACGCAAGGGGCATGTCCAGTTTCTGGGTCACGATGTCACCGGGCGCAAACCCTATGTCATGGCGCGCCAGGGGCTGGCGTTCGTGCCGGAGGACCGGCAGGTGTTCCCCGATCACACGGTGCAGGATAATTTGATCATCGCCGCCAAGAAGGGGCCGCAAGGCCAGGACGATTGGCCGTTGAAGCGAATCTACGAGGTGTTTCCACTGCTGGAACCGCTAAAGGCCCGCGCCGCCGGCCGCCTGTCCGGCGGCGAGCAGCAGATGCTGGCCATCGCCCGGGCGCTGATGGGCAACCCGGTGATGCTGCTGCTGGACGAACCCAGCGAAGGGCTGGCGCCGATTATCGTCGCCCGTATCGGCACGCTGCTGAAACAACTGCGCGGCATCGGCGCGACGGTATTGATCGCCGAACAGAACATGCATTTCTGCCTGGGGATCGCCAGCGACGCGGTGGTGATCGACAAGGGACAGATCGTGTATCGCGACACGATCGCCGGATTGAAAGCCAACAAAGAGGTCCGCAGCCGTTATCTGGCGATGTAACCGCGCGGGCGTACCCCTCTTTCCAGACCGCGCTATGAGGATAATCTGGTTCGGAACGCGGGCACTGGCCGCCCGTTCGGGGACCGCATGACACCTCAGTCTTTCGATATCGCCGTCATTGGCGCCGGTATGGCCGGAGCCAGCGCCGCTGCCTTTCTGTCGGCCGACCGGCGCGTGGCGCTGATCGAGGCGGAGGACAGCGCCGGCTATCATACCACCGGCCGGTCAGCCGCGATCTGGATTCAGAACTATGGGCCGCCGGATGTGCGCGAACTG
>JAJZEV010000021.1 GCA_021805665.1 Pseudomonadota bacterium
ACAGCCGGGAATCCGACCTGGAAGTGAACCCGATCAAGGAAAAGAAGCTGACCAACATCCGGGCCGCGGGCAAGGATGACGCGATGCTGCTGATCCCGCCGCGGAAAATGAGCCTGGAGCAGGCGATAGCCTACGTCGAGGACGACGAATTCGTCGAAGTGACCCCGACCGCGATCCGCCTTCGCAAGCGCTACCTGGACCCGCATGAGCGCAAGCGGTTCGAGCGTAAGATCGACGCTGACGCCGCGGATTAAGCGATCCGCATCGGCATCTGTCGTTGACGCTGCTACGGGGGTTGTCCGTCCGACTCATGGACGGGCAACCCCTTTTGGTATGGTTGATGCAAGCCCGGCCGGGCCTTTTACCGGAATGCGTCTGCCTTAGGCTGTGCGCGAAACCGCGCGTTGACCGGTGCGGTGCCACGGTTCGGCGGCGGCCTTGCGCTAGATAGGTCGAAATAACCGCCGATACCGGCATTATGAAAGCCCCGGAGGATCAGGCTGGTCTTAATTGGCTGCTGCCGTGACCGATGAGGATGAGCACTATGTTTACGCCGTAGCCCTATAGGGCTACCGATGCATCCCGAAGGTGACGCATGCCCGGGTCGAACTGGATCTGCCGCTCACCCCGTCACGGAAGGTGTGCTGAACGACGACGTTTGCGGTTCCAGCTTGTTGCGGGCTTCCCGGGGGCTGGGCGAGTTAGCCAGGTGCCTTCCCTTGCACTGCAACGGCTAATTTGTCATGCGATATCGGCATCACGGATTGTGTGATTATGCGTCGTACGCATGAATGGAAATGGTGATGCCGCGTGCATAAGTGGCACGTCATGCAACCGCCCCCGGCAGGTGGGGAGGAAACCTCATGATGTCGTGAGGGGCGGGGCTGGTGTCTCGCCCGAAAATTTTGAATCTAAAACGTACAATCAGTTGTTCCGATTATGGTACGGTCTGGTAAGGTCTGCCCCGAGCCGGGACGGGGCGTACTTCCATGCCGGCGGTAATCGAGAGACTAAGGCCGCGTGGCGGGATTGCGAGAATACCCCTTATTCCCGGCCACCCGGCCTACCGTGCATCGCCGACATAGTGCCATGCTGGAGCCAGGGTATAGAAAGTCGCACCATCCCAGGCGTGCATCAACGCGACACCGCCCCACAGGTACACCTTATCCTGATCCCGCATCCGCAGCAGCGCGGTGTAGCCGGCTGGAATGGCGAAGCAGGCGTTATCGGCTATCTTCTTACGTAGAATCACATACGCACGGCCTGTGGCGTCGCTCAGGCTGTCACCTGTTTGGAGCCTGCTGCCACGTATAATGGCCATCAGGTCGTCGCGGGTGCGACATCCGACTGTCGGCGCGGTCGCCCGGTCTATTACGGGGTTGGCCCGTGCATCGATCGCGGAGCCGCCGAGCAGCCCTAGCGCGGCGGCGCCCGCTGTAAGCCACTTCCTCATTTGTTTGCCCCTTCCGTGGGACTATTGATCTGTTTCCGCATCCTTTCCGGACGGAAAAGCAGCCTGTCCATCCGGTACTGGAAGAGGCACCCAATCGAATAGCGGGACAAAAATAGGACCAAACATATCGGGTGCTACGATGGGGCCGCTCAGGCGTAAAATTTCCATCCCTAAGTTTTGGCGCTGCTGATTGAGCGGCGGATCGACCATGCCGATTTTGTTGCCACCTATGCGGAAGCAGCGCCCTTTGGATTCCATTTGCATGAACAGCAATCTCTGATGGTAATTGCCGAGCGCCACGGCTTCCCTCTCGGGGAGACCAAGGACAGGGAAACCGGCTTTTACCACGTCGGCCATATCCTGCGCCGTCGTGCATCCGATGGTCGGAAGCAACGCCAGCACGAACTCTTTGTGCGTTTGGGCCGCATGCGACTGCGGCACGCTGCCGTTGAACAATAAGAGGGCGGATGCGCCCGCGATTATCCCTCTCTTCATGGCGTGTCTTTCTGTCGGACTGCCGATCCGCCCCGTAATTAGGGCCGCAGACCGCCGCCCCCACATCACATTAACGCAAGTCCGCAAAACCTCGGCGAAAACCATCGATGTCGCGGATTAAAGGTTTCCCTATGGCTGGCGTCCGCATCGCAATCGCCGCCGTGCTGATATCATTCGGCCTTGGTAAACCCGGCTTGGCCGATTCGCGGTAAGAGCCTGTGCCCCGTTCGGCTGCCTCAAACGTGAGGTGGACGTGAGGGGGTCAACGCTTGACAGCCGCCACCCTAAGCTATTGAATTAAGCTGATTTTGGGGGTTTCTGTGGCGTGGATTGGCGGATGGGGTGAGATTCGAACTCACGGTACGCTTACACGCACGGCGGTTTTCAAGACCGCTGCCTTAAACCGCTCGGCCACCCATCCCACTGCGGTGATCCTTTAGCCGCTCATCCAACCTATCTCAAGTGTTGACGAGAGATGACATTCTCCATCATGTCTTGGGTTCCCGCGTCTCTCTTTCCCAAAGCCCTCGATTTATGATCTTCCGGTTCACCGCCATCCTCGCCGCCGCTCTTGCGATCCAGGCTGTCGCAGCGCGGGCACAGCCAGTTGCGGACCCGTCCAGTATTTGGACCATCCAGGGTGAAAACGCCTCCATTTCCGCTGGCAGACCGACCGACCGCCAATATGTCAATGGTTTGAACCTGGGTTGGGTATCGCCCACCGGCGATGTGCCGGATGTTCTCTCCGGCCTCGGCCGGGCGCTTTGGGATGGTGGCCAGCAGCGCGTCGGGTTCAGCCTGACGCAGCAAATCTACACGCCGGTGGGCACTGTCGCCTCGGTGCCCAGCCAGTTCGATCGCCCCTACGCCGGCGTTCTGTTGGGGAATTTCTCGCTTATGAGCGACGGCGAGGACACCAGAAGCGTCCTGTCCCTCAGCCTGGGGGTCGTCGGTCCCGCCGCCGGGGCGCAAACGGTGCAGAACGGCTTCCACAATATCATCGGCCAGGCCCACACCAACGGCTGGGGCAGCCAGATCGACAACACCCCCGCGGCGGAACTGCTGCACGAGCGCACATGGCGCATAGCCACTGGCACGATCGGGGCGATCGAAACCGATGTATTGCCATCGCTGACGATCGGTCTGGGCGATCTGAGGGATTATATCCAGACTGGGGTTACCTTCCGCTTCGGCCAGGGTCTTGCCTCCGATTACGGCGTACCAAGGGTTCGCCCCGGCCTGAGTGGAGGCGACGTGTTCACCCCGACCCGCCCCTTCGCATGGTATGTGTTCGCTGGCGTGGATGGTCAGGCGGTCGGTTACGACATGTTGCTCCAATCCAACCCAATTCGCGGCGGGCCTCACGTTTCGTCGGTGTGGGATGTCGGGGAAATGCAGGGTGGCTTCGCGGTCATGGCCTATGGCATGCGTCTGACGTTCGCCTACGTCGCCCAAACGCAGGAGTTCAACGGCCAGCCCGGGGGCCTGCACCAGTTCGGTTCGGCCGCCTTATCGTTCCGGTTCTAACGTCGCGCGCCAGAGGGAAACCTACTCGCCGGCCAGCCGGGCGGACATCAGCGGCGCCGCCAGCCGCATCAGCACCGCCACATCGGGGGCTGTATCGATGCCCAGCACCGCACCCGCCAGCGCCGCCGCCCGATCCGCGCCCAGCACCGCATCCGTCAACCCGGCGAACTTCGCGCGCAATTCCTCTTCCGTCAGGAAATTGGATGGCTCGCCCTTCGGCACCACCACCACACGTTCGAACGTCTGGCCTCGGGCTTGGATTGTCAGCTTGCCAGACATGTTGGTGGGGAATTCGGCCTCGATCTCAGGGTCGAGCACACATTCCACTTTTGGCAGCAATGCCCGTACCGTTGGATCCTGCAGCAGCGCATAACTGTCCCAGCCCATGGCGCCTGTCGCCAGTGCCGAGGCGATCACGAACGGCCCGCTGAACTGGCCATCCACCACGTTCTCCGGATTGGCCTTCTTTTCGGCCGGTGCGCCGATCAGCATCATACCCGATCGCGGAAGTCCCAGCCGCACGGAGGCGATTTCCCCCGGTGCGAGGTCGTTGGCCGCCCGCAGCGCCAGCGCCGCATCGATGCCGGCGTGGCCGTACCGGCACGACGGATAGGGCTTCACCGCGGTGTTCATCAGCTCCCACACCGACCCCAGTTCCCGTACCGCCCGCTCCGGTGTCGGATTCGGTGCATAGGCGAGTAAGAATCCGTGCTTGCCCTCCAATGCCTCCGATGCGCCCTTGAACCCTTCGCGCACCAGTGCCGCCGCCATCAGGCCGTTCATCGCCGCCCAACCGACCTGGAACCGCTTCGTCCAAGCCCCGTTGGCCAGGAACTGGAGGCTGCCAGCCGTCTGGGACAATACGGTGCCTAGCGCATGGGCAACCCCGTCGGCATCCAGTCCGAATACCCGGGCCGCGGCGGCGGCGGCACCGAACGCGCCGCATGTGGCGGTGGGGTGGTAACCGCGGTCGTAATGCTCCGCGGCGGGCAACGCCAGCGCCACACGGCAGGTCATCTCATACCCGGCGATAATCCCCGCCAGCACGTCGGCACCCCGGGCACCAACCATCTCGCCAGCCGCCAGCGCCGCCGGAATCACGGGCGCGCCGGGATGCAGCGACCCCGCTGCATGGGTGTCGTCGAAATCCAGCGAGTGCGCCAACGCCCCGTTCAGGAACGCGGCCCCGCCCGGCGTGTAGCGTGCCGCATCGCCGAACACGCCGCAATTTCCGGACGCCATCCCCATCGCCCGCGCAGCCGCCAGAAAAGATGCCGTGCTCTCTGCATCGTGCCGCGCGCGGACGATATTCCCGACCAGGTCCAGCACCAGGAAACGCGCCCGGTGGACGACCTCTCGCGGCACCGTGTCCAGCCGGATGCCGGCGGTGAAGGCTGACAGGGTGGCGGTGATGCCCATGGTTTGTTTCCTCCTGGCGACTTGCCGGCAGTCTGTCGGATATGGGACAGAAGGCCAAGGCCATGCCCGGGCAAAGCGGCTTCTTCACTCAGGTAAACTCATGACAGATTATGTGGCGCTGCTCCGCGCGGTGAACGTTGGTGGCCGGGGTATCCTTAAAATGGAGGACCTGCATGCGATCTGCGCCGCGCGGGGCCTGGAAAATGTCCGCACGCAGGGGCAAAGCGGCAACGTCCTGTTCCAAAGCGACCGCGCCGAACGATCCCTTAAACAGGAACTCGAACGCGCGGCCACCGACAAGATGGGCAGAACCGTGGGCGTTCTGATCCGTACTATCCCCGAACTCAGGGCGGTGCTGGACGCAAATCCGTTCCGTAAGCCCGATCCCGCGTTCGTTGGGGTGATCTTTCTGCCCAAGGTTCTGCCGGTCAGGCTGCTGACCGAACTGGCGCTGGAGGGGCCGGAAGAGCTGCGAATGATCGGCCGCGAGGTGTTCGTCCACTACCCTGACGGTATCGGCCGCTCCAAGCTGAAACTGCCCTTCGCCACCGACGGCACCACCCGCAACCTGAACACGATCGCCAAAATCCTTGCCATGGCGGGGGCCTGAACGGCGATTCTCGCCTTCCGCATGGCGAAACGCCGCGTCTGCTGATACACGCCGCCGCCATGACCACGAAGCGCTCCGACCGCACGTTCGACCTGCTCCTTCGCTTGTGGCGGGAGCATCTGGTTCACCACAAGCCCCGCCTGGTTCTGGTGACGGCGCTGACGCTGCTGATGGCTGGCACGACGGCGCTGTACCCGGTGGTCATCAACCACGCCTTCGACATGTTCACCGCCCATGACGAACGGATCCTGTATCAGATTCCGGCGCTGGTGATTTTCGTCACCGGCGTGAAGGCCATCGCGCAGTATTTCCAGAATGTGCAGGTTCAGCAGGTTGTCCTGCTGGTCATCCGCGAGCTGCAAGGCCGCATGTTCGCCCACCTGACGCGCGCCGACCTGGCCCGCATGGAGCGTGAGGCCCCAGCCCAGCTTGCCGCGCACTTCACCACCGATGCCGCCACGATTCGCGAGGCACTGACGAAGGCCGTCAACGGGGTCGCCGATGTGATCACCGTCATCGGCCTCGTCGGCAGTATGATCTACCTGAACTGGCTGCTGTCGCTGATCGCCGCCGCGATGTATCCGCTGGCAATCATGCCGATCGAGCGCATCGGCCGCCGGGTCCGCAAAGCCTCGGGCGGCATGCAGGAACGGGTCGGTGTCACCGCCGCCCTGCTGAACGAGAGTTTTGCCCAGGCCCGCACCGTCCGCGCCTACCGGCTGGAGGCGCAGGAAAGCCGGCGGGCGGATGCGGCGTTCGCGGACCTGTATAAATCCCTGTTGCGGATGACCAAAAGCCGCTCCCGCGTCGAGCCGGTACTGGAGGTTCTGGGCGGTGCCGCCGTTGCCGCGGTGATCGGGTTCGAGGGATGGCGCGCCGCTGTCAGCGACCATGCGCTGGGCGATTTCACCGGTTTCGTCGCCGCCTTGCTGATCGCCGCCCGCCCGCTGCGCGCGTTGGGATCGCTGAACGCCGCCCTGCAGGAGGGCCTCGCCGGGATGGTTCGCATTTTTACCATCATCGACGAGCAACCCACGATCAAGGACCAGCCCGGCGCCACGCCGCTGCCCGCCGGACTGGGCCATGTCGCATTCGACAACGTCCGCTTCGTCTATCCCGACGGGCGCGAGGGCTTGCGCGGCCTGACGTTCCAGGCGCTTCCCGGCACCACCGTCGCCCTTGTCGGTCCCTCCGGCGGCGGCAAATCCACTGCCCTGTCGATGATCCCCCGGCTGCAGGACGCCTCCGCCGGCGCCGTGCGTATCGACGGTGCCGATGTCCGGGCCGTTACCCTGGCCAGCCTGCGAGATGCCATTGCGTATGTCGGGCAGGACGCGCTGCTGTTCGACGACACGGTCGCCGCCAATATCGCGATGGGCCGCCCCACCGCCTCCCGCGCGGAAATCGAGGCCGCTGCCGAAGCCGCTGCCGCCGCCGGCTTCATCGCAGCCTTGCCGCTGGGTTACGAAACGGTCGTTGGCCCTGGCGGTCAGCGCCTGTCCGGCGGTCAGCGCCAGCGCGTTTCCCTGGCGCGTGCGCTGTTGCGCGATCCCCGCATCCTGCTGCTGGATGAGGCCACCAGCGCGCTCGATACCGAAAGCGAGGCCGCCGTGCAAACCGCCCTGGCGGCGCTGCGGAAAGGCCGGACTACCATCGTCATAGCCCACCGCCTGTCCACCGTCCGCGATGCCGATCTGGTCGTTGCTTTGGCCGATGGCCGGGCGCAGGAAAGCGGCACCCATGCCCAACTGCTGGAACAGGACGGCCTGTATGCGCGTCTGGTCCGCAGCCAAAGCCTGCTGGGCGCTTGATCGTCCATCGATATCGAATACCGGTTACGGTTGAAACCGATTTGTAAGCCCGTCCATGCCTCAATGCCCCGGCCACACCATATTTCGGGCAACGAGCATATCATGATCAGCCTGTTTCAATCGGACGCAACGCCTGGAGTCTTCGGCTTTACCCGGGACACCACCGGGCAGAATCTGCCGAGCCGCTTCGCCCCGTGGCGGAAGAACCAACAGGCCAGTTCGCTGTTTCTGGGTGTGGGCGAGTCCTCGGCGCAGGTCGGCATCGGCGACCCGGTGATCCGGGCCGTGGATGCACAGGGGTTTTATCTGGTCGGCGCCCCGTCCCGGCAGGTGCGTTACCGTCACTGGTAACGCCGGGTTCAGTTGAACGACATGCCGCCCGACAGGGCGACCGTCTGGCCGGTCATGTAGGCGTTGCCGATCAGCATCATCACGACCACCGCCACCTCCGCGCTGGTGCCGAACCGCCCGAGCGGGATACGGGCGGGGGACGACGCGAGGCCGGATTTCACCATGTCGGTCTCGATCAGGGACGGCGCCACCGCGTTGACGGTGATGCCCTGCTTGACCAGCCGGGCAGCATAGCCGCGGGTCAGACCCTCCATCCCGGCCTTGGATGCGTTGTAGTGCAGGCCCACGCCGCCCGCCCCGCGCGCCGCGCCGGAGGAGATATTGACGATCCGCCCCCACGCCCGGGCCCGCATGTGCGGTAATACCGCCTGAGTACACAGGAATGCGGATTTCAGGTTCACCGCTATGGTCTCGTCGAAATCCGCCTCGGTCAGGTCGTCGATCCCGCGGATCAGTGCGATCCCGGCGTTGTTGATCAGGATATCGACCGGCCCGAGTTCGGCGTCCACCTTGGCCACCATGCCCGCCACGGCGTCGGCCTTGGACACATCCGCCGCCACGGCGATTACCCGGTGTCCCATGGCGCGAACCGACGCGGCGATGGTTTCCGCATCGCTGGCGCGTTCCCGGTAGTTGATAGCGATGTCGGCGCCGGCTTCGGCCAACGCCAGCGCGATCGCCGCGCCGATGCCGCGCGATCCGCCGGTTACCAGGGCCACACGGCCTTTGAGATCGATGTCCATGACTACTCCTGTAAGGGCCGTCGAGGCGCCTGGAGAGGCGGTTTAGTGGGGAGGGATTCTAACGGCGCCAATGATCGAACGTCTTCGCGATTTTGCGCTTCGGGGTGTTCTTCGCGCAATGTCCGGATCGCCGCGTGCGGGGCGGACGCGGGCGGGCGGGCTGGCACTGGACATGCGTGGTTTCTCCCGGGCCGGTGCGTATCCGGCTGGGTGGCGATGAAGGGGTTGGCGCCGGCCAACGGCCGACAGCGTGGCAGCGGCGATACTGTCGCAGCTAACACAAAATTAACCCCTATTTGCCGGATGCTCGCGGTTCTGG
>JAJZEV010000047.1 GCA_021805665.1 Pseudomonadota bacterium
CCGGTCAACATCGCCTCGATCACCGACATGGGCAGCCCCTCGAACCGGCTGGGCAGGGTGAAGATGTCGGCGGCGGCCAGCAGCGCGGGAATATCCGACCGATACCCCAGCATCCGCAGCCGGAAGCCCAGCCCGGCGGAGCGCAGCAGCGCCGCCATATCCGCCCCCCGGTCGCTGTCCAGCCGTTCCCCGACCACCCACAGTTCGGCTTCGGGCACGGCCCGCATAGCCGCCGCGAGTTCGGGGTATCCCTTGTGCCAGACCAGCCGGGACACGGCGATAATCGCCACGCGGTCGCGCGGCACACCCAATTCCGCCCGTATCCGCTCCCGCGCGCCCGGGTCGGGCCGGAACACGGCGGGGCTGCGGCCGTTGCGGATGGCTTCGGCATGCGCCGCGATGCCCAACCGCTTGGCATCGCGGGCCTCGGCCTCCGAAACGGTCATGAAAACGTCGGTGACCCGCGCCGCGCTCCACTCCATGACGAAAGACAGAACCCGCCGGGGCAGCGACGACGACGCATGATTGAACAGGAACCCGTGGCAGGTATAGGCAACCTTCGGCACCCCGGCGATTCGCGCCGCCATGCGCGCCAGGAAGCCGCTGATGGGCATATGGGCATGCACCAGATCGGGCTTTTCGTCGCGCAGCAGCCTGACCAGCGCCCAGAACGCCCGGATATGCGCGACCGGCGACAGCCGCCGCACGAACGGCACCGCGATCACCCGGAAGCCCTCCGCGCGGACATCGTCCAGCAGCGGCCCTTCGGCGCACGCACCCACAACCTCATGGCCGCGTTCGCGAATCGCGCGCATCAGCGGCAGCAGGAAGTGCCGCAGCGAGAAATCGACGTTGGCGATCTCGAGTATCTTCATCGCAGCCGGACCTTGTTCACCCGGCCCGTTCGACCTTGCTCAGCGCCCATTTGATGTGCTGCTGGCCATCGGCGAAGCCGGTCATCACGATCTGCTCGCCGCGCCTTGGCTCCGTTCCGCCCAGGTAGATCGTCTCTTCCAGGTTCAACCGGGCACCGTCCGCGCGCAGCCGCCAGAAAGAGCCGGATTTCAGCCGCAGCAGCACTGCCGCGCCATCCTGCTGCACGTTGGCCTGCACGTCCGGATGCAGATGGAACCGCAGCGTGAACGGCTGGCCATCCGGCGCCTCGATCATATCCTCGCCACGAATATCCTCGCCGCTTTCGGCCATATACAGCCGGCGCCGATGCACCGCATTGAAGGTCTTGCGCCAGCCGTCGTGGGAGACATCCAGCCAGTGCGCCCCGGCGGCTTCCTGGCGGTTCACCTCCACCACCGTCGGGCGGCGTCCCAGGCCTTCCGGCTTCAGTTCGCTGCTGTTCAGATCGCCGATCACCAACGTGGAATGTGCCGCCGTCGCCCTTGCGGCATCGTGCCACTCCGGCGGACCGGCCGGGAAAGCGCCGCAATTCACGATCAGCCGGTCGCGCCCGATCGACAATTCCATCGACAGCGTGCCGGCATGCGCCAACCGGTCGAGCCCCGCGGGCGCCGGCACGCCGCAATCCACGATCAGCACGCTGCGCCCCGCCTGCATGCGGGTAAATCCGCCCTCGCCGGGCACCGATGGCCCGCGTCCGCCACGCCCCGCCTGGGTCAGCACCAGATCGACGAGCGTCGCGGTTTCTTCCTTGCTGCCGTTGAACAGGGCCAAACCGCCATCGCCGTGCCGCATCATCCGCAACGCCGGGGACATCCGCTCGATCGCATGCGCCAGAACCGGCGGCGGCGGAGTCTGGGAGCTTTGGAACAGCGCCCGTATTTCCGTCAGGTCCTGCAGTGCGGACAACTGCGCTGCCGGGCTGCGTTCGGCATGGCAGCCGTCGGGCAGAATTTGGCGGGCGATCTCCTGCGGCAGAAACCGCAGGGCGCGGGTCAGGAACCCGGAATGTTCGCGCAACGCCACGGCGGCCGCGACCAGGCCCTTCAGGGCGGTCAGTGCCCGAGCATCCAGTTCCTCGGCCGGCAGAGCCGCGGACAGCGCGCGCGCATCGGCGACCAGCCGGCTCATGAGCCGCTGGCGGAACACATCGTCGGCGGTGGCGGCGAAGAAGTCGTAATGGCCCAGCCATGCCGTGACCCGGGCGCCGACCACATCCGGCCGATGCGCCACCGGATCGGACGGCGGATTGGCGATCCATTCCGCCACCAGGCCCCGGGCGCGCAGCCGGGCGGCATCGGTTCCCAGCGCGCGCAGGTCGCGCAGCCAGGTGAAGCCGTGCGCGCCGGCCCGCCAGACGGCCGACCCGCCGAGCTGATTCCAGCCGCCTTGCCGCAGCGCCTGCAACGACCCGCCGATTTCCAATTCGCCCTTGATCAGGGCAGCGCCGCGTCCGGGATCGCCCGGCCAGGGGTCGCGCACCGACAATGCGGGCGCATCCGGCACCCGGCCCATGCGCAGGCTGGGCAGGCGCGCCATCGCCCGGCGGGCACCGCGCAAAAAGGATCCGGGCGTTGTCACCGTGACGCCCCGCCGCGCAATTCGGCGATCGCGGCGGCATAATCGGCCGCGCGGAACACCGATGTGCCGGCGATCAGCGTATCCGCCCCCGCCGCCAGTGCCAGCGGCGCCGTGACCGGGGTTATCCCGCCATCGACCGCCAGCGCGATCGGATGGTCCGCCGCGTCGATGGTGCGCCGAAGCTGGGCGATTTTCGCCAACTGAGAGGTCAGGAACCCCTGCCCGCCGAAACCAGGATTGACCGACATGACCAGCACGATATCGATCAGATCCATTGCCCAGGCAATCGACTCCGGCGCGGTGGCCGGGTTCAGCACGACGCCCGCCTTTTTCCCGGCCTTGCGGATGTGCTGCAAGGACCGGTGCAGATGCGGCCCAGCCTCGGGGTGCAGGCTGATATGGTCGGCGCCCGCATCGATGAACGCGTCCAGATAGGCATCCACCGGGGCGATCATCAGATGCACGTCGAATGGCAGACGGGTGTGCTTGCGCAACGCCGCCAGCACGCCGGGGCCATAGCTGATGTTCGGCACGAAATGGCCGTCCATGATATCCAGGTGCAGCCAATCGGCTCCCGCGGCTTCGATCGCGCTGACTTCTTCCCTCAGCCGCCCGAAATCGGCGGCCAGCAGGCTTGGGGCTATTGTGACGTGCCGGGACTCGCGTGCAACCATGACATGTTTCTAGCCACCGGGACCGATGTCACACAAGGTGACAAAGGCCATCGGGTTCGGATCACGCCTTTATCAGTCGCGCGGCGAAGAACCCGTCCATCCCGCCGATATCGGCCCAAAGCCCCGGATGAGTGCGCAAAAACCCTTCCGGCGTGCGTGCTTCGGGAATCGCGGCCAGTTCCTCCGGCGAGAACGGATCGTGTTTCAGCCCGAACCCGGCGGCCGCTGCAACCCGGGGGGCGCCTTCCTCCGGCTGCAAGGAACACACCGCGTACACCAGACGTCCGCCCGGACGCAGCATGGAAGCCGCCGATTCCAACAGCTTATCCTGCGCCTGCGTCACGGTTTGAACGTCGCGCGGGCGCTTGAGGCGGGCGACATCGGGGTGGCGGCGGATCGTGCCGGTGGCGCTGCACGGGGCATCCAGCAGGATCGCGTCGAACAGCGCGGGGGGAGTCCATGCTGTTGCGTCGGCGTTGATCACCTCCGCGTGAAGTCCCCATCGCTTCAAATTCGCCGCGAGCCGGTCGATTCGCGCGGCATCGCGCTCCAGGGCGGTGACGGACGCGCCAGCGGCTGCCAGTTGCGCGGTCTTGCCGCCCGGTGCCGCACACAGATCGGCGATTCGTTCACCTGCCCGGGGCGCCAGCAACATCGCCGGCAGCGCCGCCGCGGCGTCCTGCACCCAAACCTCGCCCGCCTCGAACCCGGCGATGTCGGACACCCGCGTGCCGGCCGGAAACCGCACCGAACCAGTGGGCAGCAACAGCCCGCCATCCGGCACCGGCCCGCCGGGCTTCAGCGTAACGTCCAGCGGCGCCTCGGTCTGATGCGCGACGGCGATGGACCGGGCCAACTGACCCCAGGAGGTCCATAACCATACCGGCGTATCCAGCCGCGCCGCGTTCAACTCGCCCAATGCGGCCGCTCCGGTAGTCGCGACCTTGCGCAGAACCGCATTCACCAGCCCGGCGAACGGCGCCAACCCGCGCCGCTTGGTCAGCGCAACCGCCGTGGCCACCGCCGCATGGCTGGGCGTTTCCAGCAACAGCAGGCCCGCCGCACCGATCCGCAGTACGTTACGAACCGGCTCCGGCGGTTCTTTCCGCAGAAACGGTTCCAGCACCGCATCCAGCGTGCCCATCCGGCGCAGCACCGCCGCCGCCAGCCGATGCGCCGCCGCCCGGTCGCGCGCATCCTGCGCCGGCAGTGAGTCCAGCGCGTCTTCCAATGTGCGATGCCGTTCCAGAACCGCCATCAGCAGATCGAACGCGGACTCTCTCGTCGGATCGGCCATCAGACCCGCAACGCCGCTCGGCCAATACCATAGTACTCGAAACCGGCCTGCCGCATTGCCTCCGGGTCATACACGTTGCGCAGATCCACCAGCACCTTCCCCCGCATCGATTCTTTCAACTTTGCCGGCGGCATCGCCCGGAATTCATTCCATTCAGTAATCAGAACCAATGCGTCGGCACCGGCCGCCGCATCGAACGCATCGGTGCAGTACTGCACCGAACCCGGCAGCAGCGGCCGAGCCTGGTCCATGCCCTCGGGATCGAATGCGCGGATGATGGCGCCGTCGCCGGCCAGACGGGACACGATGGACAGCGACGGCGAATCGCGCATGTCGTCGGTTTCCGGCTTGAACGTCAGCCCCAGCACGGCGATCGTCTTGCCGCGCACCGATCCGCCGCAGGCCGCGATCACCCGCATCGCCATGCTGGATTTGCGCGCATCGTTGACCGCGACGGTTGCCTCCACCAGGCGGGACGGCGCGCCATAGTCCTGCGCCGTGCGCACCAGCGCCAGGGTATCCTTGGGGAAGCACGACCCGCCGTAACCAGGCCCCGGATGCAGGAATTTGCGTCCGATCCGGCCGTCCAGACCGATGCCGCGGGCAACGTCGTGGATGTCGGCCCCGACCTTTTCGCACAGGTCCGCCATTTCGTTGATGAAGGTCACCTTCATCGCCAGGAAGGCGTTGGCGGCGTATTTGGTCAGTTCGGCGGTTTCGATCGCGGTGAACACGATCGGCGCTTCGATCAGGTACAGCGGGCGATACAGCCGTCGCATCACCTCTTTCGAGCGTTCGGACTCCGCGCCGATCACCACGCGATCCGGCCGCATGAAGTCGCCGATCGCATTGCCTTCGCGCAGGAACTCGGGGTTGGAGGCGACATCGAAGGCCAGATCAGGCCGCACCGCCTTGACGATTTCCTGTATCCGCCGGCCGGTGCCGACCGGCACCGTCGATTTGGTCACGATCACCGCGTAGCCGGTCAGCGCCTTGGCCACCTGTTCGGCCGCGGCATAGACATAAGTCAGGTCGGCGTGACCGTCGCCGCGCCGGGTCGGGGTGCCGACGGCGATAAATACCGCTTCCGTCCCATCCAGGGCGGCGGCCAGGTCGTCGGTGAAGCCAAGCCGGCCGGCCTTCACATTGTCCGCCACCAACTGTTCCAGGCCGGGTTCGTAGATTGGCATCCGGCCGGCCCGCAGCGCCGCCAGTTTGTTCGGGTCGGTTTCCACCACCGTGACCTCGGTGCCGAATTCCGCGAAACAGGCGCCGGATACCAAGCCGACATAGCCGCCGCCGATCATCGTAATACGCACGTTGAAGGTCCCCTGCGCGAATGTTTGGGGGATTCAGCACATGGCGGCGCCGGTTTCCAGCCATTAACCGAAATCCGGGAACCGAACCGTCGTCCCGCCCCCTCTTGACACGGCCACCGCGCGTCGGATGTGTGCTACGACTGTCGTTAAAGACGGTTATTTCATATGCCGAGGATTGCCATGCCGGAAACAGTGCTGCGGGTTGGAATCGCGGGGGCGGGCCATTTCGGCCGCTATCACGCGCTAAAGGCGGCGGCCGGATCGCGAACCGTGCTGACTGGCATCTACGACCCGGACCTGGAGCGCGCGAAGACCGTCGGCTGGGAAGCCGGGGCCAAGGAAATGGCGTTCGACGACCTGCTGACCGCATCGGACGCCATTATCGTCGCCGCCCCGGCCGAAGCGCATTTCGATCTGGCTTCCCGGGCGCTGCATGCCGGCAAGCATGTGCTGGTCGAAAAGCCGATCGCCGCCACGCTGGAACAGGCCGACGAAATGGGACGGCTGGCGAAGGAACGCGGCCTGGTGCTGCAGGTCGGCCATCTGGAGCGGTTCTCCGCCGCCTATCGGGCGATGGCCGGCAAGATCGGCGCGCCGTTGTATATCGAGGCAACGCGGATCGCCCCCTTCAAGCCGCGCGGTACCGATGTCTCGGTGATCCTGGATCTGATGATCCACGATCTGGACCTGGTTCTGGCACTGATCGACAGCGAGATCGAAAGCGTCGATGCCGTCGGTGCCCCGGTCGCCAGCCCGCACGAGGATATCGCCAATGCCCGTCTGCGCTTCGTCAACGGCGCGGTGGCGACCATCACCGCCAGCCGCATTTCGCCGCGCACCGAACGCCGGATGCGGATATTCGCCCAAAATTCATACATGGCCGCCGACTTCGCCGCCCGCAAACTGACAGTGATCGCCCGCTCGGCCAACTCCGACGGCACCCTGCCGCCCGGCCAGCAGCCGGTTCCCGGCGTGGCCGGCTTCGGCATCGCGGATGTGTCGTGGGAGGATCATGACTCGCTTGCCGCCGAACACGCGGCGTTCGCGGCGTCGGTGCTGGACGGCGCGCCCGTGCTGGTCGATGCCGCCGTGGGCCGGCGGGCACTGGCGGCGGCTTTGGCGGTTGGCGAGGGCATGCGGGCGTCGCGGGAACGGATGACGGCGTCGGGGCTGATTACCCCGGTGTAGGTGCCGGCATTACCCCAACCGGCGTCGGTACAGCGCGATCAGCCGCTCCCAATGCCGTTCGGCGGCGGGCTTGTCGTAGCACCAGCGGCTGGGGAAGGCGAAGCCGTGATGGACTTCGGGGTACATCTCCAGTTCCCCGCCATTGCCGGATGCGTCGAACAGCGCCTTCAGCTCGGCCACCATCGGCAGCGGCGCCAGTTCGTCGTGTTCCGCGCAGCCGATGTAGAGTTCGCCCCTGGCCTTGGCCAGGGTCAGGTGCGGGCTTTCCTCGTTTTCGCTGACCAGCCAGGTGCCATAATACGATGCGGCGGCGGCAACCCGATCCGGAAAGCGCGCGGCGGCGGCCAGGGCATAGGGGCCGCTCATGCAGTATCCATGCGTTCCGACCACGCCCTTTTTGGCAGCCGGCTGCGTGTCGGCGAACGCCAGCATGTCGGCGAAATCCTCCATGACCGGAGGTATCGTCATCTTGGTGCGCACCGCCCGCATGCGGGCCTGTTCGGCGCTGCCCTTTGTCGTCACATCCGGCCCGTATTTCGTATCTTTACCGGCCCGGTAATACAGGTTCGGCAGCAGCACGTAGTATCCCACGGTGCAAAGACGCCGAGCCATGTCGTAGAGTTCCTCGCGGATGCCGGGTGCGTCCATCATCATGACCACGACGGGGTGCGGGCCACCCCGATCCGGATGGACGATGAACGTCTCCATCGCGCCCGACCTGGTTTGGATGTCGCGGATGTCTTCGATCATTGGCGTATTCCCCGTGGTTGGGCCGATCGTTCCACGGGATCGGCATCCGGGCAAGGTTAACAGGCCAGGAACGCGTCCGTTTCGGCTGCTGTCGGGATGCTGCCCTGGCTGCCGGCCCGGGTGCAGCACAGCGCCGCCGCGGCCGTTGCGCGCCGCACCGCCGCCCGCAACGGCGCCCCGCGATCCAGGCCGTTGGCCAGCACGCCGACGAAGCAGTCGCCCGCCGCCGTGGTATCGACGACCTGGATCGCCAGCGCGGGCTCGTGCCACGCGTCCTGCCGGTCAGCGATATCGGCACCCTCCGCGCCACGGGTCAGCACCACCGCCACCCCGCCCAACCGGTTGGACAATGCGGCCGCCGAGACAGCACAGCCCAGATGCGCCGCCAGCCACGCGCCCTCGGTTTCATTGACCACCAGCACATCGACCGCCCGTAACGCATCCTCGGGCAGCGCCGAGGCCGGAGCCAGATTCAACACCGTCCGGCCGCCAGCCGAACGGGATCGCAGGATCAGCGCCGCGGTTTCCTGAACCGGGACTTCCATCTGCAACACCAGCGTGGTGGCCGGCCCCAGCAATCCGTCCGCCACCTGTGCGGCCCGGGTCGCCAGATTGGCGCCGGACCCGACAGCGATCGCATTTTCCCCGTTCGGATCGACCGCGATCGCCGCGCACCCGGTGCTGCCGTCCACAGCCTGAACGCACCCCAGATCCACGCCCGCCCGGCGCAGCAGCGCCAGCGCGCCATCGGCCAGCGCATCGCGGCCCACCGATCCGGCCATGGCGACGCGGCCCCCGTCGCGCGCGGCGGCAACAGCTTGATTGGCGCCCTTGCCGCCCGGCTCTATCCGGGTCGATGGCCCCAGCACGGTTTCGCCCGGCCGGGGAATGTGCGGCAGTTCGAAAATCAGATCGAGGTTGATCGAACCGAACACGACGATCATCGCCCGCCCTCCGCCCGGGCGGGCTC
>JAJZEV010000229.1 GCA_021805665.1 Pseudomonadota bacterium
CCGCCGCAAAACCAAGCGCCAAGGGGTTGGATTCGGCGAGCGGGTAGGAGTCGGCCATGGACGGTTCCTCTGCTGATAGGGCGTTGCCCGAAAGGTTAAGCCGGTTCGGTGTTCGCCGCCAACGCCGTCCAAGGCGTTAACAGTTTATCAACTACTTGCCGCTACAAAGCCTGGTCATGGACCTGACCGTCTGCATCTGCACCCACGACCGCCCGAGCTATGTGCGCGATTGTCTCGACGGCCTCGCCGCCCAGACCGCCGCGCGGGACTGTTTCGGCATCGTTGTCGTGGACAGCGGGTCCGCACCGCCGGCCGCGGCCGAACTGGCAGCGCTGGCGGCGCACCACGGCGCCCGGCTGATTCGCCTGGACCAGCCGGGCCTGAGTCTGGCCCGCAACACGGGGGCGTGGGCTGCCCGAACCAAATTCATCGGCTACCTGGACGACGACGCGATTCCCGCACCGGACTGGGTCGAAGCGATTTTGGCCGCCATCGCCCGCCCCGGCCAGCCCCCGGCCCTGATCGGCGGACGCATCCTGCCGAAATGGGAGGCACCGCTGCCATCGTGGTGGCCATCGTCGCTGAAAGGCGTGCTGTCGATCGTCGAGCATGAAGGCGGCGGCGAATATCGCACCGCGTCGGTTCCCAAGGGACTGGAACCGTACGGCGCGAACATCGTGCTTCATGTCCTGTCGCTGCTCGCGGCTGGCGGTTTCGGCAGGGGCGCCGGCCGCTGCGGCGAGTCGCTGCTGTCGGATGAAGAAGTCCAGCTTGCCTGGACCTTGCAGAATGCCGGATTTTCCGTGCGCTACGACTCCAGAATCACCGTCTATCACCAAATCCAGGTCCGGCGGATGGAACCGGGATGGCTGCTGTCGCGGCTTTACTGGCAGGGCGCATCGACCGTGCTGACCAGGCGGGTTCTGCGCCAACCCTTCACGGTCTGGCGCGAACTGCCGCGCCGCCTGTTGGTGGCCACGCTGTTCGCCCCGGCCGCGCTGCTGCCGCGCCAGTCCACCCTTCTGCTGGCGGCGCGCTGGCGCCTTGCCTATGCAACCGGGTTTATCCGGGCGGCTTTCGGCTGGCGCGTCGGCCGGCCGGCCGCACCGCCAGACATCGCCCCCGCCGCGACCCGAACCGCGAGACCGGGTTCGGTGTCCAAACCGATGACCGCGGCGAACTGACCATGCCCGCCCGGGCGGACGGCGATGCGGGTGGAACCGGCCGTGTGTCCGCTTCGCCATCCGGGACTTGCAACGCGGCACGGAATCCGCCAACCAGTTGCCCTCCGGCGGGCTAGCCTCCGCCAGGGTGCCCTTTCGCGGGATAGCAAAATCGCCTGATGCCGATGTCTTTTTCTGTCCTGGATATGGTGCATCGCATTCCGTTGACAGCGCGCACCGTGCTGTTCGCCGGCTGCGGCAACGGCGACCTGGCCCGCATCTACCGGGCGATGAACCCAAAAGCCACGCTGCTGGCGATCGAGCCGGACCCGCTGGCCACCGAACAAGCGGCCACCCACTGCGATCAGGCCGTCAATGCCAGCGTTCAGGCCGATCCGTTGCCGTTCGACCTGCCAAACGGCATCGATTGCATCGTCTATGGCCAAACCCATGACCTGAACGATCCGGGGGGCGTGCTCGCCCGGCACGCCGCGTCGCTGAGTGCGGGTGGCATTGTCGTGCTGGCCGTGCCGAACCTGGAATACTGGCGTTTCACCGAACGGCTTCTGCGCGGTCTGCCCGAACCCGGCGGCACGGACATGCAAAGCGCGGGTCCCGGGCAGGTGGGCCATACGCAGGCTGGCGCGGCGGCTGCCCTCGCGCGGATCGGTCTGTCGGTCCGCGACATCGTGGCGCTGAACCCCGATCCAGAAGCCTCGGAATCGTTCTGCAACGCGCTGTCGCCGGCCTTGTCGGCGCTGGATATCGATCCAGGGGATTTCGCCAGCCGGAGCGGGGCCAGTCACTGGCTCTGCCGAGCCGCGGCATATGCCGTGAAGCCGCTGATTGTCGCGGGCAACATCCGCAAGCAGATCGGCGGCGTGTACGATGTTCGCATCGTGCATCCGTTCCAGGCCCTGGCCGCCGAGGCCGACGTCAGGGCCTCGGTGGTCGATGCGCTGGAGGTCAAGCCGCCCGAGGACGACTCTCCGCGGATATTCATCATCCACCGGCCGTCGTTGTTCGGCCCCCCGGGTCTGGACACACTGAAGAAAATGTCCGCCGCCGGCTATCTGGCGGTGAGCGAGTTCGACGACCATCCAGATCATTTCGTGATGATGCAACTCGGCGGCGACATATCGTTCATCGGCGTGCATGCGATCCAGACCAGCACGCCCGCGATGGCCGCGGCTCTGCGCCAGTACAATCCCGAGATCGCAATATTTCCCAACGCGATCATGTCGCTGCCGGCAGTCGCGAATTTCGCCGACCCGTCGTCGCTGACCTTCTTCTTCGGTGCATTGAACCGCCAGGCAGACTGGCAGCCGCTGATGCCAGTGCTCAATAAAGTCGCCTGGATGGCCGGAAGCCGCTTGAAATTCCAGGTCGTCCACGACCGGGCCTTCTTCGACGCGCTGGAAACGGAGCATAAAACCTTCACCCCGATCAGCGATTACGAAGCCTATCTGAACATTCTGGGCGGCTGCGAAATCTCTTTGATGCCGCTGGGCGACACCGTGTTCAACCGGGCCAAATCGGACTTGAAGTTTATCGAGGCAGCGGCCTGCCGAACCGCCGCGTTAGCCAGTACGGTTGTCTATGGCGACAGTATCGACGATGGCCGCACCGGCCTGCTGTTCCGCGACCCGATGGAGTTTCAGGCCAACCTGCTGCGATTGATCGCGATGCCGGAACTGGCGCGAAGCCTGGGTGACGCCGCCCGGGATTACGTGGCGCGGGAGCGGATGCTGGCCTATCAGATGGCGGCCCGCACCAACTGGTACCGTTCGCTGTGGAACCGGCGTGAGGAACTCGAACGGGCCCGCACGATCCGGCTGCGCCAGCGCCTCGCAGCCTGAACCGGCGGCCCGGGCGTCAGTGCGACATCAGGACCGGCAGCGTCATGTGTCGCAGCAGATCGCGGGTCACACCGCCCATGATCATCTCCCGGGTGCGGGAATGTCCGTAACCGCCGACCACCAGCAGGTCGGCGCCGATATCGGACGCATAGTCCAGCAGCACGTCGGCCGGGGAAAGCCCATCCGGCACCATCGTCCGCGCCGCCGACACAGTCAGGCGATGGCGCGCGAGATGTTCGGCGACGTCCGCGGCCGGCAGGTCGTCGTCCAGCCCGGAGCGGGCTGGCTCCACGGTCAGCACCGTGACCTTGGCCGATGCGGCCAGCACCGGCAGCGCGTCATGGACGGCGCGGGCCGATTCGCGAGTCGGTGTCCAGCCGATCAACGCATTGGTGCCGATCTCGCCGTACCGGCCGGCATAGGGGATCAACAGCAATGGCCGTCCCGCTGTCATCAGGATGTCCTCGACCAGCGTCCGGGCGGCGGCGGGCAGCGGGTTGTCCGGATCGGCCTGGCCCACGACGATCAGATCGGCGGCCTGTACCCGTTGCGTCACGGCCGGAATCAGCGGACCAGACTCGAACACCCAGTCGCCGTTCACACCCTCCCGACGCAGCAATTCCCGGAAACCGCCCTCAATGACCGCTGCCTTGGCCCGGGCCTGACTGTCGATCTGCTTGGCAAATTCTGGCAGCGCCCACAAATCCGGATAGCCGCCGAGCGCGAACGCCATGTCGGCCGGCAGCAGCAGCTCCAGGGGACACAACGCCGTTATATGGGCATCGTGCCGCCGGGCCAGGCGGACAGCGACCGCCAGCTTGACATCGTCCCGCGGGGAGCCATCCAGCAGAACGACCATGTCGCGAAGACTCATGGCAATCTCCCTACCCACCATCGATGGCAGATCATGCACCGGTTTGCCGGGGCCGGCATTGACCCGGGTCAACAAATTCACCGGAGATGGCAACGGCCCGCGAACCGCTGTAATAGCAGCACTACGATGTTGAACATGACCCGTCGATGCATCCCGATACCGATCCGGCGATGAGCCCCGCCCCTCCCGAAGGGGGCTTTCATCGATCGCTGCGGGCTGCCGATATCGGGCTTTGGCGCTGGGACCCCGGGACTGGTTCGGTCGGGCTGTCGAACAAGGCCGCCAGCCTGCTTCTGGGTTCCGCCGACGGCCAGCCCTGGGACTATGCCCGCATGATAGCCGCCCTGCATCCGGACGATCGGGCAGCTGCCGAACAGGCATTGCGAACCAGCGCCGATACCGCCGGGACATTCGATTTCGAGGCACGGTCGCTGGCAACCGGCCGCTGGCTGCGTGTGCGCGGCCAGACATTCGCGGCCGAGACGGGTGCGGATACCGCCGGCACGGATACCGCCGCTACAGCTCGGCCGGCGGAAGTGGCGGGGATGCTGGTCGATGCCGGGGGCCGCACACCCGCCCACGAGGTCAACAGCCGTCTGGCCGCGATCGTGACAGCGTCGGACGACGCGATCGTGGCGGAAACCCTGGACGGAACCGTGACCGACTGGAATCGCGGCGCCGAAGCCCTGTTCGGCTACACCGCAGCCGAGGCCATCGGCCGGTCGCTGTCCTATCTGCTGCCACCCGGCAGGGAGCACGAAGCCGCCGAAATTGCCGCTCGGCTCGCGCGGGGGGAGCGGATCGAGAATTACGAATCGGTTCGTATTCGGAAAGATGGCTCGACCATCGACGTTCTGCTGACGATGTCTCCGCTGTTCGATTCCGATGGCCGGCGGATCGGCGCATCGAAAGTGGCGCGCGACATTACCGTGGCCAGACGCGCGCAACTCGCCCTGCAAGAGCGTGAGGCGCATCTGCGTTCGGTGCTGGATACCGTCCCGGATGCGATGATCGTGATCGACAGCAGCGGAATCATGCGTTCGTTCAGCGCCACGGCCGAACGGCTGTTCGGCTACCGGGCGGAGGAGGCCGTGGGCCAGAACGTCTCGATCCTGATGCCCTCGCCGTACCGCGAGAACCATGATTCCTATCTTCAGCGGTATTTTGCCACGGGTGAAAAGAGGATCATCGGCCGGGGCCGGGTCGTGGTGGGGCTGCGCCGGGACGGTTCCACGTTTCCGATGGAACTGGCGGTCGGTGAGATGAACCCGGGCGGCACACGTTCATTCACAGGGTTCGTGCGCGACCTGACAGAGCGGCAGGAAACTCAACAGCGCCTGCAGGATCTGCAGGCGGAGTTGATCCATATGTCGCGATTCACCTCGATGGGGGAGATGGCATCGACCCTGGCGCACGAACTGAACCAGCCGCTGACAGCGGTTGCCAGCTATCTGAACGGATGCCGGCGGCTGCTGGACGGTACCGAAAGCGTCCACAACCTGATGCTGCGGGACGCGATCGACCGGGCGGCGGACCAGGCATTGCGGGCGGGGCAGATCATCCGGCGGCTGCGGCAGTTCGTGTCGCGCGGCGAGAGCGAGCGCAACGTTGAAAGTCTGCCCAAGCTGATCGAGGAAGCCAGTGCGCTGGCCCTTGTAGGGGTCAAGGAAACCGGCGTTCGGGTTAGTTTCATGTTCGATCCGCGCATCGATTTCGTGGTGGTGGACAAGATCCAGATCCAGCAGGTGATCTTGAACCTGATGCGCAACGCCATCGAGGCGATGCAGGAAACCGAATTGCGCGAGCTGCGGATTACCACGGCCGAACAGCCGGAGGGCATGGTGGAAGTGCGGGTAACCGATACCGGCCCCGGCATCGCGCCCGAGATCATGGCCCAGTTGTTTCAGCCTTTCGTCACGTCCAAGCCTCATGGAATGGGCGTGGGCCTGTCGATATCCCGTACGATCGTAGAGGCGCATGGCGGAAAGCTGTGGGCCGAAGCCAATCCGAACGGCGGAACCATTTTCCGGATGACCCTGAAATCGCTCAGCAAGGAGGAACTGGCCGATGGCGACTGATGCCGTGGTTCACTTGATCGACGATGACGATGGCGTACGGCAGGCGGTGGCGTTCCTGCTGACGACCTCCGGCTTCGCGGTTCGGGTGTATGAATCCGCGTTGGCCTTTCTCGGCGCACTGGCGTCGGTGCAGCCCGGCTGCATCGTTACCGACGTGCGGATGCCGGGGATGGACGGGTTGACGCTACAGCGGGAATTGAAAGCGCGCGGCGTCCAGTTGCCGGTGATCGTCATCACCGGTCATGCCGATGTGCCGCTGGCGGTGGAAGCGATGAAATCCGGCGCGGTGGATTTTATCGAGAAGCCGTTCAATGACGAATCATTACTGTCCGCGATCAGGGCCGCCATCGACCGGCATGCCCGCAACAGCCGCCGGGACGACGAAGTGGCCGCGATCAAGCTGAAGCTGGACAGCCTGTCGCTGCGGGAACGGGAGGTCCTGGACGGACTTATTGCCGGTTTTCCAAATAAAACAATCGCATACGACCTGAAGATCAGCTCTCGCACGGTCGAGGTTCACCGGGCGAATCTGATGACCCGGATGGGTGCGCACAGCGTTGCCGATCTGGTGCGGATGGTATTCGTCGTTCGCTCCCCCGTTTGACCTGGATCAAGGCTAGACCGGCCCAAACCCCATACATTTTATCTTCCGGATGAATTGACGATGTGTACGGGAAGGCTGGAGTTCAACAATGGCCAAGGGGCAAAGACTCGTCATCATCGTCGATGACGACCAGGCGGTGAGGGATTCGCTACAGTTTTCCCTCCAGTTGGAGGGGCTCTGCGTGCATGTTCACGGCGGCGCCGCCGCCCTGTTGGCAGACCCCGGCTTAAGCCGCGCCGGGTGCGTGATCCTGGATCACCGGATGCCGCAACTGGACGGATTCGCACTGCTGAGTACAGTGCAGGAGCGTAATCCCGGGTTGCCGGCGATCCTGCTGACCAGCCACGCCACACCACGTGTTCGCGCCCGGGCAAACGCCGCCGGGGTCAGGACGGTTTTGGAAAAGCCTCTGCTGGACAATGTTCTGATGGATAACATCCGATCGATTCTGAGTTAAAGAGTACGTAATATTGCGTAGGATCAAACCGAATATCGGCGACATCAACCGGCCGATACAACGAGGGCATGGTTTTCCCATGGCAGGAGTTCACCTCGATGTCGGTTTCTCTTTCGGTTGCAGCTAAGCACGGCCCATTGCCTTGGGCGCCCGTTGCCGAGGCCGATGGATTGGAATTGAGCGGCGTTGCGATGCATGTCCCCGCCGACCGTCAAATCTATGGCGAAGGCGATGAGGCCCGCTGCTTTTACAAGGTTGTCAGCGGTGTCGTCCGCACCTGCCGGTTCCTGAACGACGGTCGCCGGCAAATCGATGCCTTCCACATGGAAGGCGAAGTGTTCGGATTCGAGGCTGGCGCCGACCACCGCATGGCGGCCGAAGCCGTTTCCGACTGCACCGTGATCGCCTATCGCCGCCGTGGTCTGGAGACGATGGTGTTCCAGGACGACCGGCTGGGCCGCTGGTTCTTCTCCCATGCCATGACCTCCATGGAAATGGCCCGCGAACACTCCTTGCTGCTGGGACGCGGCAGCGCGACGCAGAAGATTTCCGCGTTCCTGCTGGAGTTCGCCCGCCGCGAAGGCTGCCCGCGCCCCGAAGCCTGCGAATGCACGGTGGAACTGGCGATGAGCCGGCAGGATATCGCCGATTATCTCGGCCTGACGATCGAGACAGTGTCGCGCACCTTGTCGCAACTGGAGCGCGATGGCGTGATCGCGCTGCCGAGCGCCCGGCGGGTGACGCTGAAGGACCGGAAGGCGCTGAAGGCCTTTCACTCCTGACGCCGGGCCGCGATTTCCGCGCGGCTTGCATAAATGTTATAAACACCCAGCATGTTATTAGTGGAGGCAAAGGTCTCCACTTCCCATCTCATCGTCGCCGGACATTCCGCCCGACTGGAGATGGAGAATTCCGATGAAAACCATTGTTCTTGCCGCGTTAACCGTGCTGATCATGGGCGCTGCAGCCGCACAAGCGCAAAGCTATAGCTATGAACGCGCGCCCGCGAACGGCGCGGCTTACAGCCACACGCACGGCAACGGTCAACATTCCCAAATGGAGGGCGGCGGCTAGTCCGCCGATCCATTCAGCAAATCGAAAAGGCCGGGCAGAGCCGGCCTTTCGTCGCGTTGACAGCCGGGATCAGTCGCCCTTGAAGTCCGGCTTGCGCTTTTCCAGGAACGCGTTCACCGCCTCGCGGTGGTCGCCCGTGGCGTGGGCCAGCGCCTGGAGGCTGGCGGAGAGTTCCAGCAGCGTGTCCAGGCGGCTGTGGCGGCCCTCGATGAGCAGGCGCTTGGCCATCCGCACGGCATAGGGCGGGTTGACCGCGATACGGGTTGCCAGGGCCTTGGCGGCGTCCAAAAGTTCCGCGTCTGGCACGACCCGGGACACCAACCCGGCGGCCAGGGCTTCCTGTGCGTTCAACATGTCGCCGGTGAAGGCCATCTCGCATGCCTTGGAGTAGCCTACGACGCGCGGCAGCAGCCAGGCGCCGCCATCGCCTGGAACGATCCCGACCTTGACGAAACTCTCGGCGAACCGGGCGCTCTCGCCGGCCACGCGCATGTCGCACATG
>JAJZEV010000165.1 GCA_021805665.1 Pseudomonadota bacterium
AAGACTCGGGGCCGACCGCCTTGGAAAAATGCGGTGCGGTCGGATAGCTGGTGTAGCGCGGAATACGCTCGTTCAGGTATTTCGCGATTGCCGTGTCTGTCATGGCCGCCCCGTTTTTCGTGCCGGTACATTGGCCTACCCGCGATGCCGCCGGCCTTGATCCGAATCAATTTCCGGGGACATTCCGCACGCTAAGGAGAACGGGTTCAATAGGGCGCGCATATCCCATGGCTTTGCTCGATCTCAATGCGTTACGCTTGGCAACTGTCGCTCAGGAGCCCTTCCGGTTCACCGTGGTGCGGGATTTCGTCGATCCCGCCAATGGCGCCGCGATCCGCGACGATTTTCCGAATATCGTCTATCCCGGCCTGCTGCCGGTGGAAGCGACCGCGTACGGTCCGAAATTCGACGAACTGATCCAGGAGTTACAGTCCGATCTCGTCGCCCGGGTGTTCTCGGAGAAGTTCGACATCGACCTGACCGGGCGTTCGGTGATGATCACGGTCAGGGGCCGCTGTCAGGAACGCGACGGGCGCATCCACACCGACAGCGCCACCAAACTGGTCACCGCACTGCTGTATTTCAATGACAACTGGGAGCCTGACGGCGGCCGCCTGCGGCTGTTGCGGCGCCCCGACGACCTGAACGATATCATCGCGGAGGTTCCCCCCGATTCCGGGACGCTGGTGGCGTTCCGTCGGTCGGATTGTTCCTATCATGGTCACGAACCGTTTGTCGGCGTGCGCCGCTACGTCATGATCAACTGGATGGCCAGCACCTTCGCCGCGCGGCGGGAATTGCTGCGCCACCGCATTTCCGCCACCGCCAAGCGCACCTTCGCGCACGCGCAAACGGCATAGCGATGCCGGTCGCATCCACCTTCCGCCGCAGCCTGGATCATTCCGGTTCCGGCGTGGAACCGTTTCCGCACTGGTTCCTGAACCATGTGCTGCCAACCGAAACCTGCGCCGCCATCGATGCGCTGCCAGTGAAAATTCCGGTCATCGAGGATACCGCCGGCAGGAGAGAGACCCATAACAGCTCCCGCCTGTTCTTTGGTCAGGCACAGCGGGCCACCTACCCGGTGTGCGACGCGCTGGCGACGACACTGCAACAAGACGAGGTGGTCCGCCAACTCGAAACCCTCTGCGATGTCGATCTGCTCGGTAGTTTCCTGCGCATCGAGTATTGCCTGGATACCGATGGCTTCTGGCTGGAGCCGCATACCGACATCGGTGCCAAGCTGTTCACGATGCTGATCTATCTGTCGGCCGATCCGGGATCGGAAGCATGGGGGACAGACATTCTGGACGGCCCGAACCGGCTTGTCGCCACCACGCCGTACCAGCGCAACACCGGCTTCATCTTCATTCCGTCAGCCAACAGTTGGCACGGCTTTCACCGCCGCCCGATTAACGGTGTGCGGCGGTCGCTGATCGTCAACTTCGTCCGGCCGGAATGGCGGTCCCGCCATGAACTCGCTTTCCCGGACAAGGCGGTTTTGTCCGAGGGATAACAACAAAGGAAACGCCAATGTCACGCCAGCCGGTGCCGGGGACGACCATTTTCGACGGTGAGCAGGCCCGCAAGGGGTATGCGCTGAACAAGATGTGTTATTCGTTCAATGAAGCAGACAACAGGGCGGCATTTCTGCGGGACGAAGACGCCTACTGCGCGCGCTACGGACTGAACGCCGCCCAGCGCGAAGCGATCCGAAACCGGAACGTACTCAGCCTGATCGCCGCCGGCGGCAATGCCTATTACCTGGCGAAATTCGCCGGCATTTTCGGCCTGGACATGCAGGACATCGGCGCCCAGCAAACCGGCCTGACCAAAGACCAGTTCAAGGCCAGGCTTCTCGCCGCAAGGGGGGTATAACGATGGCCGAAATCCTTGGCGCGATAACGGTTTCCCACGTTCCCTCGATCGGCGGTGCCATCGCCAGGGGTTTGCAGAACGATCCGTACTGGAAACCTTTCTTCGATGGCTTTCCGCCGGTGCGCGACTGGCTGGCGCGGGTCAGGCCGGACGTGGCGGTGGTGGTCTATAACGACCACGGATTGAACTTCTTCCTGGACAAAATGCCCACCTTCGCGGTCGGTGCGGCGCCGGAATATCGCAATGCGGACGAAGGCTGGGGAATCCCGGTCGTTCCGCCGTTTCGCGGCGATCCGGCACTGTCCTGGCATTTGATCGAGTCGCTGGTGGACGAGGAATTCGATCCGGTCACCTGTCAGGAAATGACGGTCGATCACGCCTTTACCCTGCCGATGGCGCTGTTCTGGCCGGATATGCAATGGCCGGTTCGCACCGTGCCCGTGGTGGTCAACACGGTGCAGGCGCCGCTTCCCTCCGCTGCCCGCTGCTACAGGCTGGGGCAGGCGATCGGGCGCGCCATCGCGTCCTGGCCGGGGCGGGAGCGTGTGGTGGTCATCGGTACCGGTGGCCTGTCGCACCAGCTGGACGGGGAGCGGGCCGGCTTCATAAACAAGGACTTCGACCTGCGGTTCATCGACAGCCTGATGAACGACCCGGCCTGGGCAACGAAGTATTCGACGGCGGAGCTGGTGGAACTGGCCGGCACCCAAGGCGTGGAACTGCTGAACTGGCTGGTGGCCCGCGGAACGCTGCCAGCGAAAGTCAGGCAGCGCCACGTCAACTACCACATTCCCGTGTCCAACACGGCATCGGGTCTGTTGCTGCTGGAGCCGGCCTGAACCGGCCGGCTTACCGGAAGCCTTCCAACACGATCTTGCCGCGCGCCCGGCCGCTTTCGATCAGGGCATGGGCGCGCTTCAGATTCGCCGCATCGATCTGCCCGAAATTCTCCCCCAGGGTCGTGCGGATCGTGCCGGCATCGACCAGGCGGGCGACCTCGTTCAGCAGCGCGCCTTGGGCGCCCATGTCGGCGGTTTTGAACATCGGGCGGGTAAACATCAGTTCCCAATGCACCGAGACGCTTTTCCGCTTGAATGGTACGATATCCAGTGTCGCTGGATCGTCGATCAGGCCGAACCGTCCCTGCGGGGCGATCAGTTTGACGATGTCCTGAACATGCCTGTCGGTGTTGGTCGTCGAAAACACGAAGCCCGGGCCGTCGATCTGTTCGGACAACGGCCGTGTGTGGTCGATGACCATGTGCGCGCCCAGATCCTCGACCCAGGCGCGGGTTTCGGGGCGCGATGCGGTGGCGATGACGCGCAGGCCGGTCAACTGACGCGCAAGCTGTATGGCGATGGAACCGACCCCGCCGGCCCCGCCGACGATCAGGATATCGTTACTGCCGGGGACGGGTTTGCGGACATCCAGGCGGTCGAACAAGGCCTCCCGGGCCGTGATCGCGGTTAGCGGCAGCGCGGCGGCCTGTGCCCAGTCCAGCGATTTCGGCTTGTGGCCGACAATGCGTTCGTCCACCAGATGCAGTTCGGCATTGGTGCCCTGGCGGGTCATATCGCCAGCATAGAAAACCGCATCGCCGGGTTTGAACAGGCTGGTGTCCGGTCCCACCGCCGTTACGACGCCGGCGGCATCGTAACCCAGGACCATCCAGTCCCCGGCGGCCGGTTGGGCACGCTTGCGAACCTTGGTATCCACGGGGTTGACCGAGATCGCATGCACCTGAACCAGGATATCCCGCCCGGTCGGGACCGGCTTCGGCAGATCGATATCGACCAGGGACTCCGGGGCGTCGATAGGGAGGGATTCTCGATAGCCGACCGCGCGCATGGGTGCCTCCTGCACTGTTGCCACTCACATGCGGCAGCCGGCCCGCCGAGGCAAGGGGCACCCGAACGCCAAAGGGGCCCAACCGCCGGATGACGGTCAGGCCCCACCGGTTACGGGCAGCGGGTCGGCACGGGGAAGGATGCGTTCCCGCCCGCCGCGTAAGGCTGGTCTAGGACTTCGCCGGTTCGGCGGCCTTGGCGGGCGCGCCGGTTTTGGCGCGGTGGCTGTGCAGTTCGGACGTCTTCGGCTGCACCGGGGTCTTCAGGTCGGACACCGCCGCGGCTGCCGGCTTTGCCGGTGCGGTCGCGGCTGTCTGGGCAAATGCACTCAATGGCAGGATCGCCATGGCGGTCGCGGCGAACAGTGCGGAAATACGTATCATGGTCTTCGTCCTTAACGCCGGGGGAGAAGGTCGGTTGCTTCCGGCTGACGACAATAAAGCCCGGCAATTGTGACCGATCGGCGATGGGGCGGCGGCGGAAAAATGGCAAACGATACGAAATCGCATTAAATATCCGCCATCTTCGCAACCGGCCGGCTTGGTGGGACAGTAGGTCGGCTTAACCGATGGGAAACGCCAATGCCGTTGACTGGAGTAAAGGTCCTCGACCTGACGCGCGTGCTGTCCGGTCCGTTCTGCACCGCCCTGCTGGGCGACATGGGGGCGGACGTCATCAAGGTGGAGGCGCCAGAAGGCGACTCCGTCCGCGGACAGGGCGCCATCAAGGACGGGCTGTCGTGGTATTTCGCACAGTTCAACCGCAACAAGCGCTCCATCCGGCTGGACCTGCGCAAGCCGGAGGCCAAGGTAATCCTGGAACGGGCGATCGGGCAGGCCGACGTACTGGTGGAAAACTTCCGCCCCGGCGTTCTCGCCCGGTTGGGCTTCGACGACGACCGTCTGAAGGCGCTACGCCCAAGTCTGGTGGTGTGCTCGATCAACGGGTTTGGCAGTACGGGGCCGTATAAGGATCGCCCGGCGTTCGACTTCGTCGCCCAGGCCATGAGCGGCTTCATGAGTGTCAACGGCGGTGCCGACGACCCGCCGCTGCGATCCGGACTGCCGATCAGCGATCTGGTGGCAGGTCTGTATGCGGCGCTGAGTATCGCGGCCGCCGTGCCCCGGGCCAAGGCGACAGGGCAGGGGCAGCGGGCGGAGGTCAGCCTGACCAACGGTCTGGTCAGCCTGTTGAGCTACATCGCCACGAACTACTTCGCGACCGGGGCCGCGCCGGCCCGCAGCGGCAACGACCACCCGATCGCCGCACCCTATGGCCTGTTCCCGACTCGCGACGGTCAGATCGCCCTGGCCCCGGCGGATGATGCCTTTTTCGGCCGTCTGGCGGATGCGTTGCGGGAGCCGGGGCTGAAAACCGATCCGCTGTACGCGACGCAGTCTGCCCGGGTTGTCAACCGCACCCGGATCAATGCCATCGTCGGCGGAAAACTGGCGGCGAACACGACGGACTTTTGGGTGGAAACGCTGAACAAGGCCGGCGTGCCGTGCGGCCCGGTCAACAGCGTCGCGGAGGTCTTCCGGGACCCCCAGATACTGCAACAGCAGATGGTTATGGACGTCGAACAACCGGGCTATGGCATCGTCCGAATGCTGGGCTTTCCGATCAAGTTTTCCGACTCCCCCTGTCGGGTCCGGCGCCCCGCTCCGCGTTTGGGCGAACATTCCGACGAAATACTGGGGGAACTCGGCTTCGCGGTCGTGGAACGGGAGGCATGGCGTCAAAGCGGGGTTGTTTGATCCCGCGATCGCGGTTGTTCCAAATGAAAACGCCACGGTGCGGATTTCCCCGAACCGTGGCGTTCCCGGCTTCGCCGAACTCAGTTCTTGGTCTTGTCCACCAGGGCGTTCTTGCTGATCCACGGCATCATCGCCCGCAGCTTCGCGCCCACTTCCTCGATGGGGTGCTCGCTCAGCCGGCGGCGGGTCGCCTTGAAGCTGGACTGGTTCACCTTGTTCTCCAGCATCCAGTCGCGGGCGAATTTGCCGGTCTGGATGTCGTTCAGCACGCGCTTCATCTCGGCTTTGGTTTCGTCCGTGATGATGCGCGGGCCGGTGACGTATTCGCCGTATTCAGCCGTGTTGCTGATCGAGTAGTTCATGTTGGCGATGCCGCCTTCATAGATCAGATCGACGATCAGCTTCACTTCGTGCAGACACTCGAAATAAGCCATTTCCGGGGCGTAGCCGGCTTCGACCAGGGTTTCGTAACCGCCCTTTATCAGCTCCACCAAACCGCCGCACAGGACGACCTGCTCGCCGAACAGGTCGGTTTCGCATTCTTCCTTGAACGTGGTCTCGATCACGCCGGCACGGCCGCCGCCGATGGCGGAGGCATAGGACAGCGCCACTTCAAGCGCGTTGCCGGACGGGTTCTGCGCGACCGCCACCAGGCAGGGCACGCCGCCGCCGCGCTGATATTCGCTACGGACGGTGTGGCCGGGGCCCTTCGGCGCGATCATGAACACGTCGATGTCGGCGCGCGGGTCCAGCAGGTTGAAATGCACGTTCAGGCCGTGCGCGAACGCCAGGGCGGCACCCGGCTTCATGTTGGCGTGCAGCTTCTCACGGTACAGGTCGCCCTGGCCTTCGTCCGGGGTCAGCACCATGACCACGTCGGCCCACTTGGCGGCGTCGGCCGGGTCCATGACCTTCAGGCCCGCGCCTTCCGCCTTGGCGATACCGGCGGACCCGGCCCGCAGGCCGATCGCCAGATTCTTAACGCCGCTTTCCTTCAGGTTCAGCGCATGGGCATGGCCCTGGCTGCCGTAACCGATGATCGCGACGTTCTTCGCCTTGATCAGGTTAACGTCGGCATCCCGATCGTAATAGACGCGCATTGTACTTCTTCCTCTGTCTTGATTTCAGATAACGCTGCTGCCGCGTGCCAACGCGGCGATCCCGCTGCGAGAGACCTCGGCCAAACCGAGATCCCGCATCAGCTCGATGAAGGCATCGATTTTGTCGGTATTCCCCGTCAGCTCGAACACGAAACTGCCCAACGTCGTATCGACAACCCGCGCTCGGAATGTATCGGCGATCCGCAGTGCCTCGACCCGCTGTTCGCCGAACCCGATCACTTTCACCAGGGCCAGTTCGCGGGCGACATGCGGCCCGTCCATCGTCAGATCGGCGACGCGATGTACCGGCACCAGACGATCGAGCTGGGCCTTGATCTGCTCGATCACCATACTGGTGCCCGAGGTGACGATATTGATCCGGCTGTGCAGGCCACCGGCGTCCACGGGTGCCACGGTCAGGCTGTCGATGTTGTAGCCGCGTCCGGCGAACAGCCCGATGACGCGCGCGAGCACGCCGGACTCGTTATCCACCAGGACCGAAATGGTCGCACTGCGTTGGGTCGTGTCGGTCGGGCTGGGCATCATTCAAAACCAGAATGCAAGGGGAATGGGATATCCGCCCGCGCGCGGGGTCATGCCCCGCCGCGAACCGATAGGCAAGAGGCAGGCGCCGGTCAGACCAGCGCCATACCCGCGTCGGTAATGCCTACGCCGGACGATTCATGCTCCGGCCCCAACAGCATTTCGTTGTGGGCCGCCCCGCTGGGGATCATCGGGAAGCAGTTTTCCGCCTGATCCACCGCGATGTCGGCGATGACAGCCGTCGGGCAATCCAGCATCGCGTTGATCACGTCGTCCAGTTGATCGACCGACTGAGCGCGCATGCCGGTGGCATGGAACGAGTCGGCCAGTTTCACGAAATCCGGCAGCGCGGACGAATACGTCTCGGAATACCGGCTGCCGTGCAGCAGTTCCTGCCACTGCCGTACCATGCCCATGTACTGGTTGTTCAGAATGAACACCTTCACCGGCAGGCGGTACTGCGCCAGCGTGCCCATTTCCTGAATATTCATCAGGATGGATGCCTCCCCGGCGATATCCACCACGCACGCGTCCGGATGCGCGATCTGAACGCCCATGGCGGCTGGCAGACCATAGCCCATCGTCCCCAGGCCGCCCGACGTCATCCAGCGGTTCGGCTTGTCGAAGTGGAAATGCTGGGCCGCCCACATCTGATGCTGGCCGACTTCGGTGGTGATGAAAGTGTCCTTGCCACGCGCCCTGGTGATCTCGAACAGGCGCTGAATGGCGTATTGCGGCTTGATGATGCCGCCGCGCTTCATGTCCTGAGTGAATTTCAGGCTGTCCTTGCCCTTCCACTCATCGATCTGGCGCCACCAGGAAGCCAATGCCGGCTTATCGGTCGGCTCGTCGCTGGCTTGCCACGCCGCCAGCAGCGCGTTCAGCGCCTTGCCGGCATCCGCGACGATCGGCACATCCACCGGGACGTTCTTGTTGATCGAGGACCCGTCGATATCGATATGGATCTTCTTCGATCCCTGGCTGAACGCATTCAGCCGCCCGGTTACGCGATCGTCGAAGCGGGCGCCGATCGCCAGCATCATGTCGCAGCCATGCATCGCCAGGTTGGCTTCGTAGGTGCCGTGCATGCCCAGCATGCCCAGAAACTGCGGATCGCTGGCCGGGAACGCGCCCAGCCCCATCAGCGTATGCGTAATCGGGAAACCGGTCAGGCGGGCCAATTTAGTCAGCGCCTCGGCCGCTTCCGGCCCGGCATTGATCACGCCGCCGCCGGCATAGATCACCGGCCGCTTGGCCTGCTTCATCAGCACGATCGCTTTGGCGATCTGCCCCATATCGGGCTCTGTCCGCGGCCGGTAGCTGGAATGTTGAACGGCAGGCTCCGCATATGGGGCCTTGTTGATGACGATGTCCTTGGGCAGATCGATCACAACCGGGCCGGGCCGGCCGCTGCGCGCGACATAAAACGCCTCATGCACCACGCGGGCAAGGTCCTCGCCGCGCTTGACCAGATAGTTGTGCTTCGTCGCCGGGCGGGTGATCCCGGTGGTGTCGGCTTCCTGGAAGGCATCGTTGCCGATCAGGTGGGTGGGCACCTGGCCGGTCAGGCACACCAGCGGAATACTGTCCATCAAAGCGTCCAGCAGGCCGGTCACCGCATTGGTCGCACCGGGGCCGGAGGTCACCAGCACCACGCCGACCTTGCCGGTCGAGCGCGCATAGCCCTCGGCGGCATGCACCGCCGCCTGCTCATGCCGCACCAGGATGTGCCGAATGGCATTCTGCTGAAACAGCGCATCGTAAATCGGCAATACGGCGCCGCCGGGGTAGCCGAAAATAACCTCTACGCCCTGGTCCTTAAGGGCTCGAAGAAGGATTTCTGCTCCCGACTGGGTCATGTCCGCCGACATCGTTCGGCTCCTGTTTGCTGAATAGGGGCGGACGGATAGGCGCCCTGAGGCTGCCGGTCAACCCTCGTTTTCAATAAACGTGAACAATTCGTCGCATTCTCTTTCCGAAAATTGCGCCATAGAGAAAAATCGCGCATTTATCGTGAAAGCGCGGGGCTGAGGTGCAAGCGCGCGATGGCGGAACCATGTCGCCTGCCGCTTGGTGTACTGTCCGGTGACAAGCTCTGTCCGGCGGCCGGCTTCCTCCAGCGACAGCGTGCCGCGCAGATAGGCCGACAGTTCCGGCACGCCATGCGCGCGCATCGCCGGCAGGCTGGGGTCCAGGTTCAGTTCCATCAAATCCCGCACCTCATCCAGCGCCCCGTCGCGCATCATCGCTTCATACCGTACGGCGATGGCCGCACGCAGGGTATCGCGGGGCGGGTCGAGCCGGATCGCGGTAAACCGCCACGGTGCCGGCGCACTCCGTCGGTTCTGCCATGCCGCGAGGCCCATACCGGTTCCTCGCCAGACCTCCCACGCCCGGGCGATGCGCTGGCTGTCCTCCGGCTTCAGGCGCGCGGCGGTGGCCGGATCGACATGGGCCAGGCTGGCGTGCAGCGCCGCCGAACCCTGGTCGGCAAGCAGCCTTCGAGCCTCGGCCCGGGCCTCCGCGCCCGGGTCGGGAATATCGGCCAGCCCGTCGGTCAACGCGGCGAAATACATGCCGGAGCCGCCGGTCAGGATGGGCAGACGACCCGATACGCGGGCTTCGTCCATCGCGGCCAGTGCCTGCTCCCGCCACCAGGCGACGCTGCCGGCCTCGGCCGCTGCGCGAATACCATACAGCCGATGGGGAACCAGGGCTTCTTCTTCGACCGTGGGTCGCGCGGTCAGAACCCGAAGCTCCCGATAAACCTGCATGGAATCGGTGTTGACGATCGTGCCCCGCAGACGTTCGGCTATGGCCACCGCCAGCGCGGATTTACCGCTGGCGGTGGGACCGGCGACGATCAGGGCATGCGGCAGCATTGCCGGGTGCGATCACAGAAACAGGCGGTAGGGCGACATCGCGCCGTTCCGGTCCTGCACAAAGAACTGCTTGCCGCTTTCGGTTTCTTCGATCAACGCTTCGTACAGCCGCAGCGCGTTCTTGACCACTTCGGCATAGGATGCCGCTTCGGTCTTGAGCTTCAGCACGTTCAACCGGTCCATGGAGCGAGGCGCCAGATCGAACTGCACACGATTTTTCGACGTTTTCAGCTTGGAATCCGGCCGATCGTTGGCTTCGGCGGCCGGGGTGGGGGGGAATGTCATTGCCTTCATAGTATGTTCCTGCCCGCTGAACCAAGGTCATGCGTTACCAACGCGCCGGACCTTGGCCCGGCCACCGGTCATCCCGCTTCCAGCTCGACGAGATTGCCGGTAGCCATCCCCTAAACGCCGAAGACCGCGACGACCCGGAACAGAAAACCCCGCGAAACGCAGCAGTCGGATGCATGGGTAAACGCCATGGCGGCATTTCAATCTCCAAAATCGATTTAATGCAGTCGGAGTGAATCCGCAAACAAATTATGAGTTAAAATTCCTCATAATCCACAACATCCCTTCAAGCATTCGCTTGCAAGCACGGGGCCGCGCTGTCAGGTTCCGGCCGTAATGACCGAAATCCTGACCATCGTCGCCCAGCGCGAGGCGACCAGCCTGACACCCGCGATCCTCAATCAGATACGCAACGCGATACGCGGCGCCCCGCCGGTGGTTCTGTCGCCGGGGGAGGCCGCCGATATCCCGCTGTCCGTACCGCTGGACCGCATTGCTTTGCGCGACGCGATCGGCGGAAACCAGATCGACGCCATCGTGACCAAGGCGCGCGGACGCCGCAAGGCGTTGCTGATCGCCGATATGGACAGCACGATCGTTCAGGGCGAAACGCTGGATGAACTGGCGGCCTTCGCTGGCCTTGGCGAGAAAATCTCCGCCATCACCGCCAGGGCGATGAACGGGGAACTGGATTTCAAATCCGCCCTGCGGGAGCGGGTGGCGATGCTGAAAGGCCTGAATCTCGACGCGCTCGAAAAGACCTGGCAGCAGGTGCGCCTGACGCCCGGCGCCAGGGAACTGGTGGCGACCATGCGGTCCAAGGGCGCGTTGACGGCGTTGGTGTCAGGCGGCTTCACCTTCTTCACCGGCAAGGTCGCCGCCCAGCTTGGCTTCGACACCCATCGCTCTAACACACTGCTGGACGATGGCGCGGCGCTGACCGGGCGGGTTGCGGACCCAATCCTGGACCGCGACAGCAAACTGGCCGCGCTGAACGAACTGGCCGCCGAACGAGGGGTCAAGTTGCACGCGACACTGGCGGTCGGCGACGGGGCAAACGATCTGGATATGCTGAAGGCCGCCGGTCTGGGCATCGCGTTCCATGCCAAGCCGGTCGTCGCCCGAGAGGCCCGGGCGAAGGTCGATCACGCCGATCTGCGGGCTTTGCTGTTCGCGCAGGGATACCCGGCGTCGGCCTTCGTCGGCGCCTGATCGACCGGAAGCCGCCACCGACGGCTTCCGGTACGGCCGGGCTTACCCGGGCTGTTTGTCCTTGGGGGCAGGGGCCTTGGTCAGCGCCAGCGGCACGTATTGGACGCCGCCTTCGCGTTGAATCAGCATCAGAATGTTCTTCCGGTCGGCCTTAATGGCTGCCTCGACCTGCTTCTGGATATCCGCCGGGACGGCAACCCCGGTCTGCTGCACTTCGACGATGACGTCGCCCGGCTTCAGTCCGCGGTCGGCCGCCGGCGTGTTGGGCGCAACGTCCAGGATCACGACACCCTTTTGACCATCCTGAAGCTGGAATTTTTCCTTCAACTCCTGACTGACCGGTGCCACCTTCAGGCCGAGACCGGCGATATCGATCGGCTTGGTCGTGTCGGCTGGCTTACCCCCGTCGGCCGCGGCAAGCTGTTCGTCGGCCGGGCGTTCTGCCAGCGTGGTCTGGACCGTGATCTCCTTGCCGTCCCGCCACACGACCACGGGGACTTCCTTGCCGACCTCTGCATCCGCCACGATGCGCGGCAGGTTGTGCATCTCTTTCACGTCGTGGCCGTCGAATTTCAGGATGATATCGCCGCCGCGGATTTTGGCTTTCTCCGCCGGGCCGCCGTCCGTGACGCCGGCCACCATCGCGCCATTGGCATCTTTCAGGCCAAGGCTTTCAGCGATTTCAGGTGTTACCTGCTGGATTTTTACCCCCAGCCAGCCACGCCGCGGATGTCCGTATTCCTTAAGCTGCGCCACGATGTTCTTGGCCATATTCGCCGGGATCGCGAAACCGATGCCGATCGACCCGCCGGACGGGGAGAAAATCGCCGTATTGATGCCGATCACCTGCCCGTCCATGTTGAACAGCGGTCCGCCGGAATTGCCCCGGTTGATCGCCGCATCTGTCTGGATGAAGTCGTCGTACTGGCCTTGGTGGATGTCGCGGCCGCGTGCCGACACGATGCCGGCGGTCACGGTGCCGCCCAGGCCGAACGGGTTACCGATCGCCAGCACCCAGTCGCCGACCCGCGATTGCGACGAGTCAGCGAATTCAACCGTGGGCAGCGGCTTGTCGGATTTGACCTTCAGCAGTGCCAGATCCCCGCTTTCATCCCGGCCGACGATCGTTGCCTTCAGCGTGGTGCCGTCCTGCAGCGTCACGGAAACCTCGTCGGCGCCTTCGATCACATGATTGTTGGTGACGACGTAGCCGGCCGGATCGACAATGAAACCCGACCCGAGGCTTTGTGCGCGCCGCGGCGCCGGCTGGCTGTCGCCGCCACCGCTGCCGCCGCCGCCGGGATGGTTGCGGTTCAGGAAATCCTTGAAGAACTGTTCGAACGGCGAACCCGGCGGAAAGGCCGGCATCTCCGGCCCGGCAGCCGGCCCGTTCTTGGCAGTGAGCGTCTGGGTGGATGACACATTCACCACCGCCGGCAGCAGTCTGGCGGCCAAATCGGCGAAACTGTCGGGCGCGGACCGCGCGATGGCCGGATGGACCAGGGTGACGGACGGAATCGCCAACGCGAAAGACACGCCAAGCAAGGCGGCACGGGCGGCGGAGGAGCGTATCAGGCGCATGATCGGTTTTCCTGGCGTGTAGGCGATATATGGACCGGGTCGGGAGGCTAGCAACTTATCAGGCGAAAGACACGAGCGGTTTCCTATGGCGATGGACCGGCAGGGGCGCTTTGCAGATATTTTAGATAATCGTTGTCCGGAGACAGAACGACGCGGGCGCTGCCGCTGTCGAAAATGTCGCGATAACCCTGGTATGTACGCCAGATCGAGAAAAACGCCGGATCCTGGCCGAATGCCTTGGCATAGATGTTGGTCGCTTCGCCTTCGCCTTCGCCGCGCAAATTGTCCGCCGTGGCGCGTGCGTCGGCCACGATAACCGTGCGGTCGCGTTCGGCTTCCGCCTTGATGCGTTGCGATGCCTCGGCACCCTCGGCCCGAGCCTGGGCGGCGATGCGCTGACGTTCCGATTGCATGCGTGACAGGATCGCCTGGGTGTTCTCTTGCGGCAGGTCGGCACGCCGGATCCGTACATCGACGATCGAAACACCGAAATTCCTCATCTCGGTGTTCACCTGCCCCCGGATCGCAGCCATGATATGCTCCCGGTCGGCCGACAGCACATCCAGCAGTTTGTTGGTGCCGAGCACGCGGCGCAGGCTGCCGGTGACGACCGAGTTCAACCGGCCGCGGATATTCTCCGGCACCGGCCCGATCGCCTGATAGAAGCGCAGCGGGTCGGTGATGCGAAACACCGTGAAGGTATCGACGATCAGGCGGCGCTGATCGCCCAGGATCACCTCCTCGCCCGGCAGTTCCACCGCCAGAAGCCTGTTATCGAACGTGATGATGTTCTGAATGAACGGAATCTTCGCATGCAATCCGGGATCGTCGATCGGCCGGACAACCTCGCCGAACTGAACGACCAGCACATGTTCGGTCTGCGACACGGTGAACAGCGACGCGCTGGCGACAAGAAGCGCGGCCGCGAGCGCGGCAATGGCGGCAATGCCTGTCCGGTTCATCGGCTGGCTCCCGGGACGGCGGAGGAGGCGGGGGCTGGCGCCGCGGCCGGCTGCGGCGGCGGTACGTTCAGCGGCAGGAACGGTACCAGGCCCTTCAATTTGTCGTCCACCACCAGCGGCTGTCCATGCATCAGCACGTCCTGCATCGTGTCCAGATACATCCGGCGCAATGTCACATCCTTCGCCGCTTGGTATGCTTTCAGCACACTGTCGAACTGCTGTGCCTCGCCGGTGGCCCGGGCAATCGAGGCTGCCTTGGCGCCCTGGCCCTCCGCTACGATGCGGGCGGCATCGCCGCGGGCGCGGGGGACAATGTCGTTGCGGTACGACTCCGCCTCGTTCCGCATCCGCTCGGCATCCGTATTCGCACGCTGAACGTCGCGGAAGCTTTCGATCACCGCGGCGGGCGGATCGACCTTCTGCAACTGCACCTGGGTGATCTCAACGCCGGCTTTGTAGCGATCCAGGATTTCCTGGGTTTGCTTCAGCACATCGGCTTCGATCTGCGCGCGCGCCTGTGTCAGCGCCGGCTGAATCGGGGTGCGGCCGATAACCTCCCGCATCGAGCTTTCGGCGACCGCGCGCACCAGCGTTTCCGGATTGGCGGTGTTGAACAGGAAGGCCGATGCGTCGTTGATCCGCCAGAAGATGGCGACATCGATGTCGATGATGTTCTCGTCCCCGGTCAGCATCAGGCTTTCAGCCAGAACGTCGCGGCCGGCGGCATCGCGGCCGGATTCGACATTGCCGCCGGGAATCGAGCGATAGCCGATTTCAGTGCGGTTGATGCGGGTGACGGTGGGAAGTTCGATGGCCTCTACCGGCCACGGCACATGCCAGTGCAGGCCGGGCGGCGTCCAGTAAGCGTAAGCGCCGAAGCGCAGAACCACGCCCTGTTCATCGGGCTGCACGCGGTAAAAGCCGGAGCCGGCCCAGATCGCCACCACCGCCAGCGCCAGCAGCACAAGGCCGCGGCCGTTCACGAAGCCGCCGAACAGACCCCCGTCCCCGGTCGAACCGCCCCGTCCGCTGCCTGACCCGCCGCCCAGCAGGCCGCGGAGGTAGCCCTGCGCCTGCGCGACAAGCTTATCCAGGTCGGGAGGATTGCCGCCGCCGCCGCCGCCGCCGAATGGACCGAACGGGCCACCGGGGCGTTTCGGAATACGGTCGGGCTCAGGTCTGCCGCCATTGCCGTTGGCGTCCTTGTTGCCCCACGGACCCTGCGTCGGTTTCTTGTCGCCGTCTCCGCCCGAGGAGCCTGAAGGGTTGCCCCAAGGTCCGGGACCGCCGTTATTCCAAGGCATATCGGATGCAGCTCCTGTCGACGCGCCGACACGGATCGCCCACCCGGACGCCCCAAAAAAGCGGGCGCCCCTGCGCGCGAAGCCGTTGGCGGAAACGCCGCGATGCGCCATATCGGTCTGGACACGGGCTCGCGGCGCGGTGCTTATCCGCCGCCCGTGTCAGGTTTGCAAGGTAAGGGTTCAACAGCCATGGTCGATGCGTCTCCGAATGCCCTGCGCGATGCGCTGCGCCAGGTGAAGGATCCGTTTTCCTCCCGCGATATCGTCTCCGCCGGGCTGGTGGAGGACATTCAGGTGCGTGGGGGCCTGGTGCAGGCAACGCTGGTGACCGACCGCACCAAGGCGGCATCGATGGAACCGCTGCGCCGCGAGGTGGAGGCGGTGCTGATGCGCCAGCCCAACGTGACCAACGTGACCGCGATCCTGACCGCCCATAAGACCGCACCCGCACCCGCGCCGCATGCGCACGGCCATGGCGGACCGGCCGACAAGAAGGCGCTGCTGCTGCCGGACGTGAAGGCAATCGTCGCCGTCGCCTCGGGCAAGGGCGGCGTCGGCAAATCCACTGTCGCGGTCAATCTGGCGGTATCGCTGGCGCGTCAGGGGCACAAGGTCGGGCTGCTGGACGCCGATATCTATGGACCCAGCCTGCCCCGCATGGTCGGCCTCAGCCGCAAGCCCGAAGTCCGCGGCGACAAGATGATCCCACTGCGGGCCTGGGGCATCTCATGCATGTCCATCGGCTTCCTGGTCGATGAGGAAACCCCGATGATCTGGCGCGGTCCGATGGTGATGGGCGCGCTGGAACAGATGATGGGCCAGGTCGAATGGGGCGCGCTGGATATCCTGGTGGTCGATATGCCGCCCGGCACCGGCGACGCGCAGCTGACCATGGCGCAGCGCGTGGCACTCACCGGGGCGGTGATCGTTTCCACCCCGCAGGACATCGCCCTGATCGACGCCAGACGCGGCGTGCGGATGTTCGAAAAGACCAATGTGCCCGTCCTGGGTCTGGTCGAGAACATGAGCTTCTATTGCTGCCCCAACTGCGGCCACCGCGCCGACATTTTCGGCCACGGCGGCGCTAAAACCGAAGCCGCCCGGCTGGGCGCGGAGTTCCTGGGCGAAATCCCGCTGCTGCTCGAAATTCGCACCGCGTCCGACGCGGGAACGCCGATATCGGCGTCGGCGCCCGACAGCGATGCCGCCAAGGCCTATGGCGACCTGGCCGCCAGGGTCTGGCAGAAAGTGTCCGGCGCGGCGGTGTCGCGCGGCAGCGGTCCGCGGATCGTGATCGACTGACCCCGATCGCGGGGCGCGGCCATTCCTGGAACCCAAAGGCGGAGGAACCATCGATGCTGACGCTGATAAGTGCGACACCCAGCCCTTACGCGCGCAAGGTCCGTATCGCGCTGGCGGAAAAGTCCATCCCGTTCGTCCTCCAGACGGAGGTTCCGTGGGACAGCACAACCGTCACGCCCCGCCACAACCCGCTGGAGAAGCTTCCGGTGCTGATCCTGCCGGATGGATCGGCGGTCTATGAATCCCATTTCATCCTGGAATACCTGGAAGCCAAATTTCCCGAACCGCCGATGCTGCCGGACGACATCGACGGCAAACTCGCGGCCCGGCAGGTCGAGGTACTGTGCGATGGCATCTGCGACGCTTTCGTGCTGCTGTTCATGGAACGCCAGCGGCCGGAGGAGCATCGAAGCCAACCCTGGATGGCCCGCCAGCAGCGAAAAATCGACGGTGGCCTCGCCGCCCTCGCTCGGATTGCCGGCGCACGGGACTACGTTGTCGGAGACCGCTTCGGTTTGGCCGACATCGCGGCCGGAACGGTGACCGGATACCTGTCCGTGCGCTGGCCCGACTTCCCCTGGCGCGGCCGCCATCCGAATCTGGCAGACCTCAGCGACCGGCTGGAAAAGCGGGCGTCGTTTCGCGATACCGTTCCTTACCCGCAGACATTCCGCGACCGGATCGTCTGATCCCGCCGGCCCGGCATGGCGGCGCCGATGAAACCGCATGGCTCGCCACGGCTTCGACGCACCCGCGCCCGGGAGTCGCCGCGATCCAACACCATATACGATCCACCCTGATGGAAGGATGTCGTCCATGGCAAACCGGTTCCGCTTGCGTTGGCTGCTGCCCCTCGCTGCCCTGGGTATGGCCGCGACCCTTGGCGGTTGTATCGCCTATCCGGCCTATCCGCCTTATGGTTACGGGTACGGCGGACCTTATTATGGCGGGGGTTATGGCTGGGGCTACGGCGGCGGCTGGCGCCGCTAAGGATGCGCGGCGCAATAACCGCTTCGATTGGCGCACGTTCAGTGGAACGCGTCATGGCGAGCAAAGGCCAGCGATATCCGCCAAGCGACCCGTTTATTGCGCCGCGCCGCCTAAGGCGCCCCCGCGGACGGGCAGGGAAGACCCGGAACGATATCTGTTTCGGCGCCGACGCAATCGCTTTACGCCGGTATTCGATCTTTCTTGGCGTTGCGCGGCTGGGAAGTGCCCGGGTGCATGCGATTTCCGGGGTTTGCGAACCGCCCGGACATGACAGCGGGCCTGTCGAAGCACTTGCAACGATACGTCCCGACGCCGCCCCGGCAAACTCCGGTGCGGCGTAAGGCAAATCACCGCGACATTGGCAAGACTGTCAGGTCGCGGCCTTTTTGGACGGCTTTTTGCCGCCCCCGGAGGCTTCTGTCATGATGGCCCGCAGATCCCGCAGGAACGCCGAACCCTTCGGGGTGCGTTGAACCAGTACGCTGCGCCGGTCCAGCGGATCGACCTTGCGGCGGGCCAAATCCAGCTCACCAAGCCGATCCAGCGCCCGGGTGATCGCCGGCTTCGAAACATTCAGCTCCGCGGCCAGCCCGCGAACCGTGTGCGCGCCCTCGTTCAGGTAACACGTCAGGAACACCCCAAGCTGCCGGGCCGAAAGGTCCGCGCCGTCGCGGCGCACCAGTGCCACGACCGTGTCCCGAAGGAGGCCGACTTGGGCATCCGAAACCGGGTTTGGAGGAGCTGCCACGTCGAAATTCCTTTCTTGACCGGGCGATACTAATCGCCCCATGGCCATTTTAATTAGCGATAATACAAATACGTGTCAACCTTATTACAATATGGGAACTGTTTCGTATCGCGAGCCCAAACAGTTGGGCTGGCCTTTCCGTCAGACCTTCAGTCCGCCCCGGGCAAGCGCGAAAGCAGCCCGGATGGCCATTGCCTCACCGCCTTCAGGGCGCCCGGGGCGGCTTTGATCGTTCCATGCGTAAAGATCGATATGCATCCACGGCACACCGGGTTTCACAAAACGCTGCAAGTACAGCGCCGCCGTTATGGCCCCCGCCATCGGCTTGACCGATACGTTATTCACGTCCGCGACAGCGCTTTTCAGCCACTCGTCGTATCCCGCCCAAAGCGGCAGCCGCCACATCGGATCATCTACCTTATTGCCAAACCGCGAAATCGCATCCGCGAGAGCGTCGTCGTTACTGAACAGCGCCGGCAGATCCGGGCCCAGTGCCACGCGCGCGGCACCGGTCAGGGTGGCGTAGTCGATCAGCAATGCCGGATGTTCGTCGCATGCCTCATCCAGCAGATCGCACAGCACAAGCCGCCCCTCGGCGTCGGTGTTACCAATTTCGACGCTTAGACCGGAACGGGTGCGAATCACATCCGATGGGCGCATCGCTGTTCCAGAGACCGAATTTTCAACGCAGCCCACCCGAACAGCCAGACGGATCGGCAGGTCGGCCGCCATGATCGTGCGCGCCAGTCCAAGCACGGCCGCCGCCCCGCCCATATCCTTTTTCATCCGCAGCATGCCGGCCGACGGCTTCAGGTCGTAACCGCCGGTATCGAAACAGACTCCCTTGCCGCACAGCGACAGCAGCGGGGCGTCCCCGGGGGCTGTACTGCCATGCCAATGAAAGGTCACGACCCGGGGCGGCCGTGCGGAGCCCCGGCCGACCGCCGCGATCGTCGGGTATGCCGCGTCCAGCGCTTCGCCCGATACGGTCTCGCAAGCCGCACCGTATCGATCCGCCAGAGATACGGCAAACTCGGCCAGTTCCACCGGCCCCAGGATGTTGGCCGGCGTATTGATCAGGTCGCGCACCATCCATGCCGCCGCGGCCTGTATCGTACTGAGTTCGTGGCCGTCCGGAACGAACAGCGAAGCAGGCCCGCGCGAGCCCTTGGTAAACCCGTTGTAACGATACGCGCCAAGGCAATAGCCCAGCGTGGCCGCGCGATCGTCGTAGTCGCCCGGTTCCAGCTTCCAGACCGGGCCTTCCGGCAGTTGCATCGGCAGCCCGCCGAACACGAACGGCGTGGAATCGTTGCCTGTTCCCAGCACCGCGGCCTCGATTCCCGCCTCGCCGGGCAGGAAACGAAGCTCTCCCGCTTTCGCGGCGAATCCGCCCTCGCGCAGGAACGCTGCTTGGGCCGGCGGCAGTTTCGCCAGGAAGTCCGGCAACGCATCGGGCCGGACCACATGCACCGAACGGGCGCCCTCGGCGGACGAAACGATAAAGTCGAACGGCTGATCGAGCATGGTCGATGGTCCTCGCGATGGGTCGTTCCGGTTCGGCCGCGGCCGGCACCGTGACGGTCATCGGCCAAGGTATCGCGCCGGCCAGGTTTGTCACCCGGCCGGCGGCGTCATTCAGCCCGGGCTGCCAGCCAGCAGGCTTGTCACCCGGCGCGCAAATGCGTTCGGGTCCGCGGGAAGGTCGCCTTCCTGCACCTGTGCCAGGTCCAGCAGCGTCTCCGACGCCTCGGCGATCAGCGCCGTGTCGTCCAGCTTCGCCATCAGGATTTCGATCAGCTTGTGCCTTGGGTTCACCTCCAAGACCGGCTTCGCGGGCATCATCGCGCGCCCAGCCCGGCGCATCAGCCGCTGCATCGCCAGATCCGGCCCCTTACCGTCCGACGCCAGCACAACCGCGCTGTCGGTCAACCGAGCGGTGGAGCGCACGTCGGAGATGCGGTCGCCGAGGGCGGTTTTCATCGCCGCCAGCAGCAGGGAGATATCGGGCAGGTCGTCGTCCTTGCCGATGTCTTCCGCCGCCTGGGTGACGCTGCGCAGGTTCTTACCCTCGAAACTATCCAGCCGCTCCGGCCAGAACGAATCGATCGGGTCGGCCATCAGCAGCACTTCCAGGCCCTTCGCACGGAAGCCCTCGAGCTGCGGCGAGGACTTCAGCGCCTCGGCATGATCGCCGGACAGAAAGTAGATCGTATCCTGGCCTTCCTGCATCCGGCCAACATAGTCGGCCAGCGAGGTCCAGCCGTCCTGTGCCGAGGACCGGAAGCGCAGCAGCGGGGCGATTTCCGCTCGGTGTTCGGAATCCTCCCAAACGCCTTCCTTCAGGATCGGACCGAAGTTTTCGTAGAACGTGTTGTAGTCCTCGGCCTCTTTGGCGCGGCTTTTCAGTTCCGACAGCACTCGCCCGATCAGCGCCTTGCGAATGCGCGCCAGCACCGGGGTGGTTTGCAACATCTCGCGTGAGACGTTCAGCGGCAGGTCCTCGGTATCGACCACGCCACTGACGAAACGCAGCCAGTGCGGCAACAGATCGGCCTTGTCGGTGATGAACATGCGCCGGACGTGCAGGCGCACATGCGCGTCGCGATCGTTGTCCACCACATCGAACGGCTTCATGCCGGGAATGAACAGCAGGCAGAAATATTCCAGCGTGCCCTCGGCCTTCCAGTGCAGCGTCGCCCAGGGTTCGTCGAAGTAGTGTCCCAGGTGCCGGTAAAATTCCTTGTAGGACTGCTCCGTCGTTTCGGATTTGGCCTTGCGCCACAGCGCGGTACCCTCGTTGGCCGGCTCGTCCTTGCCGTCCCGGGCCACCGTGATCGGCAGGGTAATGTGGTCCGCCCATTTGCGGATCACCGTCTCCAACCGCATCGGCTCCAGGTATTCGGACGCATCGGACTTCATGTGCAGCACGATGTCGGTGCCGGGCTGCTCCCGCGCCGCATGGGCCAGGGTAAACTGCCCCGCGCCTTCCGACGCCCAGGTGAACGCCTCCTCGCTGCCGGCCTTGCGCGACGTGACCTCGACCCGGTCGGCGACCATGAACGCCGAGTAGAAGCCCACACCGAACTGACCGATCAGACTCGGCCGGTCCTCCGGCTTCGCGTTCGCCAGGTTTTGTGTGAAAGCCCGGGTGCCGGAGCGGGCGATGGTGCCCAGGTTGTCGATCAGCTCCTGGCGCGTCATGCCGATCCCGTCGTCGGAAATCAGCAGCGTGCTGGCGTCCTTGTCGGGCACGATCCGGATCTTGGCGTCGGGCGGCGGGGCCAGATTGGAGTCGGTCAGCGCCTCGAACCGGCGGCGGTCCACCGCATCGGCCGCGTTCGCCACCAGTTCCCGCAGAAAAATTTCCCGCTCGGAATACAGCGAGTGTACGACCAGATCCAGCAGGCGGCCGACCTCGGCGCCAAATGAGTGGTGCTCTAAAACAGTGTCGTCCATGGGTAATCTCCTTGCGCCGGCCCATATGCGGTCGCGCGCGTTATGTTTCAATGCGCGATCGGGTGCATCCGCCGATGCAGTACTTCCCCGCGCCATTGGCGACGGCTAGGTTAGCTGCCGATTGCTTACCAAGGGAAACGACGATGGGTCTGCGCCGCATTGCCCTGCTGCTGTTGCTGGGGGCCGGGCAGGCTTGCGCCCAGCCGCCCGACGCCGCGCCCCAACAGGCCAGGCCGGTGTTTTTCCCGGCGCCGGTCCAGTGGGACACCGACATGCTGCGCTCTCGTCCCGCGATCAGCCAGTCCGCGGCCGATTTCGCCAACCTGGCCGGCGGCATCGCGTTCGGTATGTCGCCAGCCGATCTGAATGCGAAACTGCCGGCACCGTATCCCGGGATGTCATGGAACGCCCTGACCCTGGCCAACGAGTATCCGGGCGAAGTCCGCTATTTCGGCGTTCCGATCGATGCCGCGGGTCCGTTGCGCATGGGGCTGACAGCCTGCACCGGGACCGGCAGTTATTTGGTGTTCCTGTTCCGGGAAGAGGGCTTCTTTCGACTGTCCTACCGCCTGATCCCGGACAAGACCTGCACCGACACCGATCCGGCTGCCCGCCAGATTTTCGCCCGTTTCGTTCCGATGGGGCAGAAGGTCGCGTTGAGCGTCCGGTACCACGTCGGAAAGACACAGGTGGTGGACATCACCGATGCGACCGCGGGCTATCTGACCCCGATCCGCTGGCGGCAAGGGACCAATTGACGATGCGCGCTTGGATCCGAACCGTGGCGGTCGCGGCGCTGGCGGCAACCATCCTGTATGCGAACGCCCATGCTGGCCCGCTGGCGTTCGATCTGCCGCTGTATCAGCCGCCGGTCATCGCCGACAGCAAGGCACCGACCAAGTGTACGGTCACCTACATGATCGCCGATCTGGCGAACAACGACCTGTATGCGTCGCGCATGCGCATCGCTTCGGCGGAAACCGACACGCCGGTCGATAATCGCATGCCATGCCCGAAATCCATGCCGCCCCGCGTTGGCTTACAGGCCCTTGATACCTGTCTGTCCCGGTCGGCGGAGGCAAAATTCTGCGTTTTCGCGGATATGAGCCGGGGGTTCGAACGCCAGCCCGACATTCATAACACCGCGGAGAACGCCTCGCGCTGTGCATCGGACACCGCCTCGGACATTGGGGTCGCGTGCTGGATGTCGGGCAACCTGTCGGTGTGCAACGTAGCCTGCGCGAACTCCCCGAACGACGCCCTGGTTCAGGCCCGGGTTCGGTGCGAGGACAAGCAGCAGCATAGCTGCCCCATCACCGCGACTGTGCCAGTTTCCGGTCAATAAGCGCCTCCAGCCCGCGCGCGACGGCGCGGGAGTTCTCGATCTGGAACGTCTCGTTCAGGTGGTCTGGGGTGTCGAAGAACGCCGACCTTGGATACCGCCCGCCGCCCGCGGTTTCCAGGAACGGCACCCCCCGGTCGCGGAACACCGCCCGCATCGCGGCCTTTTCCTCGGTGCCGATGGGGGAATCGATAAAGCCGACCGGCAGCCCGCCGATCACCCGCACCCCGTGCGGGCTGGCCCAGCTTATGAACTCGCCGACAACCCGCGTGCCATAGCCGGCGGCGATCTCGTTCGCGGTCGGATGAAACGGCACCATCGCCGCCAGGGCGGACAGGTTGCCCGCGGCCAGCCGCGCTGTATGGCCGATGCGGTCGCCCTGCGTGTTGAAGCCGCCGGAGACCGCGGCGCGCGGATCCTGGAAATCGTCGCTGACCAGGGCGGTTTCGATCGCGCTCATGATCGCGCCGCGCAGGTCGCCGGAAAACAAGGCGGCGATCTGCCGCCGAGGCGGCATCGCCAACAGCGTGGTCCGGTCGTGCCGCAGCATGATCGCGGCGTCCGGACCAAGGTCGCTGGTCAGGCGGGAACGGACGTACTGGGCTTCCTCCAGCGGCAGATAGACGATGTCGCCCGGGTGCAATTCCGGTTTCCAGCGGGTGAACAGGTAGTCCAGGCCAACGCCCACGGCGACGCCGGCGTTGATGCAGGGACGCCCGATCAACGGTTGAATGGTCTCGCAGCGGTGGGAGTAGGGGCCGTTCGATCCCGCCAGGATGACCAGCTTGGGCGTCTGAATGGCGCGGCCCAGGGTCAGGTTCGCCTCGATCCGGGCCTGTAGCACCCCCAGGGTCAGCGGCCGGTCCAGCAGCCAGGCGAAGGCGCCGGCATAGACGATCAGCGACAGCGCGCAGCTTAGCAGCAGACGGCGCATCAGAACTGGAAATACAGAAACGGCGCCACATGCGGCGCGAAGAACAGCGCCTGCATAGATAGCGCGAAACTGGCGGTCAGCGCCCAGTGGCGGCCGGTTTGCCCGGTGCGGTGGATGTTGGGCAGGGCCAGCACGATCAGCCATCCCAACAGCAGGCAGGCGGAGATTTCGGGGAAGCTCAGCGTACGGCCGTCGCCCAGGAACGGCAGCACGGCGACCGGATGGGCGACGAATGCCAGCGCCGGGACGGCCGCGGCGATCATGCGCGGCACCGCGATGCCGTTGAATCCGGCCATGCCCGTCAGCACCCCCAGCGTGTCGTGCAGCGAGCCGGCGCGAAACGGCACCCAGGCCACGGTGACAGCCAATAGTGTAAGCGCATGAGCGGCGAACCGGGGCAGGGGCGGAAACAGCCGGCGGTAGTGGCGGTGAACCAGCAGATACAGGCCGTGCAGCGCGCCCCAGGCGACAAATGTCCACGCCGCGCCGTGCCACAGCCCGGCCAGCAGCATCGTGGCCATCAGATTTGCCGTCTCATGACGGCGGTTGCCTCCCAGAGGTATATACAGATAGTCGCGCAGGAAGGCGCCCAGGGTGATGTGCCAGCGGCGCCAGAAGTCGGCGATGTCGCGCGCCCGGTATGGGCTGTCGAAATTCAGCGGGAATCGGACGTTCAGCATCCGTGCCAGTCCGGTCGCCATGTCGGAATAGCCGGAGAAGTCGAAGTAGATTTGCAGCGCGAACGACAATGTGGCGTACCACGCCTCGAAGAACGACAGCCCGGCGCCGTGGCTGGCGGCATCGAACCCCACATCGGCGAACGCGGCGAACATGTCGGCCAGAACCAGTTTCTTAGCCAGGCCCAGCAGGAAGATGTGCAGTCCCTCCGTGAGGTTGGAGGCGTTGGGGCGGGCGAGGCGGGGGTCGTTGAGCTGGGGGATGATTTCCCCCGGACGGACGATCGGGCCGGCGATCAGATGGGGAAAGAACGTCACGAAGGCCGCGTAGTGACGAAATGCCGGCGGCGGGGCGCCCGCCCGCGCGGTGTCCACCAGGAACATGATTTGCTGAAAGGTAAAGAAACTGATGCCCAGCGGCAGGGCGATATTCAAGGCGGCGGCGTCCGGAATGGCGATGTGCAGCAAGAAGTTGGCATATTTGAACCAGCCCAGCAGCAGCAGATTGGCCAACACCCCAGCGGCCAGCCACGGGCGCGTGGCACCGCCGCGCCCCAGTTTGCACCCGATCGCATAGTTCCCCGCGACCGAGGCGATCAGGATCGGCGTCTGTGCCGGATTCCACCAAGCATAGAACAGCAGATTGGCGACGATCAGCCACCGCAGCGGCCAAACGCCCCCCGGCAGCCGCCCAGCGGCGAAGAAACCGCCGATACACACCGGCATAAAGCCAAGAATGAATACGATACTGTGGAACATCATGTCCGGTGGCCGCGGCGGTTCGGTTCGTGGGGCAATCGGCACCTCGATGGCAACACGGCGACCGTAGTCCTGAAGTCTTAACAAACCATTAACGAGCAATCCGTCGGCGCTCTTTACGGAATTCTACTGTATGTATCCTTAATGCGTTGAAATAAAATAATAGAACCGCTTGGCACGGCACTTGCTGTTCGTCCCCTGTTCCGCCATGGAAAGGGCTTTGCCGGTGTTCTTCGCGAAAATCCGCTTTGTTGTGCTGCTGGCCGCGATGACGCTGGCCTCTGTCGCCGGATCGCACGCCGACCCCATCGTCGTCCAGTTCGCCGCGCGCATCGGCACCGTTAACAACATCGATGCGGCGGACATTTTCCACGAGGGTTACGGCGCCAATCTCGCCGGCCAGATCATCGACGGTTCGGTGACCATCGACCCCCTTCCGCTGACCGCGCTGTGCGCGTCGGGCGGCGTGTGCTTCGGTGATTTCGGGGCCGGGGCGATCTCGGTCAGTTTCACCCTCAACGGCGTCACCTCCACCGTCGTCTCAACCGGTACCCTGGGGTATTTCGGCGGTCGTTCGGGCGGGTCGCTGGCGCTCAACAGTCTTGGCAATGGCGGGGACAATTATCTGGCGGCGGGCGCGACGACGCCGGACGGGATGGTGCAGCAGTCGCTGGGTGCGCTGTTCGATAACGCCACGGGGTTCAATGCCGCCAGCAGTCCCGCGGTGGCGGTCGGCAGCCTGGCCGCGATCGGCAGCGGCACCGGGCTGGTGGCCGGCGGCATCACCTATATGAACCCGGTCGAGCATCTGGATGCGACGATCCTGGCGATCCAGGCCCCGGAACCGGGTGGGATCGCGGTGTTCGCCGTGGCGCTCGCGATGCTGATGGTCGCCCGTCGCATGCCGACCGGCTGAACAGGTGTTCCCCGGCGGGCCGTTTGCTGGTAGCTGACAGCAGCCATGACCGATGACCTGCCGCCGAATCCGGCGCTTTTACCCGCTGGCCTGCGCGATCTGTTACCGCCCGAAGCGGAAACGGAAGCCTCGGCCGTTGAAGCGCTGATGACCGTGTTCGCCGCGCACGGCTATCAGCGCGTGAAACCGCCGTTGCTGGAGTTCGAGGACAGTCTCCTCGCCGGATCCGGAGCCGCTGTGGCCGATCAGACGTTCCGTCTGATGGACCCGGACAGCCACCGCATGATGGGGCTGCGCGCCGACACCACGCCGCAGGTCGCCCGCATCGCCATCACCCGGCTGGGCGCCGCGCCGCGCCCGCTGCGCCTGTCCTATGCCGGGCAGTGCCTGCGGGTGCGCGGCACCCAGCTCGACCCCGATCGCCAGATCGCGCAGGCGGGGGTGGAACTGATCGGGCATGACAGCCCCGAAGCCGACGCCGAAACCGTGATCGTGGCGGCCGAAGCGCTGGCGGCGGTCGGTCTGACCCGGGTGAGCTTCGATCTGACACTGCCGATGCTGGTGCCGTCGTTGCTGGACGACGCCGGCCTGACCGGCCCCGACCGGGTCGCGCTGTCCCGCGCGCTGGACCGCAAGGATGCGGTTGCCGTTTCGCAGCACGGCGGCGCGCTTGCGCCTGTCCTGACCGACTTGTTGCTGGCGGCCGGCCCGGCCGACCGAGCCTTGGCGGCGCTGGCGGCGGCGAAACTGCCGAAGCTCGCCGGGGCGCTGGCCGAACGCGTCGCCGCGACCGTGGCGGCGATCCGATCCGCCTCGCCGGAAATCCGGCTGACCGTCGATCCGGTGGAATTCCGCGGCTTCCGCTATGAAACCGGCGTTTCCGTGACGGTGTACGCCCCCGGTCGGCATGAGGAGCTGGGGCGCGGTGGCCGTTATATTTGCGGCGACAACGAACCCGCCACCGGCCTGACGCTTTATCCCGACGCGATCCTGCGGGTGGCGTCGCCGCGTCAGGCACGCCCGCGCGTGTTCGTGCCATTCGGTTCCGATCGGATCGCCGTTGCCCAATTGCGGGCCGATGGCTTTGCCACGGTCGCCGCGCTTGCGATGGCCGCCGATAACATCGCCGAGGCAAACCGCCTGGGCTGTTCCCACATCCTGCGCGACGGAAAAGCCGCGCTTCTTCACACCGAGGGCTGAACAATGGCCAATGTCGCCGTGATCGGCGCCCAATGGGGCGACGAGGGCAAGGGTAAAGTCGTGGATTGGCTGGCAAGCCGGGCGGACGTGGTTGTCCGGTTCCAGGGCGGGCACAATGCGGGCCATACGCTCGTGGTCGGCGATCAGACCTATAAACTGTCGCTTCTGCCGTCCGGGCTGGTGCGCGGGAAGCTGGGCGTGATCGGCAACGGTGTCGTGGTCGATCCCGACGCGCTGCTGTCGGAAATCGCCCGCGTCACCGCGCAGGGCCTGAAGGTGACGCCGGAGACACTTCGCATCGCGGAGAACGCGGTGCTGATCCTGCCCCTGCACCCGGCGCTGGACAAAGCCCGCGAGGAAGCCCGCGGCGCGGCCAAGATCGGCACCACGGGCCGCGGCATCGGCCCCGCCTATGAGGACAAGGTGGCCCGCCGAGCGATCCGCGTCGCCGACCTGGCGGAGCCGGAGACGCTGTCGCACAAGCTGGATGAGTTGTTGCTCCACTACAACACGCTGCTGCGAGGCCTGGGTGTCGCGCCGTTCGAAAAGCAGGCGCTGCTGGACGGGCTGCTGAAGCTGGCGCCGCAAATCCTGCCTTTCGCCGAACCGGTGTGGGAGCGGCTGGACGAACTGCGCCGCAGCGGCAAGCGCATCCTGTTCGAGGGTGCGCAGGCCGTCATGCTGGATGTCGATCACGGCACCTATCCGTTCGTCACCTCCTCCAACACCGTCGCCGCGACGGCGTCGTCGGGCGCGGGCGTCGGGCCGAATGCGGTCGGTTTCGTGCTGGGCATCGCCAAGGCATACTCCACCCGGGTCGGCTCCGGCCCGTTCCCGACCGAATTGTCGGACGAGATCGGCCAGTTGCTGGGCGATCGCGGGCATGAGTTCGGCACCGTCACCGGCCGCCGCCGCCGCTGCGGCTGGTTCGACGCGGCGCTGGTGCGTCAGGCCATCAAAGTCAGCGGCATTCAGGGGCTGGCACTGACCAAGCTGGACGTGCTGGATGGTCTGAAGGAACTGAAAATCTGCATCGGCTATCGGATCGACGGCGCGTTCTCCCGCCATCTTCCGGCCGCGCCCGGCGCCCAGGCGGCCGCGGTTCCGGAGTATGAGACGATGGAAGGCTGGTCCGGATCCTCGCGCGGTGCCCGGTCTTGGGCCGACCTGCCCGCCCGGGCGGTCAAATACGTCCGCCGGATCGAGGAACTGGTGGAAGCGCCCGTCACCCTGGTGTCCACCAGTCCGGAGCGCGACGACACGATCATGGTAAGGGACCCGTTCGAGGGTTGACGCCTGCGGCGCACCAAGGCCGGGGCGGCGGTGCCCCGGCCGCGTTAACCATTCGTAAACCATTTGCCCGGTAAGTTGCCGCGGTCTGACCAACATGGTTTGCCCGCATGGACGCTGCCTCATCGCCACCCCCAGCCAACGGACCCATTGCCGGCCGCTATGCCGTGGACACCGCGCAGGTGCTGCTGGATGCCGGCGGCGGCCTGACGGCCTATCTGGCCCGCGACCGCATGGCCGCCGATGCCCGCCGGGTCGCGATCGCCGTTTCCCGCGATGCCTCTCCGCGTGTCAGGCATCTTAAACTTCTGCCCGACGCCATCGACAACCTGATGACCCCGCTGGGGCACGGGCCGGCCTTGCTTCCGGGCGGCAAGACCGAAGGCTGGTTTGTGATTTGCCCGCCGCCGCCCGGGCCGCCGATGTCCACGGCGTTGAACCGCTGGCCGGAGCGGGCGTTGATCGACCTGGTTCTGCGCCCGATCGCCGGGGTGCTGGATGTGTTGCAAGAGCGCAAACTGACGCACCGGGCGATCCGCCCGAACAACGTATTTCAGTCCGCTCCTGGTCAGCCGGTGACATTGGGTGCCGCCTGGGCCGCACCGCCCGCGATGCATCAGCCATGTGCGTTCGAGTCCCCCTACACCGCCATGTGCCATCCAGCGGGGCGCGGGGACGGCACCATCGCCGACGATGTCTATGCCTTGGGCGTGCTGCTGCTGACGCTGCTGAACGGCAGGCTGCCGATGGCTGGCATGGACGACCTGTCGGCGATCCGCCTGAAGCTGGATATTGGCAGCTTTTCCGCGCTGACCCGCGACGCGCCACTGTCGGGTTCGTTTGCCGATCTGTTGCATGGAATGCTGGCTGACGATCCGGACTATCGTCCGCATCCGGCACAGTTGCTCGATCTTCCCAGTCTGCGCGGCCGCCGCCTGGCCACCCGTCCGGCCCGGCGAACGCAACAGGCGCTGATGCTGAACGACATCGCCGTTTACGACGGCCGCATGCTGGCATTCGCGCTGCTGCGCGACCAGAAGCGATCCGGTCAGTTCCTGCGCAACGGATCGGTGACCCAGTGGCTGCGACGGGGCCTGGGCGACGCCACCCTGGCGGCGCAGATCGAAGATCTGGTGCGCGGACGGGCGAGCGATATTCGAAACGTGACCCGCGACGACCCGATGCTGATCATGCACACCATCGGCATCGTCAATCCGCGGATGCCGCTGTGCTGGCGCGGGATCGCGCTGTGGCCCGATTCGCTGCCTGCCTTGCTGGCCGACGGTATCGCTGGCGATGCCGGCGCGCTGCTGGCGGCCGAGGAACTGCTGCTGAACGAAATCGTCGCCGATTGGTTGGCGGCAGACGGCAGGAAAGCCTATGCCGGGGCGCCGGATATCTTCGCGCACCGCACGATGCTGGGGACGCCGAACGGGCTGTTGCGGCTGTACTATGGCCTGAACCCGCTGCTGCCCTGCCGGAGCGATGGCCTGACGGCCGCCTGGATCGCGGATATCCCGGCACTGATGGCCGGTCTGGAGCGGAACGCGGGCAAGGCCGGCGAGAGAATGATCGATGCGCCCCTGATGGCCTTCATTGCCGCCCGGGCCGATCGGAAGACCGAAGCGCAGACCGCCGATCTGGCGGGGTCGAAAAATGCCGACGAAATCCGACACCGGGAACTGCTGCTGCTGCGCGACCTGCAACTGAGGTTTTATCCATATCCCATGCACGCACTGGCGCGTTGGGCCGCGGGCCGGTTACGCCCCGATCTGGAGCGCTGGCGCAACAAGCCGAAGCGGGAGTCGATCGAAAGCCAGATCGATGCTGTTGTCCAGGCGGGCTTTCTGGGCCGCCTGCTGGAACTGATCGACGATCCAGCAGGCCGGACCAGCGATATCGCCGGGGCGATCAGGGCGGCCAATGAGGTGATGGCGCTGGATGCGGAGGCATCGCGGATCGAACGCAGCGATCGGCGGCGGGCGGCGGATGCCCAGCGGGCCGGTCACGCGATCGCCGGCGGGCTTGGATTATCGGCGCTGATCCTCGCGGCCATGGGCCTGCTGCTGCAATGAAGGCGATCGGCAAGCTGGGCCGGGGGTTCAACGGCTTTGTCGTGCTGCTGCTGGCGCTGGCCGGCGGGGTGCTGATCGCGCTGGCATCGGACATCGCGCTGCCGGTCGCGATTTTGTTGCTGCCCGGTCTTCTGGCCTTGCCGTTCGACCGTTCCCCCGGCT
>JAJZEV010000133.1 GCA_021805665.1 Pseudomonadota bacterium
GCGCATTCTGGATCGGCATCGGCGGCTGGCTGCGCGCCAGGCTGAACGTCAACGAGGTCATTGCCAGCCTGGTGCTGTCCTATATCGGGCTGGCACTGTTCAACCATCTCGTGGAAGGCCTGCTGCGAGACCCCGCCAGCCTCAACAAACCCTCCACCTATGGCATCGGCGACGGCAACATGCTCGACACTGTGCCGTGGCTCGATGTTCACCCCGGGCTGCCGGTCGGTATCCTGGCTTGCCTCATCTGCTGGGTGCTGATCTATCGAACCACCTTCGGCTTCGCCTCCCGCGTCACCGGCGGCAATATTCGCGCGGCGCAGCTTCAAGGCTTGCCAGTAACCAAACTGATCCTGCTGGCCTGTGCCATCGGCGGCGGATGTGCCGGTCTGGCCGGCGCGATCGAGGTCGCCGCCGAATACGGCCGCGCCAACGCGTCCCTGAATGCCGGATACGGATACACCGGGATCCTGATTGCCTTCCTCGCCCGCTTCAATCCGCTGGCGATCGTGCCGATGGCCATCCTGCTGGGTGGCCTGGGTGCGGCCGGCGGATTGTTGCAACGGCGCATGGGCCTGCCCGACGCGACGATCCAGGTGCTGCAAGGGCTGATCTTCGTTTCTATCCTGGCGAGCGACACGCTGTATGGACGCTTTCGCTGGTTCCAACCGCGTGGCGGCGCATGATGGAGTCGATCGGCACCGTCCTGCTGGCCATGCTCGCCGGCAGCCTGCGCGTCAGCACCCCGTTCCTGTTCGTCAGCCTGGGCGAATGCCTGACCGAGAAATCCGGCCGCATCAACCTGGGCAACGAAGGCGTACTCGTACTGGGCGCGATGGTTGCGTACGCAACGTCCTACGAAACAGGCAGTCCATGGGCCGGCGTAGCCGCCGCCGCCGTGGCTGGCCTGCTGCTCGGCGGCATCCACGGTGCGATCTGCTCCCTCGCCAGGGTCAACGACGTTGCCATGGGCATCGCCATCATGCTGGCAGGCACCGGCATCGCGTTCTTTTTCGGCAAGCCCTATGTCCAACCGAGCGCCACGCTGCTGTCCGGTATCCCGTTCGGGTTCTGGTCGGACAACGCCCAGGTGCGCAATGCGTTGTCGGTCTGCCCGCTGTTCCTGCTGGGGATCGCGTCGGCGATCGCGCTGCATTGGTGCTTCAACGCCACCCGCGTCGGACTGCGGGTTCGCATCGTGGGCGACAGCCAGGACGCGGCGCTGGCACTCGGCCTGCCGATCGATCGGACACGCTTTCTGGCAACCGCCTGCGGCAGTGCATTGGCAGGGATCGGCGGCGCGTTCCTGTCGCTGTATTATCCGGGAAGCTGGAATGAGGGTCTGTCGTCCGGCCAAGGCCTGATGGCCGTCGCCCTGGTGGTGTTTTCCCGCTGGAATCCGATCAACTGCATCTACGCGTCATTGCTGTTCGGCGCGGCCGGGGCGCTTGGACCATCGTTGCAGACCGTCGGCATCACCTGGGGCTATTACCTGTTCTATGCGGCGCCGTACATTTTCACCCTGGTAGTGCTGATCGTCACCGCCCGAGGCGGAAAATCCCTGCGCGGCATGCCCGGGCAATTGTCGATCGGAAGGTAACAATGGCAGCAATTGCATCCGCCCCCTATCCCTGGCCATTCGACGCGTCGTTGCGGCCCGACAACACCGCGCTGATCGTCATCGACATGCAGACCGATTTCTGCGGCGTCGGCGGCTATGTCGATAAAATGGGGTACGACCTGTCGTTGACCCGGGCACCGATCGCGCCGATTTCGGCGTTGCTGGCGGCACTGAGGCCCAAAGGCTATACGATTATCCATACGCGGGAAGGCCACCGCCCGGACCTTTCGGATCTGCCGGCCAATAAGCGCTGGCGGTCTCGCCAGATCGGCGCCGGTATCGGCGACCCCGGTCCGTGCGGCCGCATCCTGACCCGCGGCGAGCCGGGGTGGGAGATCATTCCCGATCTGGCGCCGCTGCCCGGCGAAATCGTCATCGACAAACCCGGCAAGGGTAGTTTCTACGCCACCGATCTTGAACTGATCCTGCGCACGCGGGGTATCGCGAACATTATCCTGACCGGCATCACCACCGACGTGTGCGTCCACACCACGATGCGCGACGCCAACGACCGGGGCTTCGAGTGCCTGCTGCTGTCGGATTGCTGCGGTGCCACCGATCCCGGCAACCACGCCGCCGCGCTGCACATGATCAAGATGCAGGGCGGCGTGTTTGGCGCCGTCAGCGACAGCGCGACATTTCTGGCTGGCTTGCCATGACGCATGCCATCGGCGTGGAGGCCGTCGGCATCGGCAAGCATTTCGGCGCCTTCCACGCCTTGTCCGATGTGTCACTGAAGGTTACCCCCGGAACGGTCCACGGCCTGCTGGGTGAAAACGGCGCCGGCAAATCGACTTTGGTGAAGTGCCTGCTTGGTTACTACAAAGCCGACGATGGCGGCTTTATCGTCGATGGACGCGAGGCTTCGATCGAACGCCCGGCCGATGCCGATGCATTGGGCCTGGGCATGGTCTATCAGCACTTCACGCTGGTTCCATCGATGACTGTCGCCGAAAATCTGGTGATGTCGCGCCAGAACGTGCCCGCCACGATCGACTGGCGGTCGGAGATCGCCGGCCTGAAGCAGTTCATGGAACGCATGCCGTTCAAAGTCCCGCTGGAAGTCGAGGTCGGCAGCCTCGCCGCCGGCGAACGCCAAAAGACCGAGATTATCAAACAGCTTTATCTCGAACGAAAATTCCTGGTGCTGGACGAGCCGACATCCGTTCTGACGCCACAGGAAGCCACCGAGATGTTGGGCCTGGTCCGCGGTCTGGCGCATTCCGGCACCCTGACCATTGTCATCATCACCCACAAGCTGAAGGAAGTCGCGGCGTTCGTCGATGAGGTCACGGTGCTGCGGCGCGGGCGTATGGCCGGATCGGGCAGGGTCAAGGACCTTGGCCCATCCGACCTGACCGCGATGATGATCGGCGAGCCGCATGCCCCAAAGAACCCCGAACGGAAGGGCGCTCCATCCAGCGAGACAAGGTTAGCGATTTCCAGCCTGCGCACCGCCGAGGATACCGGCCGCAAGGGTCTGTCGATCCGATCGCTGACCGTGCATGCCAACGAGATCGTTGGGATCGCCGGGGTTTCCGGCAACGGCCAGAAGGATCTGGTGGAAGTCCTGGGTGGCCAGCGTCCGATCGCCAGCGGTTCGATGCAGGTTGACGGCGCGCCCTACGACGCCAGCCGCGAGCAATCCCGGGCGCGGGATGTCCGCGTGCTGCCCGAGGAGCCGCTGCGCAACGGCTGCGTACCGCCAATGACGGTGATCGAGAACCTGAACCTGCGCGGGTTCGACCTCGGTCCGGCCAAATCGCGCCGCTGGTGGCTGGATCGCGTCGCAATGGCCAACCGAGCGAGGCAGATGATCGCGGCTTATGGGATTCGGACTCCGTCGCCGCGGGCACCGATCGGGGTTCTGTCCGGCGGCAATGTGCAGCGCTGCGTGCTGGCCCGGGAACTGGATGGCGATGTCCGGCTGCTGATTGTCGCCAATCCGTGCTTCGGGCTGGATGTGAAGGCGGTCGCGGAAACCCGGGCGCGGATCATGGCGGCGCGCAACGCCGGGACGGCGGTGCTGCTGATCTCGGAGGATCTGGACGAAATCCTCGAACTGGCGGATCGGGTCGTTGTGATGCACGAGGGCGAGATCGTGCATGAGATGGCGGCGGAGGGCGCCGATCCGCAGGAAATCGGCCGGCACATGCTGGGCCATCACGCGTAGTCCTGGTTCGCTTGCAGCCGCCCGCACCGCACTTGACCAGGATCGCCAGTGTGATCTTCTGAAGAAACGGGCGCCGCAGAGCGCCCTGCCAGAGGAGGATTGCCATGGAACTTGGATATTTCACGATGCCGTCGCACCCGCCGGAGCGGGGCCTTAAAGCTGGCCAGGACTGGGATTTGCAGACCCTGCGCTGGCTGGATGAGCTTGGTTACACCGAAGCCTGGATCGGCGAACACCATACCGCACCGTGGGAGCCTAACCCGGCCCCGGACCTGCTGGTGGCGCAAGCGTTGATGCAGACCAAGCGCATCCGTATCGGGCCGGGCGGCTTTCTGCTGCCTTATCACCACCCGGCGGAACTTGCGAACCGGGTCGCGATGCTGGATCATTTGTCCGAAGGACGCCTGATGTTCGGCGTCGCCGCATCGGGCCTGCCGAGCGACTGGGCGATGTTCAATGTCGATGGCATGTCGGGCACCAACCGGGACATGACACGGGAAGCGTTAGAGATCATCCTGCGGATGTGGAGCGATGAACCGTCGTTCCACCACGAAGGTAAATACTGGACGGTGAACAAGCCCGAACTGATGTTCGGCTTCCTGAAACCGCACATCAAACCGCTGCAACGGCCACATCCCCCGATCGGCGTCGCCGGTCTGTCGAAGAACTCCGATACGCTGAAGATGGCGGGCGAGCATGGGTTCCTGCCGCTCAGCCTGAACCTGAACCCGGCCTATGTCGGCACTCACTGGGCCGCGGTGGAAGAAGGCGCCAAACGCACCGGCCGCACGCCGCACCGGCGCGACTGGCGCATGGTGCGGGAGGTCTTTGTCGCCGAAACCGACGAAGAAGCAATGCGCCTTTCGGTCGGTGGCATGATGGGGCGCATGATGCGCGAATATTTCCTGCCGTTACTTGGTCAGTTCGGATTCCTGGAATATCTGAAGCACGATCCATCGGTGCCGGATTCCGATGTGACCCCGGAATATTGCGCCCAGCACAACTGGCTGATCGGTTCGCCCGCAACGGTGGCCGAAAAGCTGGAGCGCGTTTACAATGAGGTGGGCGGCTTCGGGAACCTGCTGGTGTTCGGCTTCGACTATGCCGACAACCCCGAAGCCTGGCACAACTCCCTGCGGTTGCTGCAACATGAGGTGGCGCCACGGATCAAGCACCTGACGCCCGCCTAATCGGCACTTGATTCGGAAGGTCCAAAGGCCTGATTATTGCAAGTCCTTGGAACGCTGGTTTTGGGTCGGCCATTCCCTTGCCTAACGAGTGTTCCAGTCCGCGTAAGCGGGCACCTGCGGATCGCGGGCTAAATTGGGTCTAATTTTCGCTTCGGCGGTAGCAACAGGGGCTGGACCATCGGGTCCGGCCCCTTTCTTTTTGCGGTCGCGCCCCGGCAGCCCATAGAGTTTCCCCAGCCGGCGGGTCTGCTCGACGACGAAGCGGAAGGTCTCGGGAAAGCCGCCGTTGGGCGGGGCGCCGGCCAGATAGGCGCTTTCAATGCCGATGACCGTCGCGCCGCCGGGCGGCACCGACATGACCTTCAGCCATACCGCCCACGGCAGCGATATCCCTGGCACCCGTTCGATGTACAACCACCGATACCCGGGTACTGGCGCCAAACGCGCACTGTCGAAAGACCGCGCCAGGGCCGGCAGCCGCAAACTCAGGAACCACCGGACGGGGCAGAAATAGCGGTCTTCCTCCGGACGGGTTTGGTCTTGAATCCGGGATCCCGGATCGCGTTTACCCGGCTTGTCGGTACAGCAGCGATAACTGAACCGGAACCGCAACGGGACGCTGCCGCCCTTCGGGGCGATCGTGATCCGCTCGATCGGCTTCATGTGCGCCAGAACGTAGTCCGCACCATCGTAGCGGGGCTTCTGCTGCCCGAACTCCAAACTCGCTTCGACCTTGTTCCAGCCGCGTCATCCGCCTTCATAGGCCGGCAAAGGTCAATAACTCGGAAACGCCATCCTACCGCGGCAGTCAAATCGCAAACAGTCTTTGAGAAGCATTCTCATCATTACGATCCCTACTTGACGGATTGTCCATCTCGGCCACATTCCGCGACATGCGCAATTTCTCCGATTTGACCGAACGCGAAATTCTCGCCCTTGCTATCGCTAACGAGGAGGAGGATGGCCGTATTTACCTGGATATCGCCGAAGGCCTCCGTACCGAATATCCCGCCAGCGCGAAGGTTTTTACCGAAATGGCGGCCGAGGAAGGCGATCATCGGCGCCGCCTGCTGGAGGTGTACCGCGGTAAGTTCGGCGAACACATCCCGCTGGTCCGCCGCCAGGACATCCGCGGCTTTATCCAGCACAAGCCGGTCTGGCAGATGGCACCGATGAACCTGGACGCTGTCCGCAACCTCGCGGAGAGCATGGAGACGGAAACCCAGGGTTTTTACCGCCGAGCCGCAGCGCGCAGCGAGGATGTGACGATCCGCAAACTGCTGGGCGACCTTGCCGACGCCGAGGTGGAACACGAACATCGCGCCGACCAACTGACAGAAGAAAACCTGCCCGAAGATGTCCGCAGCCACGAGGACGCGCACGCGCGCCAAACCTTCGTCCTGCGCGTCATCCAACCGGGTCTGGCCGGCTTGATGGACGGGTCGGTGTCCACCTTGGCCCCGGTGTTCGCGGCGGCCTTCGCCTCCAACAACACATGGGAGACGTTTCTGGTGGGACTGGCGGCATCGGTTGGCGCCGGTATTTCCATGGGATTCGCCGAGGCACTGTCCGACAACGGCAGCTTGACCGGGCGTGGCGCCCCGCTGATCCGCGGCGGCATTTGCGGCTTGATGACCACCGCCGGCGGCATCGGCCATACGCTGCCGTTTCTGATCCCCTATTTCTGGACCGCCATGGCGGTGGCGATCGGCGTGGTGATTATCGAACTGGCGGTGATTTCCTGGATACGCTGGAAATATATGGATACCCCGCCGCTATCGGCGACCTTGCAGGTGGCGTTCGGCGGTGCGTTGGTATTCGCGGTCGGAATTTTGATCGGCAGCAGTTAACACGGCGGGGCACTCTGCCCCATACTCCCCTCCCGCGATCGCGAGAGGGGAACACATGGACTGGCCGACCCGGCAGGGTTTCTACGAAGCGGGTGACGTCACCCTTCAATCCGGTGCGCGGATACAGTCCGCAAGGCTGTCCTGGAAGACGCACGGCACCCTCTCCGCGGCACGGGACAACGTCATCGTCTATCCCACCAGTTACGGTGCCCGGCATCCCGACCTGGAGTGGCTTATCGGTGCGGACAAAATCCTGGACCCGACACGCTGGTTCATCGTCATCCCCGATATGTTCGGCAACGGGCTGTCGTCGTCCCCATCGACCACTGAAAACTATCCGACCGTCGTCACCGTCCACGACAACGTGCGGGTTCAGCGGGAAGCCCTGGCGAAGCTGTTCGGCATCGACCGCGTCGCCTGTGTCTATGGCTGGTCGATGGGCGCGTTGCAGGCCTATCACTGGGCCGCCATGTTCCCGGATGCGGTCGAACGCATCGTGGTCAACTGCGGCGCCGCCCGAACGGCTGTGCATAACCAGGTGTTCCTCCGTTCCCTGATGGCGACGTTGGAGGCAGCGCCGGAGCATGTCGGCAACGGGCGGTTCTCCGCCGAACCGCGGGCGGCCAAGCGGGCTTTCGGGCGCATTTACGCGGCGTGGGCGCTGAGTCAGGATTTCTATCGCGCCGGGCTGCATCTGGGGTCGGCGCCTAAGCCCAATCTGGGTGCGGCCGATCTGGAGTCGTTCCTGAAGACCGACTGGGAGGACAGATTCGGCCCCCGTCCCGCCGCCGATTTGTATGCCCAACTGCGGACCTGGGATGCCGCCGATATCAGCGCCAACGACCGGTATAACGGCGACCTGGAGGCAACGCTGCGCGCTATCCGCGCCCGCGTGCTGCTGATGCCCGGCGCCACCGATCTGTATTTTCGCACCGCCGACAACGAAGCGGAACTGCCGTTCCTGGCCGAAGCCACGTTGCGGCCGATCCCCGGCGTGTGGGGCCACCGGGCTGGCAATCCGGTTGCGAATCCTGTCGATATGCTGTTCATCCAGCGGGAAGTACAGGCTCACCTGGAACGATGAGCCGCCTGCAACAATACCAGGAGACGTGACATGCCTGCTGAAATCGTCAAAAGCAATCCGCCCGCCGTCGCCAAACCGACCGGCTACACACACGCGATTCAGATTACCGGCGAGTACCGCCGGCTGATTATTTCCGGCCAGGTAGGCATGGCGCCAGATGGTTCGGTGTCTGAGTCGCGGGAGGCCCAGGTCGTCCGGGCGCTGGCCAATCTGCGGGCGGTGCTGACCGCCAATGGCATGACGGTGGCCAACGTGGTCAAGACCACCGCCTTCCTGATCGATCGCGACCTGCTGCATGCCTACCGAAAGGCACGCACGGAGGCATTCGGCACCCACGCCCCCGCTTCCACGCTGCTGATCGTTGCCGGACTGGCCGATCCGCGCTGGGTGATAGAAATCGAAGCGGAAGCGGTTGCCTGATATGGACCCGATCCGCCGCAACACGGTTGGCGACGCCCTTCGCCGAGCCGCGCGGATGTACCGGGGCCGTTCGGCATTGGTCTTCGAAGACAGAGACTGGTCGTTCGCCGCCTTGGACCTGGCGGCCGACCGCGTGGCCGGCCATTTCGCCGCGCTGGGCCTGAATCCCGGAGATCGCATCGCCGCCTACGGGCGGAATTCCGATGCCTATTTCATCG
>JAJZEV010000103.1 GCA_021805665.1 Pseudomonadota bacterium
TCGGGATAGGCCTTTCACCGGGGTTTGTCCCGGACCGGCGATAGATCGCCGTCCGGCGAACTGCCTTAACGTCGGCGCGATGGGCCGGGTGGCAGCGGGGCGTCAAACAAATCGTGATGCGCGCGCCGCTGACCCCCGGGCGCCGGGTCGGTGGCCTGGCTGTCAAAGGCCGGCGGAGTATCGTAAACCGCGCTGTGCGACGGCGAAGCCGGTCGCGAGCCTTGCCTTCGAAGGATAAGCCGATGCCCGGGACTAAGTCGCCAGAAACGATCGCGGTTGCCAGTGGCATCGGCGGCGACACCGCGTTCGGGGCGGTGACCCCGCCGCTGTATCTGACCACCACCTATACATTCGACGGCTTCGAACGGCCGAGGGCATACGATTACACTCGGGCGGGCAATCCAACCCGCGACGTCCTGGCCAAAACGATTGCCAGGTTAGAGGGTGGCGTCGGGGCGGTCGTGGTTTCCAGCGGCATGGCGGCGATCGACCTCGCGCTCGCCAGCCTGGAGCCGGGCGACCTGATCGTGGCCCCGCACGACTGCTATGCCGGGACATGGCGGCTGCTGAACGCCCGGCGGGCCAAGCGGCAATTCGACGTGGTGTTTATCGACCAGAACAGCGAAGCAGCGTTGGGGGCCGCTTTGACTCGCCGTCCGAAGGTGCTGCTGATCGAAAGTCCCAGCAATCCGCTGATGCGCGTCGTGGATATCCGCAAGACCGCCGAACGGGCCAAGGCGGCCGGGGCAAAGGTGATTGTCGATAACACGTTCCTGTCGCCGGCCCTGCAGCAGCCGATCCGGCTCGGTGCCGATCTGGTGGTCCACTCGACCACCAAGTTTCTCAACGGCCATTCCGATGTGATCGGCGGGGTCGTGGTTGCGGCGGCACAAAAGGATTTCGAGGACCTGACCGCCTGGGCGACCACCACGGGGGTGACGGGATCGCCGTTCGATGCCTATCTGACGCTGCGCGGCATCCGAACCTTATTCGCGCGCATCGAGCGTCAGCAGGCAACGGCGCGGGCGATCGCCGAATTCCTGCTGCGTCACCCGGCGGTTTCGGCCGTGCATTATCCCGGCTTAGCCGATCATCCATCCCATGCCATCGCCAAAAGCCAGCAAAGCGGCTTCGGCGCCATGCTGAGCTTCGAGGTCGCGTCCGGCGTCGCAGGCGTCCGGCGCTTCGTGGAGGCTGTCGAGGTTTTCACGCTGGCCGAATCGCTGGGCGGTATCGAGAGCCTGGTGGCCCACCCGGCCACGATGACCCATGCCAGCATGAGCGTGGAGGCCAGGGCGGAGGCTGGTATCGGCGACAGCCTGATCAGGCTGTCCGTCGGCCTGGAGAACGAGGCCGACCTGCTGGCCGACCTCGGCTATGCGCTGGCGGCTTCCGGCGGGAGATCGCCTGAACCCAAGCCCCACCGGTCGTCCGGTCCCTGAATTCCACCGTTTTCCCGTTAGGTGACGCCCCATGAATACCGCCCCCCAGATCCCGTTCGATGCCGAACGCTTTGCGATTACCCTGGCGGCGGCCATGCCGGACGCGGTGGTGTATGCGGATGCGGATGGCCGCATTCGTTACTGGAACAGCGGCGCCGAAGCCATATTCGGATTCACCGCGGCGGAGGCGATCGGTCAGATGCTGGATATCATCGTCCCCGTCACGCTGCGCCAGCGCCACTGGGACGGCTATGAAAAGACCATGCGAACCGGCGAGACGCGATACGGGGGCGGCGACCTTCTGGCGGTCCCGGCGATCCGCAAGGACGGCACGCGCATATCCACCGAGTTCACCATCGTGCCGTTCCGCGACGATACCGGGAAGATGACCGGCATCGCGGCCATCATGCGCGACGTCACCAAGCGATTCGAGGAAATGCGGGCGTTACGCAAAGCCGCGTCCTCCGCGCCATGAACACCGAACCGTCGATACCGTTCCCGGAGAACGCGGAACGCCGAGCGGCGATCACGCGGGATATCCAGGCGGCAACGGGGTTGGACGAGGCGGTGCTGGAACGGCTGGTTCGCCAGTTCTATGAAACCGCGCGCCGGGACGCGACGATCGGCTACCTGTTCGACGGCGTTGCGGACTGGGAAAAACATATTGCCAAGATCGCCGCTTTTTGGTCCTCGGTCGCGCTGTTGACGGGGCGCTATCACGGCCAGCCGCTGGCCGCCCATTACCCCCTGCCGCTGGAGCCGCACCATTTCGCGCGTTGGCTGATCCTGTTCGAAGCCACCGCACGGCAGGTGTGTTCGCCCGCCGGGGCCGATCTTCTGATGGAAAAGGCGCATCGGATCGCGCACAGCCTGGAAATCGGCGCCGCTGTCGTCCGCGGCGAACTGCCGCGGCGCGTGCGCCCGGGAACATGAGCAAACATTCTCGCGCGGCGTCGCTTGTCGGCGCGCTGGTGCTGCATGTGTTTCGCGACCGTATCACGGCGGACAATGCCGATGCCGGAATCGAACTGCTGGCTGGCAGGGCAGGGTGCAGCGCCACCGGGGCCGAATGGCGCGCGGCTTTGACCGACGCGCTGGAGGCGGGCTACTTATACGACCCGGTTCGCCTGCCAGAGGGCGCGTTGCAATGCCACTGGCACCTGGAACTGACGCCGCTTGGCGTTGAACAAGCGCGGCTGCTGCGCTAGGGCCGCGCCGCCGCCCCCTCACTCCGGCACCTCCAGCCGCACCGACACCGGGCAATGATCGGACAGCCGGTCCTGCCAGGCGCGCTCCGTCTCCCGGTAGGTCAGTACACGCAACGAATCCGCCCGCATCCAGGCCGACGCCGAACCGCCCGCCAGGATATGATCGATAAAATTCTCCCGACCCCAACACGGCGAGCTGCGACCCTCCGTCGCTCGGTTTAACGGTGCTGCCTGACGCAAACCGGCCAGGAACGTGTCGGCGTCATCCATCCACCGGTTGAAGTCGCCGAGCACGATAAACGGCGTGCCCTCCGCCGATCGGGCGGCGATCCAGTCCGCCAGCGGCCCGATTTGCGCCCGCAGTTCGGTGCATGACCGGCTACTCGCGCGCGGCATCGGGATGTCGCGGCAGCCCTTCTTCAGATGGACCGCCAGAATCCGGAGCTGCGACGTGCCGAGGTGCAGCGTGATGTCGGCACCGCTGCGCAGATAATGGTCCGACAGCGCGGTCAGATCGGGGTTGATATCGTAGTGCAGGCCCCGGCGGACGGCGATGCCGACCCGCTGCACGACATGGTCCCGGGTCATGTGGATCGAGTAAAGATCGTGCGAAAACACCTTCGATGCCGCTTGAAAACCATCGACCTCCTCGATCGCCACCACATCGGCGTTCAGGTCCGTTGCATAACCGGCCAGCAGCGCGAAATCGGCGTCCGAACGCGGTTTGACATCGGCTGGCAGCCCCGGCGCACCCTCGGGCCGGGTCGTCAGCCAGTTCAGGTTCCAGGTGGCGATCTTCAACTCCGCCCCCAGCGCTTGAAGCGGGGCAAGAAGGGCAAGCAGGATAAGGATTGCTTTCATGGCGGGCCGCCTTCAGGTGCCCGCGCATCCTGCCATATCAGCCGCGGCAATGGGTTAACGCCGCCCCGCCGGCCTCACTTTATAAACAGGTCCACGGGCAACAGGCTTCGAGCCAGTTGGCCCGCCGCCAGACTCGTCGCGTTGATAATGGCCAGGCGGAACCCGCCCGGCGGCATGGAGTGCTGGGCCGGATCTCGGTCCTCGTGGAACGAAATCTGCACGCTCAGCACACCGTCTATGGATCGCGCCGCGTCCACCGCACTGGCCGGCGGATGCCGGTAGGCCGGACCGTGCGGCGCGAACAGTACCACGCTGAACCCATCGGCGCGCCGGGAATCGTCGAAGACCCACTCGCCCCGGGCATAGAGCCTTACCAGGGCTTCCACCCAGTGCGGCCCGTACAGGTCCGGCCACTGGTCGGCGAAGCGCAGATGCGCCTCGATGATCCGGCTGCCGATGGTTTCGAAATTGATCGTGCCGGTGTAGCCGCCCAGGTGCTTTCGGGTCCACGCGCCGCACCAGATCTCGATCTCCGGCATCGGTTCGGCGTGGATGTGCCAGTGGTCGAACGTTCCGCCGGGGGCGGTGGCGCCGGTCGCATGGCGCCACCAGCGGACCTCGCCATCGACCACAGCCGCGTCCGAACTGACATGCGCGCCGGTCAGCAGCGTGCTCCAGAAATGCCCGGGCGCCATCGCCGCCCGATAGGTTTCCAGGTCCGGGATGGGCAGGCTGCCGGCGCCCATGCTGCGCAGATTCATCATCGGTTTGGAGAACACCGGAAACCGGGGCGGAATGACCCCGTGCGGCGCGGCGTCCAGTCCTTGCGACAGGGCAACGGCCAGTTTGTCGTAGATCCAGCGGTGCCGGGGAAACAGCGTCCATGCCTCCCAGTCCTTGGTCGGAACGACGACATCGTCCGGGCACGGCACGTCGCGGAAGAACTGAGTCCGCCAGGGGTCGGTTTGAAGGATCGGCATGGGCGTCCCTGTCGCTATCAGGTGGGGTCGCTCTCCGGTGGGGCCGCTGTTACGCCGGAACCGGGGCATCCGGATGCAGCAGCCCCCGGGTGCGCAGGTCGGACCACAGCGATGGCGGGATTTTCATCGTGAACAGCGGCAGGTTTTCGGTGAATTCCGCTGCGTTGCGCGGTCCCGGAATGACCGCCGCCACCGCCGGATGGGCCAGCGGGAACTGCAACGCCGCCGCCGCCAGCGGGACACCGTGCGCCTTGCAGATGGCCGCGAGTTTCTGAACCCGGGCAACAACGTCCGGCGGCGCGGTGTCGTAGTTCCAGGTGTCCCGGCCGGCCAGGATGCCGGAGTTCAGCGGGCCACCGATCACCAGCGACGTGCCGCGTTCGACGCACATCGGGATCAGGTCGTCCAGCGGCCCTTGTTCCAGCAGAGTGTAGCGTCCGGCCAGCAGAAACGCGTCCCAGTCGCCGAAGCCAAGCGCGTCGATCAGGACTTCCTTTTCGTTGACACCCAGGCCGATCGCGCTGACCACGCCGGAACTGCGCAACTGTTCCAGCGCCTTGTAGCCGCTGTCGCGCAGTTGCGGCAGGTAAACGGCGTTCAACTCCGGCCCATGCTGATAGACGCCGATGTCATGCACATACAGGATATCGATGCGTGCCAGACCCAGGCGCTGAAAGCTGTCCTCGACCGACCGCATGATGCCGTCATAGGTATAGTCGTAAACAACCTTGAACGGCATCGGCGACAGTCGCCCGTCGGGCGAGGGCGCATTGTCCGTCTTGGGCCGTAACAACCGGCCGACCTTGGTGGACAGGACCCATGAGTCGCGATCCTGCTCCCGCAGGGCATCGCCGACCCGGTGTTCCGCCGCCCCTACTCCGTAGAACGGCGCGGTATCGAAATAACGCACCCCGGCGTCCCACGCCGCCGTCACGATCGCCTCGCCGTCGGCCCGGGCGATCGGAATGCGGCTGCCGCCCATGGTGGCGGTGCCGAGCCCTAATGTGCTGACACGTAGTTTCGTGCGGCCGATCTGACGTTTTTCCCACATCTGGATGATTCCTCCGGTCCCGGCAGGAGCTTGCGGGGCTTCGTGCCCGGGCGCAACCGCGGCGTCTGCCATCGAACCATGCATAGCACCGCGCGCCGGGCGCCGGATCGGTCAGAATTTGTACCGCAGGGCAAGGTTGACCTGCCAGTCGCGGGCCAACTGCGGCCCGTTGATTTGTTGGTAAACTGGCACCCCCGCCTCCACCCCGACCTGCGCGGCAGGAAGGCTGAAATAGCGGCCGCTGACGATGGCCCCGGCGAACGCGCTGACTTGCTGGCCACCGTAATATAGCGGGTCCGATCCTTGGGCATATCCACGGATGGCGGGATCGTTGCCGTGGATCGCGCCCTGGATCGTGCCGTTGAGCCGGAAAGTCGTTTCTATCCCCGGGAGCCAGGAATAGCCGCTCCAGGCATTCAGTTCGTTCAGGGCACCGTAACGGTACCCTTCCGCATTGTTATCGAGCGGCAGGCGTGCCCGATAGGCCAGACCCCACGACCACGCATCGATCCGGCCGGAATACGATATGCCCGGAAGCGCATCGACCGTCCCGGTGCCCGGCTGCATCGCGTAGAATCCGCGTTTTTCCGGTATCGTATTGTTGGGTAGCAGCAGCGAAATATTATCGGTCGTGCTGCCGGTGGGCAGGGCGAGTCCCATGTTCAGGCTGACCCGGTTAACCGGATCGCTGTAAATCCGGACGATCGCGGCGAGGGCGGAGTCCCCGAGCCCTTGCGTCGAAGCGACACTGACCCCGAGGGGCGTCGTTCCGGTCAGACCCTTGAATGATTGCATGGTGACGCTTTTTTCCACGAGGGCGGTCGCGGCGACGAGCGTGAGATAATCCGCATATCCGTAGGCGACACTGAGAGCCTGGCTGTCGATCGCCAGATTGTCGGGGACCAGCCGCAATTCATGGTTGCCGACCGGCGTATAGGCGGACGGAACGTTCGTAACGATATATTGGGGTGTAACGGAATCGGTCCCGATCTGGTTACCCTGTAGCCGGGCGAACGACGGCAGTAACGAGACGACGAATTTGCCAGTGGAGGGCATATCCACCCCGAACACCCCGATTGGTGCGGGGGCCTGTATCGAGTCGTCGTTCGAGGATCCCGACGCTGCGAGTTGGGCTTGGGCGCCGATGGTATTTGCGCCAATACAAAGCGCGGTCAGGCTCGGCAGCAGATATCGGCGTGTCATGGTCAGCTCCAAACGATTTGTGCAGCGACTATCGGACGCACATATCGTGCCAATTGAAGGCGGCACGTGGGTGCATCCCGCGCCATCGACCGCTGTGCGGGGGTCCCGGGCGGTCGCGCATACAATGGCTGTTCCGGACGCCGATGCCGGCGGCACCGGTCGGCACAGATATGGGGCAGGCCCTGGCGGCCGGGCGGGAGATCGGGCAAGCAACGGCGTTCGGCTGATGTCTATTCGGTATCGATCTTCGATCATTGTCACGCCCGACCGGACAGCCTGGCATTTTGTTCACGGTTCCGTGATTATCTGCTGTGCCACGAACGTCTCCCGCGCTTCGGATCGGCGAAATAAGCCGGAACCGCTGCTCAATGGTACGTCCAGGTGTCGGTCCCTCGGTTCGTCTCGTTGACGATACAGTCCGTGGCTGGTCCGACCTTGTTATCCCCGTCCGGCAACACGGTTCTGATGACGCCGGCGATCACGGGTATCTCCGGCGATACGCTTAGCCTGATGAATGCCGAGCAGCTTTCGCCCTTTGCGACGTACGAGGATTCGATAACGGTCAGCCTGTCTGATCTGCCCGACGCCGCCCGGTTCGCCGAAACCATCACGTTTAACGGCTTGCCGAATTCCACGCTCGACGTCGCGAGCGGCGGTTCGGATACCTGGTCAACCGTCAACGGCTTCAAATCCGGCGATTAGTTACGATGTGGGATGTCACGCGTCGATGACCAGTTCGGGCTGGAATGCCGCACAGGGTGCCGCCAATGCCCCGGGTGCGACCCTTCATATCGCCGAGGGTGCCAGACACCGGGCCTCGCTGACCCTGGCGGGATTCAGCGTCGGGCAGGAATCCGCGCCGACGGTGTCGTTCGCCAGTGCGGCCGGACGGGCATACCTGCATCTCGCCGCGTAAATCCCGGCGGAAAACGGTTAACGGCGCTGGCGTTTTGGGTTAGAGCGCACCCCGCAATGCCGAGGGGCCAATGAACCGTATCGCCGATCTGCCGAATGCCGAACTCCTGGCCCTGCGCCAACAGGTGCGTGCCGACTACGATGCGTTTCGCGCCCGCGGGCTGAAACTGGATATGACGCGCGGCAAACCGGCGGCCGATCAGCTCGATCTGGCGGAACCGATGCTGGCGCTGCCCGGCAACCGCGACCATTTCTCCGAAGGTGGCGACGATGCCCGCAACTACGGTGTGCTTCAGGGCCTGCCGGAGGTGCGGCGACTGTTCTCCACGATGGTCGGCGCGCCGCCGGCCCAGATCGTCGTGCTGGACAATTCCAGTCTGGCGGTCATGCACGACACCATTGTGTGGGCGCTGCTGAAGGGCGTCCCCGGCGGCGCCGAACCGTGGTCGAAGCCCGCCTTTCTGTGTCCGGTTCCTGGTTATGACCGCCATTTCGCGTTGTGCGAGGAATTCGGCATCCGCATGATCCCGGTGCCGATGACCGGACACGGGCCGGATATGGACGTGGTGGAAAAACTGGTCGCCGATCCGTCGGTCAAGGGCATGTGGTGTGTGCCCAAGTATTCCAATCCCGGGGGCGATGTGTATTCGGACGAAACGGTTCGTCGGTTGGCGCATATGCAGACCGGCGCGCCCGATTTTCGTCTGTTCTGGGATAATGCCTACACTGTTCATCATCTGACCCCGCACCGGCACGAAGTCGCGGACATCCTGGATTTGTGCCAACAGGCCG
>JAJZEV010000045.1:0-2627 GCA_021805665.1 Pseudomonadota bacterium
ACGACCGCGGCTACGGCGTCATCAAGCGCATCCAGGACGCGACGTCCGGCGGGCGCCGGTTCTATGCCGATCTGGAAAGCCCGGACATCGAGAAACTGTGCGGCCTGTCCGACATTCCGTATTTTCGGTGCTCGTCCGCCGATGCGTTTGGCGATACAGCCGCCAAGGCACTGGCGATCAAGGGGCTGACGATGGTGGAAGTCGATATGCACGCGGTGGGTGAATTCCCGCCCTACTACCCGTTCAATCAAAAACCAGCCGGCTGATCCGAATGCCGCTTGCGGTTCCGGGGCTTGGCGCCTTACTGTTGATTGCCTTCCTGGGCAGCGAGGACAAGCGCCGGATCCCGTGGCGCGCCGTGATCAGTCGGGGGCGCTGGCCGGATGATCGGCCTCCGCACCGGCCGTTACGGAAGCATCAACGCGACGCCAGTTGTGGCGGCGGCCTGACACAGTGGCCTGTCCAGGGACGCGAGAGGCAGTCCAAGCCTTAAAGCCAATTCCCGATAACAAGCGGCATAAACAGTCAGGCCCAAGCCCGAAGCGAGTGCCGATACCGCTCCGAACGCCTGCGCGGGAGTGCGTTCGTCAGCCACGACCGGCAGTTCGCCCGGGATGGCAAGCGCCCGGGTTCGTTCAGCGAGGCCGATCCGTCCGCGTCGTTCGGCAATCCACAGCACGTTGGGATGTCGATCGGCCATAAACCATGGGCCATCGCGCCGTGTTCGCCTGTTTCGGTCAACAGCGCCTCGTTTGCCGGCTTCACTTCGCCCGCCAGGATCCATGCCAGAGTCGCCGAACTGTCCAGGACGCAGTGCATTACCGCCGCCCTTCATCCCGGTATTCTGTCAGGTCCGCGCGGGTAAAAACCTCCCCGCGCCCAGCAATACTCTGCCGCGGGGTTCGGAGTTTTTGAACCGCGCTGCGTCCCTGGCCGGCTTGTGGCGCGATCGGAACGAACCGCGCAACCGGTTTGCCGTGCCGGGTTGTGCTGACTTCCCGACCGTCCTCGATCCGATCGATCGAGGCGCTGAGGCGATTTTTAGCGTCGAACAGGCTGACGGTGTCCATCTTTCCGTCCAATCTAGCTATAGAGCTTAGCTAGGATGAATGCGGTTCGATTGCGAAAGTCCGAGCCACCGAACCGCCTACCAGCTCGGCATAGCTGCGGACTTGCGCCGTAATCGTCGCCCGGCATTCAGCCGCGGGTCTCTCAAACGTCCCCCGCGTTGCAGCCGCGCGGCCCGCCGGAGAAACCAGCGCAACGATGATATACCGTCGCATGCTACATTTTTTGATTCGTTAGTAGAATGACGCCTCCAGCGGAGAGCGGACCCGGGCGGTAGGTTATAGCGACCGAAAGCTGCAATGGTTTGCCAATCTACTTATTAGCGGCATGGATATAAAAGAAAAGCCGCTGGAACGTCTCCAGCGGCTAACCTTGGCGGTAGAACGCCTGCCAAAAATACCCGAAGTCTGCAAGACCATGGACAAACGCCAGCAACAGTTCAACTTTACACATTAGATTTATCCTGTATTAGTCCGGCTCGGAGCAAGCAATTCGCGGCGTTATTTTGCGAGATACACTTATGGATCGGCCAGTGAATACATACGACCAACCCGACCGCGATGAGGCACCTCTGATCCATCCGCGAGGACGTCGTCCATGGTCATCCGGGACGGAAACTAAGGGGCGTCAGCGTTAGGTGCCCCTCGTTAGACGCCAAAGCCTCTGTCGGCCGGGATGATTTTCTTGCAAGACCGCGAAGGGTGCCGCATCCCGGCTTCGCGGCCCTTCGCGCTGTTCCAAACAAAATGAAGACAGAATGACCAGCCGCGCTGGCGGCCCCGTCGCAGGATCCGCTCACGGCGCGGATGCCAAAAAAAGCCGGAGACGTTCATTGGCAGGCGCAAGGACGGCCTGAGCACCGAAATCCACCTATCGGTGGACGCGCCCGGGAATCCCCTGCAGATCGTCCTGACCGCCTTACAGGTCCACGCCCTTGCCGAAGCAGACGCAATTGCACCCCGGATGGAGCCGGAAGCCTTGCTGACGGACAAGCGGATGATCGAAACGCTTGGGGCGGCGGGCAAAATTCGCGGCTATTCCGCGGAAAAGAACCGGAAGACCGCCAGAAACATTCTGGCCGCTATCCACTTGGTCGCCGCACTCTGTTGGCTCAATCGACGACAAATCCTAGTCGAAGAACCCCAGCAACTGCCGCGATAACGCCTCCGGCTGCTCCTCCGGCATCCAGTGGCCGCAATTCTCGATCACCCCGCCGCGCACATCCACGGCCAGCCGGCGCAGCGATTCGACAACCTCCATCCGGCGTCCCCAGGATCGGTCGCCGCCCAGCGCCAGCACCGGCATCGGCAGCTTGAACCCGGCCGCGACCTTCGCCGCATTGTCGGCGATATCCGCCGGCATCGCCCGGTAGTACGAAAACCCCGCCCGCAACGCGCCCGGCTGGCTGTACGTGCGCAGATACTCGGCTATGTCCGTGTCATCCAGCGGCCGCGCGCCATAATTTCGATAGAACCAGCCGAGGTAAATATCCTCCCGCCCCGCGATCAGCGCTTCGGGCAGGTCCAGCGTCTGATGGAACGCGTGGTGCCACCGGCGCC
>JAJZEV010000045.1:3354-8392 GCA_021805665.1 Pseudomonadota bacterium
CCGATCATGGCTACGGCAACGCGCTGAACGTCATGCGCACGGTGCAGGAACTGGAAACCGCCGGCGTGGCGGCGCTGATGATCGAGGATACGCTGCTGCCACGCACCTTCGGCGAAAAGAAGCCGACGGTGATTTCCCTGGAGGAAGGCGTCGGCAAGATGAAGGCCGCGCTGGCCGCCCGCGAGGACAAGGCGCTGACCATCATCGGCCGCACCAGTTCGCCGTCGATCACCGGACTCGCCGACGGGATCAGGCGCTTGAAAGCCTATGAGGCAGCCGGCGTCGATGCCCTGTTCATCGCCGGCGGCCTGACCCGCTCCGACCTGGATGCCATCGCCGCCGAGGTCAAAATTCCGCTGATGCTGGGCGGCATCTCCGGCGATCTGCAGGACAAGGACTACCTCGCCAGCCGCGGCGTGCGCGTCGCTTTGCAGGGGCACCAGCCGTTCTCCGCCGCCGTCAAGGCCATCTACGACACGCTGAAGGCCTTGCGTGAGGGCACCAAACCCTCCGCCCTGACCGGTATCGCCTCGTCTGAGACGATGGCCCGCCTGACGCGCGAGGGCGACTATAAAAGCTGGACCGAGAAGTTCCTGGGCTGATGACCGGTCTGTTTCCCAAGGACGGCCCCGTCGCCGCCCGCCATGACGGGCGCCGGCCCGCCACCCACACCCTTCCGCATAAGGCACCGGCGGAACACGATTCGACCTATCCGTCATGGCCGGGCGTGTTCCGGCCATCCGCGCTTCGACCGTCGGTGCGAAAATGGCCGCGGCCGCGCCCAACCATGACAGCGAGAGGAAAAAGCCGTCTCCAGCCAACGGGTTATCGAATTTATCGAGGGACACAAGCGTCGCTGACGGGACAAAACGCCGAAGGATTGCCGCCTTATTTTAACGCCCATGGGACCTTCGACCGCCCCGACGTGCCTCCTGTTCGGACCCACCCATGACCATCCTTTCCGGCACCGCCCGCCTCGCCGGCATCACCGGCTGGCCGGTCAGCCACTCCCGCTCCCCGCGCCTGCACGGGTTCTGGCTTGAACGTTACGGCATCGACGGCGCCTATCTGCCGCTGCCGATCGACCCCGCCAACTTCCCGGCAGCGGTCAGGGGCCTGATGCTGTCCGGGTTTCGCGGCATCAACGTCACCATCCCGCACAAGGTCGCCGCCTTCGCGATCTGCGACACAGTCGATGAGTCCGCCCGCCGCGCCGGCGCCGTCAACACCCTGGTGTTCGAGAGCGGCCGAATAACCGGCAGCAACACCGATGGCTGGGGGTTTCTGGAAAACCTGCGCGCCCAAGGCGGCGATCCAACGGCCGGCCCTGCCCTGTTGCTGGGTGCCGGCGGGTCCACCCGCGCGATCGCCGCCGTGCTGCTGAACCTGGGGGTTCAAGTCACCATCGCCAACCGCACCCGGTCCAAGGCGGAGGCACTGGCCGGCGAACTCCCGGGCCTGACGATCATCGACTGGGACAGGCGAAGCGACGCGCTGTCCGACCACGCGCTGCTGGTCAACACCACCTCGCTGGGCATGGCGAAGCAACCGAGGCTGGATATCGACCTCGACCGCGCGGCCGGGACGCTGACGGTATCCGACATTGTCTATGTGCCGCTGGAAACCCCGCTGCTGGCCGCCGCACGCGCACGCGGACTGCGCTGCATAGAAGGGCTTGGCATGCTGTTGTACCAAGCCGTCCCCGGCTTTCGCGCCTGGTTCGGCGCCGATCCGGTGGTGGACGAAGCCCTGCGCCGCTTCGTCGCGGCGGATTTGCTGGCATGAGGATCGTCGGCCTGACCGGCGGCATCGGCATGGGCAAATCCACCGCCGCCGCCGCCTTCCGCCGATCCAGCATTCCGGTGTTCGATGCCGACCTCGCGGTGCATCGGATGCAGGCCAGGGGCGGCCGGGCGGTGAAGGCGATCGAAGCGGCGTTTCCCGGCACCACGGTGAACGGAGCGGTCGATCGCAACGCATTGCGTCAGGCGGTATTGGGCGACCGCGCCGCTCTAACCCGGCTGGAACACATTCTGCACCCCATGGTCGAAGCCGAGGAACGCGCCTTCGTCGGTCGCGCCCGCCGCGTCGGCAAACCGGCGGTGGTGCTGGATATCCCTTTGCTGTTCGAAACCAAGGGCGACGAACGGGTCGATACGGTCGTGGTCGTTTCCGCCCCGCGCGCGATCCAGATCCATCGGGTCGGTCTGCGGCGGCGCATGAGCAAGGCGGATATCGAGGCGGTGATCGCCCGGCAAATGCCCGACAAGGAAAAGCGCCGCCGCGCCGATCTGGTGGTCAACACCGGTCTGTCGCGTGCCCACACGCTGCGGGTTCTGAACCGGTTCATCCGGACGCTGCGCGCGCCGTAAGGGTCAGGCCGGCCCTACACGATCTTGGATGACCGCGCCGGCAGCACGCTGTCGGCGGCGGCCTTTAGAAATTCCGCCGACAGCGCGGCATCGTCGGCCAACCGCGCGAGCACCACCGCCCCAACCATCGTGGACAGCGCCGTCAGCGCCCGCTGCCGCTTGCGCCCGGGCAAACACTGGCCCAACGCTTCGAGCATGCCGCGCAACGCCCCTCCCGCCGCCTCCCGCGACGCGCCTCGCCGAGCGACATCGCTGCCCAGGGTGGTGAGCGGGCAGCATTGGCCGGAGGCAACGCGATCCGGATCCAGGTAGCGGGTAACGATTGCCTCCAGCGCTGCGGCCCGGTCCCCGGTTTGACTGAGCGCCTGCCACTGTTCCGCCGCCCGCTGCAGCAGGGTTTGGGCAACCTCGGCCGCCAGGGCTTCCTTCGACGCGAAATGCAGATAGAAGCCGCCGTGCGTCAGCCCCGCCTGCTTCATGACGGCATCGACTCCGACGCCGTCGATGCCATGTTCGCGGAACAACTGGCCGGCGGCAGTCAGTATCTTTTGACGGGTTTCCGCCCTTCGGTGTGCCGGTTCGGCCATTGCATGCCCCCCCTTGATCTGACGGACGTCATATTACCACTTGACCATCCATATGACGAACGTCATCCTGAATGCAAGAATTCCGGAGCGTATTTCGATGGGACCGAACACGATCTCCCGCCTGTTCGCCGGGCGGCTGCATTATTCGTGGATCGTGCTGGCGGTGATGTTCGTCGTCATCCTGGCCTCGGTCGGCGTGCGCGCCACGCCCGGCGTGCTGATCGTGCCGCTGCAACAGGCATTCGGCTGGAATGCGGCGGCGATCTCGGGTGCGGTGTCGCTGAACATCCTGCTGTTCGGCCTGGTCGGACCATTCGCCGCCGGGTTGATCCAGACCATCGGCCTGAAGCGCACGGTGCTGGGATCGATGGTCCTGCTGGTGCTGGGCGCCGGCAGCAGCGCCTTTATTACCCGGATCTGGCAGCTCTATCTCACCTGGGGAGTGCTGGTCGGCCTGGGGTCCGGCGCCGGCATGGTCGGGCTGGCCACCGCCATCGCCAACCGCTGGTTCGTGCAACGCCGCGGCCTGGTCGTGGGCCTGCTGACCGCCGGCAATGCGTCCGGCCAGCTGGTGTTCCTGCCGCTGCTGGCCAGTCTGGTTGTCTCCTACTCCTGGCACATCGCGCCGGTCGTTGTCGCCTGCACGATCCTCGCGCTAATCCCGGTGGTGCTAATGCTGCTGCCGGAAAGTCCCGCCGCGATCGGCATCGCACCGTTCGGATCGAAGGACATCGTCGCCCTGCCGCCGCTGTCGGGCAACCCCTTCGCCATCGCGATCGGCGGTTTGATCCGGGGGGCGAAGTCGGTCGATTTCTGGCTGCTGTTCACCACCTTCGCGGTGTGCGGCTTTTCCACCAACGGGCTTGTTGCAACGCACCTGATCCCGTTCTGCATGGACCACGGCATACCGGAGGTCAGCGCCGCCGGCCTGCTGGCCGCGATGGGCGTGTTCGACCTGGTGGGCACCACGGCGTCGGGCTACCTGACCGATCGGTTCGATTCCCGCGTTCTGCTGTTCTGGTATTACGGCCTGCGCGGATTATCGCTGGTGGTGCTGCCGTTCACCCATTTCGACGTGGTCAGCCTGTCGATTTTCGCCGCCTTCTATGGGCTGGACTGGGTGGCGACCGTGCCCCCGACGGTCGCGCTCACCAACCAGGTTTTCGGCAGGAAAGACGCACCGGTGATTGTGTCGTGGATCGTCGCCGGCCATCAGATCGGCGGCGCCCTGGCGGCGTTCGGTGCTGGGGAGACCCGTTATCTGACCGGCAGCTATGTCCCGGCGTTCCTGGCCAGCGGCGTCGCCTGCCTGATGGCCGCGCTGATGGTGCTGCGGATCGCCCGCCAGCCCAGTGCGATCGCGGTAGCGGAGTAATCGCATCCTACCGTCATGGTCCGGGACGAACCCGAACCATGACGCGTCGGCTTCAACCCACCGGGAAGTCGCACTTGGGGTTCAGCGGATGCAGCACCTCACTGGCCGGCGTGGTACGGAGCAGTTTATATAGATCCCATTCGCTTTTGCTTTCCGCCTGAGTCTTCACCTCGAACAGATAGGCCGGGAACGCGCCGCGTCCATCCACCCGAACCGCACCCGGCCCGAACGCATCGTCATCGGTCGGCAGCGCCTTCATTTTCGCCACCGCCGCCCGGCCGCTCTGTTTCGCCGCTGCCCCGCCCATCGCCCGAACCGCCTTCAGGTAATGCAGCGTGGAGCTGTAGGAACTGGCGTGCGCCTGGTTCGGATAGTTGTTCTCTTTGAAATTCGCCAGCAGGCGCTTGGTGAACGCCCGCGTGCGATCGTTCATATCCCAGTAGAACGTCTCCGTCGTCGTAAGGCCGCCGCAAATCTGTGTCCCCAGGGCGTGAGGATTTTGGATGAACATCAGCAGCGGGACCAGTTTCATGGTTTTGTTCAGACCGAATTCCGCCGCCTGCTTGATGCAGTTCTCCGTATCCAGTCCGGCATTGGCGAAACCCACCACGGTGGCACCGCTGGCCTGCGCCTGCGCGAGATAAGAGGAAAAATCCGTGGTGTCCGGGAATGGATAGCGTACCGCACCCTTGATCTCGCCGCCG
>JAJZEV010000299.1 GCA_021805665.1 Pseudomonadota bacterium
GTCGAGGCTGGCGGCAAGAGCCAGGAAATCACTGTGGATCGGGTGATCTCCGCTGTCGGTATCGTTGGCAATGTGGAGGATTTGGGGCTGGAAGGCACCGGGGTGAAAGTCGATCGGACCCATGTGCTGATCGACGAATATGGCCGTACGGGCGAACCGGGGGTTTATGCGATCGGCGACATCGCCGGCCCGCCCTGGCTGGCGCACAAAGCCAGCCATGAGGGCGTGATCTGCGTCGAAAAGATCGCCGGCCTGAAGGATGTGCATCCGATGGATGTCCGCAACATTCCCGGCTGCACTTATTGCCGGCCGCAGGTGGCGTCGGTGGGGCTGACCGAGGCGAAGGCAAAGGAAGCCGGCTACGAAGTCAAAGTCGGCCGTTTCCCGTTCATCGGCAACGGCAAGGCCATCGCGATGGGAGAGCCGGAGGGTCTGGTCAAAACCGTCTTCGACGCCAAGACCGGCGAGTTGCTGGGGGCCCACATGGTCGGCGCCGAGGTTACGGAAATGATCCAGGGCTACACAATCGCCCGGACCCTGCAGGGCTACACAATCGCCCGGACCCTGGAAACCACGGAAACCGACCTGATGCACACGGTGTTCCCGCACCCGACCATCAGCGAAGCGATGCACGAGGCGGTGCTGAGTGCGTACGGCCGGGCGATTCACTTCTGATCACAGCCGGCCTGCGTCGCCCGCCATGGCCGTGCCCGTCACGGCCATGGCGACAGATATCGGGCGTCAAGCCGGCCGGCCAAAACCGACCCAGCGCCACGGGACACTCGACGAACCGGCCATTCGGGGGCAACAATCCGGGGAACGTCCGACAACAAGGAAACCCCGTCATGCGCTTCGGCCTGCTCTACGAACTCCAGTTGCCCCGTCCTTGGGACGAATTCGCCGAACACCGCATGATCCACGACGCGCTCGCCGAGGTCCAACTCGCCGACAAGCTCGGTTTCGACTGCGTCTGGGCCAACGAGCACCACTTCCTGGAAGAATACTCCCACAGCTCCGCGCCCGAGGTGTTCCTGGCCGCCGCCGCCGCGCGGACCAAAAACATCCATGTCGGCCACGCCGTCGTGCTGTCCCCGCCCGGTTACAATCCCCCCGCCCGTGTGGCGGAACGAATCGCCACGCTGGACCTGGTTTCAAGCGGCCGAGCAGAGTGGGGAACCGGCGCATCGTCCCTGGCCGCCGCCGCTGCCCGAACCAAGAACATCCATGTCGGCCACGCCGTGGTACTGTCCCCGCCCGGCTACAATCCCCCCGCCCGTGTGGCGGAACGGATCGCCACGTTGGACCTGGTTTCAAGCGGACGGGCGGAGTGGGGAACCGGCGCATCGTCCTCGCGCAGCGAGTTGGAAGGGTTCGATATCGACGCCGCGCAGAAAAAGGCGATGTGGGCCGAAGCCACCGAACAGACCGCCAACATGCTGGCGATGTCGCCCTATCCGGGTTTCCAGGGCCAGTTCTTCTCGATGCCCCCGCGCAACGTGATCCCCAAACCATACCAGAAGCCGCATCCGCCGATCTGGGTCGCGTGTTCCAACCGCGAGACCATCCACACCGCCGCCCGCAACGGCATCGGCGCGCTGGCCTTTGCCTTCGTCGATCCCGAGGAGGCGTCGAAATGGGCCGGCGAATACTACGACATCATCAAGTCGGACGAATGCGTGCCGATCGGGCACAGCGTCAATGCCAACATCGCAATGGCGACCGGCTTTTCGGTGCATGAATCCGAAGCCGAGGCCATGGCCCGCGGCCAGGAAGGCTTTCAGTATTTCGGCTTCGCCCTGGGCCATTTCTATGTTTACGGCCAGCACAAACCCGGCGTGACCAATGTGTGGGACCGGTTCGAACGCGCCCGCGACAAGTTGCCGCCGACCAAGGGCAATGGCATCGGCACGCCGGAGCAACTGGTCGGCCGCATGAAGCAGTACCAGGACGCGGGCATCGACCAGGTGATCTTCATCCAGCAGGCCGGGCGCAACACGCACGAACACATCGTCGCCTCGCTGGAACTGTTCGCCGACAAGGTCATGCCCGAACTGAAGGCAGGTCAGGCGGAGCGCGACGCGCGCAAGCAAGCCGAACTGGCGCCCTATATCGCAGCGGCGATGAAGCGGAAAAAGTGGATGGCCCCGTTAACCGAGGACCAGATCCCGACGGTCGCCGCCTATGGCCGCACCGTGGTTGCCGGCGGCCCGGTTGCCGGCGCGCTGGCTGCCCGCCGCGGCGGCGGCATCGAGATCCCCACCGAGGACCTGGCGGAGGCAGCGGGGGACTAAGCAGAGGGCGGCGGGGAAACGGGCGGGCGGTCAAACCGGTTGACAACCGCCCCCCCGGTCCCTACCCCGCCGCCTCTCATGAATGCCTGAAAGTTCCTTTATGTCCCGCCGCAAACCTCGCGGCCGCCCGCTCGACGGGTGGCTGATCATCGACAAGCCGGCCGGGGTGACCAGCACCGATGTGGTCAACCGCGTCAAACGCATCTTCGACGCCCAGAAAGCCGGCCATGGCGGCACGCTGGACCCGCTGGCGACCGGCCTGCTGCCCGTCGCGTTCGGCGCCGCCACCAAGACCGTGCCTTACGTCATGGACGGCACCAAGCTGTACCACTTTACCCTGAAATTCGGCGAAGCCCGCGACAGCGACGACTCCGATGGCGAGGTGACGGAAACCAGCGACGTCCGCCCCGACGACGCGGCGATCCAGGCCGCCCTGCCCGCCTTTCGCGGCGCCATCATGCAGGTGCCGCCGGTGTTCTCCGCCATCAAGGTCGCCGGGGAGCGCGCCTATGACATGGCCCGCGAAGGCCGTCCGCCCGTGCTGGAAGCCCGCCCCGCCCGGGTGGACCGATTCGAGCTGATTGCCCGCCCCGACGCCGATACGGCGGTGTTCGAGGTCGCATCCGGCAAGGGTGTCTATATGCGCAGCCTGGCCCGCGATCTGGCCAGGGCGTGCGGAACCGTGGGGCATATCGCGGCGCTGCGGCGGCTGCGGGTAGGCCCGTTCCTGGAACATCACGCGATTCCGCTGGACAAACTGCGCGAAGCGGACGATGAAACGCCCGCTTCCCCGGACCTTTTGCTTCCGGTCGCGACCGCGCTGGCCGACATCCCGGCGCTGGCCTTGACCGAGCAGGAGGCCGCCGACTTGAAACACGGCCAGCCGATTAGTCTGGTCGCGTTGATGGGCCGGATTCCGGCGTCGGCCGATCCCAATGGCGGATTGGCCCGTGCGATGGCGGGGGGCCGCGTGATCGGGTTGTGCCGTCTCGAAGACGGCATGCTGAAGCCCGAGCGGGTTCTTTGAACCACGCACGCGTCCTGTCCACTCATACCCCAGGAGATACACGATGTCGCAGTCACCCGAGGTTCGCTCGGCGATCATTACCGAATACAAGACTGGCGAATCCGATACCGGCAGCCCGGAAGTCCAGGTCGCCCTGATTTCCGAACGCATCAACAGCCTGACCGAACATCTGAAGATCCACGCGAAGGACTTCCATTCGCGCCGTGGCCTGCTGATGCTGGTGGGGCGTCGCCGCCGCCTGCTGGACTACCTGAAGAAGAAGAACGCGACCCGCTATCAAACCCTGATCGGGAAGCTCGGCCTGCGCCGCTGATCCCTTCGCGCCATGGCCGGGCACCCCCTGTCCATGGCGCCGGGACTAAGCAGACCTCACAATAAAGCTAGCCAGCGGTGGGAATGATCCCTATTTCCAATGCGCTGACTCCAAAGACGACCTGAACGGGGGCGGGTATTCCCCTGGCAACTCCGCGGACACGCGGTGGACAGAAAGACCGCCGATCCGGCACGCCCCGAAAGGCGCGGGACCAGCAACGGCGTTTCCGGCCACATGGCCGCGGCTGCGACCCTTCCAACGGCACGCAGCACGCGCTCCGTGTTACCCGAGACGCCGCCACCCGCCCGCAACAGGGACCGTCCCGAGGAAGCCGTCTGGTTGTCCGCCGATTCCGCGCATCTGAAGGACGACTGAATGTTCAATTATTTCCGCAAGGAACTCGAATGGGGCGGGCGCAAGCTGGTCCTGGAAACCGGCAAGATCGCGCGTCAGGCCGATGGCGCCGTGATGATCTCCTATGGGGAAACCATCATCCTCTGCACCGCCGTAGGCGTGAAGACCGCGAAGCCGGGCCAGGATTTCTTCCCGCTGACCGTCAACTACCAGGAAAAGGCATTCGCCGCCGGTAAGATCCCGGGCGGCTTCTTCAAGCGCGAGGGCAGGCCCAGCGAGGCGGAAACGCTCAAGAGCCGCTTGATCGACCGCCCGATTCGTCCGCTGTTCCCGGAAGGCTTCCGGAACGAAGTGCAGATCGTCGCCACCGTCCTCAGCTACGACAACGAAAACGATCCCGATGTGGTCGCGATGATCGGCTGCTCCGCCGCGCTGACGCTGTCGGGCATCCCGTTCTTCGGCCCGATCGCGGCCGCCCGCGTCGGCTTCGAGAACGGGGCCTATATTCTCAACCCCACCGCTGAGCAGATGAAGACCAGCGAGTTGGAACTGGTTCTGGCCGGCACGTCCGAAGGCGTGCTGATGGTCGAATCCGAAGCGCAGGAGCTTTCGGAAGAAATCATGCTGGGCGCGGTGAAGTTCGGCCATGCCGGTTTCCAGCCGGTGATCGCCGCGATCATCGAACTCGCCGAACACGCCGCCAAGGAACCCTGGGCGCTGAAGGAAAAGTCCGACGAGGAAAAGGCCCTTGCCGCCCGCGTGGACGCCCTGGGCCGCGCCAGCCTCGCCGAAGCGTATCAGGAAAAAGTGAAGCAGGCGCGTTACGAGAAGGTGGGCGCCGCCAAGAAGGCCGCAGCCGCCGCGCTAACCGCCGAGGGACTGGACGCGGACAAGGCCAAGGGCCTGTTCCACGATCTGGAAGCCGATATCGTCCGGAACTCGATCCTCGACACCGGTATCCGCATCGACGGCCGCGACACCCGCACGGTTCGTCCGATCGTCGCCGAGGTCGGTATCCTGCCGCGGGCACACGGTTCCGCGCTGTTCACCCGTGGCGAGACGCAGGCATTCTGCGTGGCGACCCTGGGCACCGGCCAGGACGAACAGGTGGTTGACGCGCTGCTGGGCGAATACCGCGAAAACTTCATGCTGCATTACAACTTCCCTCCGTACTCGGTGGGCGAAGCCGGACGCATGGGCTCCCCGGGCCGTCGCGAAATCGGCCATGGCAAGCTGGCATGGCGCGCCATTCACCCGCTGCTGCCGGGTAAGGACAAGTTCCCATACACCATGCGCGTGGTGTCCGAGATCACCGAATCCAACGGCTCGTCCTCGATGGCGACCGTATGCGGCACGTCGCTGGCGCTGATGGATGCGGGCGTTCCGCTGAAGCGGCCGGTGGCTGGCATCGCCATGGGCCTGATCAAGGAAGACAAGGGCTTCGCCGTGCTGTCCGACATCCTGGGCGACGAGGATCACCTCGGCGACATGGACTTCAAGGTAGCCGGCACCGAAGCGGGCGTGACCAGCCTGCAGATGGACATCAAGATCACCTCGATCACGTTCGACATCATGCAGACCGCGCTGGAGCAGGCCAAGGACGGGCGCATGCACATCCTGGGCGAGATGGCCAAGGCGCTGACCGGCGCGCGTGGCGATGTCGCACAGACTGCCCCGCGCATCACCATCATCAACGTGCCGAAGGAAAAGATCCGCGAAGTGATCGGCACCGGCGGCAAGGTGATCCGTGAGATCGTCGAGCAGACCAAGTGCAAGATCGACATCGACGATGATGGCACGATCAAGATCGCCGCGGTCGATCAGGATCAGGCGCAGAAGGCAATCGACTGGATCCGCGGCATCGTGGCGGAGCCGGAGATCGGCGTGATCTACAACGGCAAGGTGGTGAAGACCGCCGATTTCGGCGCGTTCGTGAACTTCCTAGGTTCCAAGGACGGGCTGGTTCATATCTCCGAACTGACCCAGGGCCGCGTTGGCAAGACCACCGATGTGGTCAACCAGGGCGACGCGGTGAAGGTTAAGGTCATCGGCTTCGACGATCGCGGCAAGGTCAAACTGTCGATGCGGGTTGTCGATCAGGCCACCGGCGCCGATATCACCGAACAGGTCGGCGTTAAGCCGGCCCGTGGCGGCGACCGTCCGGAACGCGAAGACCGTCCGGAGCGCGGTCGCCGGGAGCGTTATGCCGGCGACGGCGAACAGCCGGGTAACTAATACGACCGCATCCGTTTGCGGGGCGCTTTACCTCGGTAGAGCGCCCCGAAGCGGGGGCACAAGAAGTACGGGGTCAAAAGGACCCCTCTTTTGGCTTTCCAGGGGCACGCGGCCATGCGAGCGATCAATGCGATACGGATGGGCGGGGTCGATGTCCTGCCGCTGGTTGAGGGTGGCAAGGGTGTTGCCATTTCCAACGGCATTTCCGCCGGGAACTGGGCGCTGGCCGGCGGGGTCGGCACGTTCAGCGCGGTGAATGCCGACAGCTTCGACGCGGACGGCCGCCGCATCCCGCAGACCTATAAAGGCCGCACCCGGCGCGAACGGCACGAGGAACTGATCGACTACGCCGTAAAGGGCGCGGTTACCCAGGCCCGCCGAGCGTGGGAGATTACCGGGGGCAAGGGCCGCATTCATGCGAATATCCTGTGGGAAATGGGCGGGGCGGAGCGGATCGCGGTGGAAATGCTGGAGCAGGCGAAAGGCCTGATCCACGGCATCACCTGCGGCGCCGGCATGCCCTATCGCCTGTCCGACATCGCCGCCCGCTTCGGCGTGTACTACTACCCCATCATCTCGTCCGCCCGGGCGTTCAATGCGCTGTGGAAGCGGGCCTATTCGAAGACGGCCGAGTTGCTGGGCGGTGTGGTCTATGAAGACCCCTGGCTGGCGGGCGGCCATAACGGCCTGTCCAACGGCGAAGACCCGACCCGCCCGGAAGACCCCTACCCCCGCGTGCTGGCACTGCGGAAAGTGATGCGGGAGTTCGGCCTTGCCCAAACCCCGATCATCATGGCCGGCGGCGTCTGGTGCCTGGAAGACTGGGAAAACTGGATCGACAACCCCGAACTTGGGCCGATCGCGTTCCAGTTCGGTACAAGGCCGCTCCTGACGAAAGAAAGCCCGATCGGCGAGGCCTGGAAGCAGCGTCTGCTGACCCTGAAGGAAGGCGATGTCTTCCTGAACCGCTTCAGCCCCACCGGGTTCTACTCCAGCGCGGTGAACAACGGTTTCATCCAGGAACTGCGCGAACGCAGCGACAGGCAGGTTGCCTACACCACTGAAATTGTCGGCGAACACGTTGCCGAATACGGCGTCGGCCCCCGCAAGCGGATCGTGTATCTGACCAACGCCGACCGCAAACGTGTTGTGGAATGGGAAGGTCAGGGCTTCGTCGAAGCCTTGCGCACACCCGACTCGACACTGGTGTTCGTCACACCGGACAAGGCGGCGGAAATCCTTCAGGACCAGACCGATTGCATGGGCTGCCTCAGCACCTGCCGGTTCTCCAACTGGGCACAGCACGAACCCGACTTCAACAATGGCAAGCGCGCCGATCCGCGCAGTTTCTGCATCCAGAAGACCTTGCAGGACATCGCGCATACCAGCGACGATCCGGCGGCGCTGGAGCGGAATCTGATGTTCAGCGGCCACAACGCCTATCGGTTCGGTAGGGATCCATTCTACTCGAATGGCTTCATCCCGACGGTTAAGCAGTTGATGGAACGCCTGCTGACCGGCCGCTAAGCCGCTTCAACCCGGGTCGGTCCTGGCGCAATGTTAACCCTCTGACAGCCGACAGGGGGAAAACATGCAGACCATCGTGGCCTATACCGATTACAAGAGCCCTTACGCCTATCTGGCGAAGGACCTGGCATACGCGCTGGAGCAGGACTTTCCCGTCCGGCTGGACTGGCGCCCTTACATCCTCGACATCCCCAGCTACCTCGGCTCCGCCCGCGTCGATGCCGCCGGCACGGTGCTGGAGGAAGCGCGGAACGCCCACCAGTGGCGCCGGGTGCGGTACAGCTACATGGATTGCCGGCGCCAGGCGGCCAAGCGTGGACTGACAATCCGCGGGACGCAAAAGATCTGGGACTCGACGCTGGCCGCAGCAGGGATGCTGTTCGCGCAACAGGCAGGCGACCCCGTGTTCCGGCGCTATCACGATTCTGTGTTCGAACGGTTCTGGAAGCGGGATCTGGATATCGAAAGCGTGGAAGCGCTGACCGCGGTCCTGGCTGAATCCGGGGCGCCCGCGGGGTTCCCGGCCGCGGCGGACAGCTTGCAGGCCAAAGTCGGG
>JAJZEV010000129.1 GCA_021805665.1 Pseudomonadota bacterium
TGGTTTGGGGAGATTAGGGGATGTGGGGCGCGGGGCAAGGTTTAGGGGTGTTGTCTGGTTATTTCGGGCTGGGGATCGTCTCTGGGACGTCTCAATACTCAGGAATCTGCATTAATTCCTAATTTTTTGGACTTTTGTTAATTGGCTGGTATGGTGGCTTGTGTTCAATGGTGGTTCGGTAGGGCTTTCGACGGTCGCTGGAAGGCAGACAGGATATTGACAATAGGCTAGAGTAGGAATTTTGTCAATGGGAGCGACAGATTTGGCCAGCAGATCGCATTGCGCCCGCTGTTCGGTTGCTTTGCGTCATCCCGCTTCACCCGCCCGCGTCAGGACGGAGCAGGCCCCATAGGCGATAAAACGCAGGCGCCGCCGCCTCCGCTATTGATATGTGCCATGGCAGGATTGGTCCGGCGACTTACGACTTGCGGTGCCCCCCCGGCCATACCCGCCTGCCGCCCCGCCCCAAACCCGTCATGGCGGGCGCAGGCCCGCCATCCACGCCTTCGCGGGCCGCAAACCCCTCACCCGCCCCCCATCACGAATAACGGGATGACGGTCGCCCCGCCGTTGGTTACGATTGTCTGAACCAAATCGGTAACGCGGAAAGCGATGATATTTGATGTTTGAGCAGACCTTTAAGAACATTGACGACGTGCTGTGGAAGGAAGCCGGCTGCACAACCGAGCTGGATTACACCGAACAAACGTCCTGGATCTTGTTTCTGAAGTATCTGGACGATCTGGAACGGTCCCGGGCGATGGAGGCCGAACTGGTCGGCAAGCCCTATACCTTCATTATCGACGACGAACATCGCTGGTCGCGCTGGGCGGCGCCGAAGACGGCCAACGGGTCGTTCGACCACGATACCGCGCTGACCGGCGACGACCTGATCGACTACGTCAACCGCAAGCTGTTCCCCTATCTGACCGGGTTCAAACAGCGCGCCACCGGCCCCAACACCATCGAATACAAGATCGGCGAGATATTCAGCGAGATCAAAAACCGCTTCCAAAGCGGCTACTCGCTGCGCGATGCCCTGGAACTGGTGGACGAACTGCGATTCCAATCGCAGACGGAAAAGCACGAGCTTTCCCATCTGTATGAAGCCAAGATCAGGAACATGGGCAACGCCGGCCGCAACGGCGGGGAGTATTACACGCCCCGGCCGCTGATCCGCGCGATGATCCAGGTGATCAAACCGAAAATCGGCGAGCGAATCTACGACGGTGCGCTTGGGTCGGGCGGCTTCCTGTGCGAGGCGTATGAGTATCTGCGCCGCGGCGACCTGACGACCAGCGACCTTGAGACGCTGCAAACGCGGACCTTCTATGGCAAAGAGAAAAAGAGCCTCGCCTACGTCATCGCGACGATGAACATGATTCTGCATGGGATCGAGGCGCCGAATATCGTCCATACCAATACGCTGACGGAGAACCTGTCCGATATTCAGGAGAAGGATCGGTTCGACGTGATCCTGGCCAATCCGCCCTTCGGCGGGAAGGAGCGGCCGGAGGTGCAGCAGAATTTCCCGATCAAAACCGGGGAGACGGCGTTTCTATTTTTGCAGCATTTCATCAAGTCGTTGAGGGCGGGTGGCCGGGCAGCGATCGTCATCAAGAACACCTTCCTGTCGAACTCGGATGGGGCGGCGCGGGCGCTGCGGCAGGAACTCCTGGAAAGCTGTGATCTACACACCGTGCTCGATTGCCCAGGCGGGACGTTCCAGGGGGCCGGCGTGAAGACCGTCGTGCTGTTTTTTCAGAAGGGATCACCCACCCGGAAAGTTTGGTATTACCAACTCGATCCGGGACGAAACATGGGCAAGGCAAACTCACTCAACGACGACGACTTGAAGGAGTTTGTGGCACTTCAGACAGGCTTTGCAGCGTCCGAAAAATCCTGGTCGGTCGACGTAAAGGGCATCGATCGAGATAGCTACGATCTTTCCGTGAAGAACCCTAACAGAGTGCACGAACCTGACTTCCGCGAACCACAGGATATAATCGCGGAAATAGCAGCGGTTGACATTGAAATTTCAGCGATTCTTGAGGACATCCGGGGGTTACTCTGATGCCCGGCTGGCAACTCAAGTCCATCGGCGAGGTATGCGAGGTTTTGAACGGTGGAACGCCGAAGACTGCGACCAACACTTACTGGGGAGGCGAACATCTCTGGATTACACCCGCCGAAATGGGGAAGCGTAGTAACCCATATGTGGATGCGACGGATCGAACGCTGACCGATGCGGGGCTAGGGGACAGTTCGGCACGTATGCTTCCTCCATTTTCTGTTATTCTGTCATCTCGTGCACCAATTGGTCACTTGGTTATTAACACAAAGGCCATGGCAACGAACCAGGGTTGCAAAGGCCTGGTGCCAGGGAAGTCCGTCCATTACAAATTTCTATACTATTACCTCCGCAGCATTGTGGACTTACTAAACGATCTGGGGACGGGAACGACGTTCAAGGAAATATCGGCGGGAAAGCTTAAGGATGTCTCCATTCCAGTTCCGCCGCTGGCTGAACAAAGGCGCATAGTCACCATTCTCGACACGGTGTTCGAAGGGATCGACAAAGTCATTACGAAAACTGAAAAAAACTGTTCGCAATCTCGTGATGTTTTTCAGAACTACCTGCAAGCGATCTTCACACGGCGAGGGAAGGATTGGGAAGAAAGAGCTTTAGGCGATGTGTGTGAATTCGAGAATGGTGACCGCGGAAAGAATTATCCGAATCGAGACGAGTATGTCGAAGCGGGAGTGCCGTGGATAAATACCGGCCACATTCAGCCCGACGGCTCACTGTCGCAGATCGGAATGAATTTTATTTCTTTTTTGAAATATAAATCCCTTCGAAGCGGAAAAATTCGTCCCGGAGATTTGGTTTATTGCCTGCGTGGCGCAACCCTTGGCAAGACTGCGCTAGTCGCTCCATTTACCATGGGGGCTGTCGCGTCTTCATTGGTAATAATCCGCCCAAAGAAATCGATAGACAGTCTCTTCCTTTACTATTTTCTGACGAGCCCAACAGGCCAGCGTCTTATTAAATTATACGATAACGGAACCGCGCAGCCGAACCTGGGGGCAAAAAATGTTGCAAAATATCGGATACCGCTCCCCAAAATGGATGATCAAAAATTCATTGCAAAGAAAATACAGTCTCTTGCATATGAGACGGCGAAACTGGAATCAAAATATCAGCGAAAGCGCACCCTTCTCAATGATTTTAGACATGCGCTACTTCATAAAGTCTTCTCGGGCAATTTTTCTCTTGTCGACAAGGATGTGGCTGCATGAACCAGGCCGGATCCCGGGCCGAACTGGTTCACCCAGCCCCGAAAGCCGCCGGCTCGGGCGTAGTTCTAGCCGCCCGTGTCCGGCGAGAAGTCATTACCCTCGGCAGCCCCAGTGCATCGCCAACTCACCGAACAATCGCAGGAGGAGCATCGCACAGTCACGCCGCATCCGCGGGTTCGCCATCATCGGACACCCAGCGCGGCATGCCCCGCGCCGCATCGAAGACGTTGGTGATCACCTATGGCGGCCCCGTATACCAGGCGAACCAATAACGATGCAGCTTGATCCACCGAAATCCATAGCGCGCAAGTTCTGGATAGAGCCGGGGTTGGGTCAGCCAGGAACCCGAGCGGGCCGCGATCCGATCCACCGCGGCATCGTAAGTTTCAATCAGCCGCCCGGCGGCGTCGGGACGCGCGGGCCGATGCGGCATCGCCCAAAGATAGCGTCTGGCCATGCCCAGATACTGTAACCGGGCGGTTTCGGTGATCAGAACAGGCAAAGCCGGTTATGCCGTCTTCGCGCGTGTCCCCCCGTCGCCGGAACGGGCCTGTTCAGACGCCTCCAGCATCTTTCGCGCCTCGCGTTGCTTGCCAACGGCATCGCCCACCCGCCCCGCCGCGATATCGCGCGCGCTGGCGTCCAAAGCCTCGGTCAATGCCCTCGGGGCCGATCGGCTGGTCTGCTCGTCCATGCGTCCGGTCATTCTCGTTATCTGGTATCGGCACGCTATCACGTCCACAGACCGTTACGAACCGCTTCATTCGGCTGCCGGTCGCGGCAAGCGCGCCGTCGAGGACATCGCGGACGATCTCCCGACCGACCGCAACGACAAGCAATCCGCAGCATGTTGTACGGCGCGAAACAAACAGGTGGAGGTCCCGGCCGTTCTGTGATACAGAACACCGGTGATTGCGAGCTTCCAGGACAAACGGACAGCAGCGGTTTTCCTCGGTAAGGCCCCCAAGGGCTTTCCCAGCGATATCGCCGATTCCGCCCGCCGGAAGCTGCGAATGCTAGATAACACGAAGTCGCTAATTGATTTGCGAACCCCGTCCGGCAACCGGCTGGAAGCCTTGCGGGGCGATCGGGCCGGGCAGCACAGCATTCGGATCAATGATCAATGGCGGGTGTGCTTCCGCTGGCACGAGGGCAATGCGTTCGACGTCGAAATTGTCGATTACCACTGAAGGGACATCAACATGACCATCAAGCGTGAGGATCTGGCCAAGACCGACTTCAGCGGCGAAGTCACCGGGGAACGGCTGGCCCATGTAACCCCCGGTGACGTGTTGCGGCATGAATTCATGGACCCGCTCGCCCTCTCCGCCCGGGCGGTCGCCCGCGATATGGACGTGCCTGTCACGCGCATCACCGAAATCCTCAAGGGCGAACGGGCGGTAACCGCGGAAACCGCGCTTCGCCTCGGCCGCCGGTTTGGCACATCCCCTGAGTTTTGGCTCGGCCTCCAGGCCGCACACGACCTGGAAGTCGCTCGCGAAGCTCTTGGCTGGGCCGCGTAGCGGCCACCTCATGAACGAATCCGAAACCCGAGCGGAACTGATCGACCCAGCCCTGAAGGCCGCAGGCTGGGGCGTGGTGGAAGCCAGCCGCGTCCGCCGCGAAGTCATCACCCTCGGCCGCCTGCAAGGCGCCGGCAAACGCGCCGCTGGGGACATCGCCGACTACGTCCTGACCTACCGCAACCACAAGCTCGCCGTGATCGAGGCCAAGCGCCGCGACCTGCCCGAAACCGAAGGCGTCGCCCAGGCCAAAACCTACGCCGCCAAGCTGCAAACCCGCTTCGCCTATTCCACCAACGGCGCCGGCCTCTACGAAATCGACATGCGGACCGGCGCGGAACACCACGTCCCGCACTACCCAACCCCCGACGACCTCTGGAACCGCGTCTTCGCCACCCCCAACCTCTGGCGAGACCGCTTCGCCGCCGTCCCTTTTGAGGACAGAAGCGGCACTTGGATAATCCGCTACTACCAGGAATTGGCGATCGATAAGGTGCTGGAAGCCATCGCCACAGGGCGCAATCGCATCCTGCTCACTCTGGCGACCGGGACCGGCAAGACATCCATCGCGTTCCAGCTTGCCTGGAAGCTGTTTCATAGCCGGTGGAATTTGAAGGATTGGCACGGCGAGGGCGAGCCCAAGCGTCGGCCGCGTATTCTGTTTCTCGCGGATCGCAACAATCTCGCCAACCAGGCAGTCCGGGACTTCACAGCATTCCCAGACGACGCGATTGCTCGGATTTCGCCCGACGAAATCCGCAAGAAAGGCCGTGTTCCGAAAAATGCCAACATTTTCTTCACGATCTTCCAGACCTTCATGACCGGCCGCAACGCCAGCGGCGAGCCAGCCCCCTACTTCGGTGACTACCCACCGGACTTCTTCGACTTTATCATCATCGACGAATGCCACCGCGGCGGCGCGAACAACGAAAGCACATGGCGCGACATCCTGGATTACTTCGCCCCCGCCGTGCAGCTTGGCCTGACGGCGACGCCGAAGCGCCGCGACAACGTGGATACCTACGCCTATTTCGGCGAGCCGGTTTATACCTACTCGCTCAAGGACGGGATCAACGACGGCTACCTGACACCATTCAAGGTCAAGCAGATCGCCAGCACGCTCGATGACTACGTTTACACCAGCGACGATGAGGTGCTGGAAGGCCAGCCCGAGGACGGCAAGCGCTACACCGAAAGCGACTTCAACCGCATCATCGAGATCAAGGAACGCGAGGCGCACCGCGTCAAACTGTTCATGCAAGAGATCGACCAGAAACAGAAGACGCTGGTGTTTTGCGCCACGCAGGATCACGCGGCGGCAGTCCGCGATCTGGTAAACCAGATGAAGCTCAGCCCGGACCCGAATTACTGTGTCCGCGTGACCGCCCGCGACGGCGCCCTGGGCGACCAGTTTCTGGAGATGTTCCGGGACAACGAAAAGACCATCCCAACGATCCTGACCACCTCCCAAAAACTGTCCACCGGCGTGGATGCCAAGAATGTCCGCAACATCGTGCTGATGCGCCCGGTCAACTCGATGATCGAGTTCAAGCAGATCGTCGGCCGCGGCACCCGCCTGTTCGACGGCAAGGACTACTTCACCATCTACGACTTCGTCCGCGCCTACGAACACTTCAACGATCCGGAATGGGACGGCGAACCGGTCGAACCGGTTCCGCCCACCCCAAAGCCCGACCCAACCCCGAAACCGGACGGCGACCCGGAACCGCCCGAGGATACCGAACCCGCCCCACGTCAACGTGTGAGAATCAAGCTGGCCGACGGCAAGGAACGCGCCATCCAGCACATGATGGCCACAACGTTCTGGAGCATCGATGGCCGCCCGATGTCCGCCGCCCAGTTCATCGAACGCCTGTTCGGCGAACTGCCCGCCCTGTTCAAGGACGAAGACGAACTGCGCGCCCTCTGGGGCCAGCCCGCCACCCGCAAGGCGCTGCTGGAGTCGCTGTCTGAAAAAGGCTTCGGCGGTGAGCAGTTGCACGAGATCGAACGCATGATCGATGCCGAGAAAAGCGACCTGTACGACGTGCTCGCCTACATCGCCTTCGCCCTGCCGCCGATCAGCCGACAGGAACGTTCGGATGCAAGACGGGCCGCGATCCACTCAAACTTTGGTGCAACGACCCGAGCGTTCCTGGATTTCGTGCTGTCCCAATACGTGAAAGAGGGCGTCGGCGAGTTGGACGAAACCAAAATGCCCGGCCTACTGGCGTTGAAATACGGCACGCTGACCGACGCCGCCCATCAGCTCGGCGGCATACCCGCGATTCGCGCGGCTTTCATTGGCCTTCAGCAATATCTGTACAGCCCGCCGGCCTAACGGCCCGGCAGGCGTTCCCAAGCCGGCCAGTGTCCTATGAATTTGTTTATGACCCCATGCAATTCAATGAGCTCGTGCAACGGACCTATATCCCTGGTGGAGGATGGTCACCGATCGGTGAATGCCTTTCAGGACGCCAGATACAAAGAGTCCAGGCCCTCGCGCACCCTAGTTCCCCAACGCAATACCGAACCCTCTTTGCCCACAACCCGGTACGCGCTATGGGAGAGCCCGAAAGGCGCGAGGATACTGATGGAAGACGATCAGAAGCAGCGGCCGGAAAGCCTGCTGCCCTATGAGAAATGGATCGAACAAGCGTTGCGGCACGTCGTGGCGCAGGCGATCGAGCACGCGGCGGTCCATGGACTGCCGGGCGGGCACCATTTCTACATCACGTTCCGGACCGACCATCCCGGCGTGAACATCCCGCAGCGCATCCGGGCGCAGTACCCGTCGGAGATGACGATCGTGCTGCAGCACCAGTTCTGGGACCTGTCCTATGACCGGGAAGCGCAGGCGATCCATGTCGGCCTGTCGTTCGGCGGCGTGCCGTCGAAACTGGTCATCCCGCTGGCGGCGGTGGTGGAGTTCGCCGATCCGCATATACGCTATGGACTGCGCTTCCAGCCAGAGGACGCGCCTGCCGCCGAACCCGAGGAAGCCGCCCCGACTCCGCCGCCCGAACCGGAGGCGCCGGAAGCCAAGGACAACGAACCCGGCCAGGTCGTCAGCCTGGACGCGTTCCGCCGCAAAACACCCCAAAACTGATCAAGGACAGGTTTCGTGGATTCTCCCGCCCAGCGGCCCGCCAATTTCCTGTATTCGCCGATGTTTCCGCTGGCCGAGGGCACGACGCCCTGGCGCAAGCTGCCGATCGACGGCATTCGTACCATAACGGTCGAGGGCAAGACCGTTCTGCGGATCGCGCCGGACGCGCTCAGCGAACTGGCGGTTCGCGCCTTCCATGATGTCTCGCATCTGCTGCGGCCGGCGCATCTGGCCTCGTTGCGGGCGATCCTGGATGACCCACAGGCTTCGTCGAACGACCGGTTCGTGGCGTTGGACCTGCTGAAGAACGCCAATATCGCGGCCGGCGGCGTGCTGCCGATGTGCCAGGATACCGGCACCGCGATCG
>JAJZEV010000236.1 GCA_021805665.1 Pseudomonadota bacterium
TTCGGTCTCGCCGCAAGTGCGGCACATGCCGCCACGCCAGACCTCGATGCAGCCAAGGCCCTGGTGGCCGAACACAGCGTGCTGCCGAATTTTGAGCCCCCGGGTGCGCCGTTCGACGCCCATGCCTGTATGGCAGGCAAGAAAATCCTGACAATGCCGGTGTCCAGCGCCAATCCGTTCACCAAGAACATCGCGATCGCGATGACACAAGTCGCCAAGCAAATCGGCTTCGAGGTGAAAGAGTGGGAAAACCAGGCCAGACCCACCCAATGGGTTCAGGGCATGGAATATGCGATCAACAACAAGTTCGACGCAGTGGACCTGCTGGGCGGCGTCAACCCGGCGGTTCTCGGGCCGCAGATCGCGGAGGCAAAAAAGGCCGGCATTAAAGTATTTACCTCGCACTTATACGATACGATCCAGACACCCGACCCAAGTGTAAGCCTGTCGATGCGGGTGCCGTATCACGAGGTCGGGGCACTGCTGGCCAGCTGGGTCACCATGAAGACCGGCGGGCATGTCAATGCTGTGATCGTCGGCTCCGACGAAATCATTCCGACGGCGCCCTTCGTCAAGGGCATCACCGACACACTGGCGAAAATATGCGGGCCCGACTGTAAGTTTACCTATATCAATGCGCCGGTGCCGGAATGGTCCACCAAAATTCAGTCCGGAGTGCAGTCGGCGTTGATCGCTGACCCGACGATCAACTACGTCATTCCAATTTACGACAGCATGTCGCAATTCGTCGTTCCCGCGCTGACAATCACCGGGCGGAAGGGCAAAGTAAAGATTGCCACTTTCAATGGCACCCCATTCGTTATCGACATGATCCAAAAAGGCGATGTCGAAATGGATATCGGCGAAAGCCTTGGCTGGATCGCTCGGTCTATCCTTGACGGATACATGCGGGACATGTGCGGATTGAAGACATATACTACGCTATACGTCCCGTTCTACATCTTCGACAGCAGCAATGCTAAAAACGCGGGCACACCCGCCGATTACGACCGCGGCTATGGCGACAACCACGTATCCGGCTACAACAAGCTGTGGGAACTGAAGTGACCTATGTTCCCCCCAAGCCACGCAAACCGGGGGAACCCCCGGCACTGTCCCTGCGCCGCCTGTCGAAGCGTTTTGGCGGCGCCAGGGCGCTGAACGATGTCTCCCTCGACGTATTGCCCGGCGAGGTCCTCGGCCTGCTCGGGCAGAACGGATCGGGAAAATCAACGCTGATCAAGATTCTGTCGGGCTACCATGTCCCAGAACCAGGCGGGGAGTTGCTGATCCATGGGGAGCCGGTGCCCTTGCCGGTGCCACCCGGAATCGCCGAACGGGTCGGGCTGGCCTTCGTGCATCAACACCTGGGGTTGGTGCCGTCCCTGACGGTGCTGGAAAACCTGCGCATGAACACCATCGCCTCGCAGACGCGGTGGTGGATGAACTGGGGGCAGGAAACCGAGCGGGCGCGGGAAACGTTCGCGCGGTTCGGTTTGTCGATCGATCCGAATGCCCGGATCGCGGACCTGCCGCAGGTGGAACGGGCGCTGATCGCCATCGTGCGGGCGTTCGAATCTGTGCGCGCCGAGGGCCGGGACCATGCCGGAATCCTGGTGCTGGACGAACCGACCCCGTTCCTGCCAAAGGCCGGCGTCGAGCAGTTGTTCGGGCTGGTGCGTGCCATCGTCCAGGAAGGCGCCGCCGTCATATTCGTTTCGCACGATATCGATGAGGTCATGGAAATTACCGATCGTGCAACGGTGCTGCGCGACGGCGTGCTGGCCGGCACCGTCGTCACCCGTGACGCGAGCCATGCGGATTTCGTCGAGTTGATCGTCGGACGCAGGGTGGAACTGTTTCATGCGACACCACATGACCGCTCGGATCGCCCAGTCGCGGTCAGCGTGCGCGATGCCTCCGGCGGCGGTTTGCACGGCGTATCGGTGGATGTGCATGAAGGCGAGATCGTCGGGCTGGCAGGGCTGATCGGGTCCGGCTTCGACGACTTGCCGTATCTGATTTATGGCGCGCGGCAGGCATCGGCCGGAACACTGCGGATCGCCGATCGCAGCGAGCAGCCGTTGGCGAAAATGACGCCCTCTGCCGCGATCGCTGCACGCCTCGCTCTGCTGCCATCCGACCGGCTCGGGGCCGCGGGTATTGGATCGCTGCCGGTCGCGGACAATGTCTCGCTGCCGGTGCTGAACGAATTCCGCAGTATGTTACTGAACTGGCAAGGTATTTTCGATCGCACTTTGGAACTTGGGGCGGCCTATCAGGTACGGCCAAACCGCCCGGAGATGAACCTGGCGTCGCTATCGGGCGGCAATCAGCAGAAAACGCTGATGGCGAAGTGGCTACAGACCGGCCCGAGGCTGCTGATGCTGGATGAACCGACACAGGGCGTGGATGTCGGCGCGCGGCAACATCTTTTCGCAACGCTCGTCGCCGCCGCATCGCGCGGCATCGCGGTTCTCGTTGCCAGCACGGATTATGAGCAGTTGGAGCAGATCTGCGACCGCGTACTGATTTTTGCCCGCGGCACGGTCGTTGCTCAACTGGAAGGTGCCGCGATCGGTAAGGCCAGTATTGCCGAACACTGTCTGCGCAGCACCGAAATTGCCGCCAGCCTGCCATCGACACCCATATCGGAGCGTGTGACCGCAGCATGAGTCAAAGCCCCACGCAGACCGCCGTCGCAAGGACGGCGACACGCCGGCCGTTCAATCTGGCCAGGTTTCTGGAATCCTATGCGCTGGTTGCCGCACTGATTCTGCTGGGTGCGGTCTTCGGGGCAATCCGGCCCGAGGCTTTCCTGTCATGGGCCAACATCTCTACCATGCTCGGTTCCCAGGCCGTGCTGGTGGTTGTCACCATGGCGCTGATCATTCCGCTGACCGCCGGGGATTTCGACCTGTCGGTGGCCAGCATGCTGACGTTGTCGTCGATGATTATCGCCGTCCTGAACGCGCAGATGGGCGTAAGCCTGCCCGTCGCCATGCTGGTGGCGGTGGCAGCGGGCGCGCTGACCGGATTGATCAATGCCTGGTTTATACTGTATTTTCGCATTCCTTCCCTGATCGTAACGCTTGGCACCGGGACGTTCATCAACGGCGTTGTGCTGTGGATCAGCGGCTCGATGACCATCAGCGGACTGGACGATGCCTTGACCGACTGGGTGGTGGTGCGCCGGATTTTCGGTATCCCGCTGGCGTTTTACTACGCGGTCGCGCTGTGTGCGGCGATCTGGTACTTCTTCGAATATACCACGCCGGGGCGCCGCCTGCTGTTCGTGGGCCGCGGGCGGGAGGTTGCGCGCTTGTCGGGCATTCGGGTCGATCGGGTGCGGCTGTTCAGCCTCGTGACCTCCGGCGTGCTAAGCGCCGGGGCGGGCATCATGTACGCCGGCACGATCGGCGCGGCGGATCCTCTGTCGGGCCTGACGTTCATGCTGCCGGGGTTTGCCGCGGCCTTCCTGGGTGCGACGAGTATTTCGCCCGGGCGCTTCAATCCCTGGGGATCGCTGGTGGCGGTCTATTTTCTGGTGATCGGCATCACCGGCCTGACCATTCTGGGCATCCAGACCTTCGTGCAAAATCTGTTCTACGGCGGCGGCCTGGTGCTGGCCGTGGCCTTGTCGCAGTTGGTGCGGAACCGGGAGGCGCAGGACTTCACCTAGCGCCCCCCGCCGCTGGCTGGCGATCAGATCACGTTCTTCTCGCGCAATGCCGCCAGCGCCGCGGCATCCAGGCCCAGGCGCTGGCTGAGCACGGAGTCAGTGTGCTCGCCCAGCAAGGGGGGGGCGATGCGGTAGTTGGCCGGCGTTTCCGACAGCTTCACCGGGTTGGCGATCACCTTCACGGTCTGACCGGAACTGTGTGCCATCTCCACAACCATGTCGCGGGCGACGACCTGGGGATCGGCGAACACTTCCGACAGCTTGTTGATCGGGCCGCAGCCGATCTTCAGCGCCTCCAGCTTCTCGACCCACCAGGTCGTAGTGTTCTGCATCATCACCGGGGTCAGCGTGTCGGTGACAAGCTGGCGGTTGCCGACGCGGTCGGCGTTGGTCTTGAAGCGCGGGTCTTCCAGCAGATGGGTCAGGCTGAACGCCTCGCAGAACCGCTTGAACGTCGGGTCGTTGGCGACCGACAGCACGATGTGGCCGTCCTTGGTCGGGAACACCTGATAGGGCGCGATGTTCGGGTGCTGATTGCCCAGGCGCGGCGGGTTCTCACCGGTGGCCAGATAGTTCATGCCCTGGTTCGCCAGCCATGCGACATGGGTGTCCAGCATGCCGATATCGATCTGCTGGCCTTGGCCGGTCAGGTCGCGGTGGCGCAGCGCCGCCAGGATGCCGATGCAGCCATAAAGCCCGGCGAACAGGTCCGCGACCGGCACGCCGACTTTCTGCGGCAGGCCATCCGGTTCGCCGGTCAGGCTCATGACGCCGCCCATCGCCTGGATCAGGCTGTCGTAACCGGGCCGGGGCGCATACGGGCCGGTCTGGCCGAATCCGGTGATGGAGCAGTAGATCAGCCGCGGGAATCTGGCATGCAACTGCTCGTACCCCAGGCCGTATTTGGCCAGGGCGCCGACCTTGAAGTTCTCCACGAAGATGTCGCTTTCGGCGATCAGCTTCATTGCGATTTCCTGGCCCTCGGGCTGGGAGATATCCAGCGTGACCGACTGCTTGTTGCGGTTCACACCGACGAAATAGGCGCTTTCCTTGGTGCCGGGCATTGTCGGCGGGGCGAAGCCGCGGGTGTCGTCGCCCGCGCCGGGGCGTTCGATCTTGACCACGTCGGCGCCAAGGTCGGCCAGCATTTGCGCGCAGGTCGGTCCCGCCAGAACGCGGGTCAGGTCGAATACGCGAAGGCCCTTCAGCGGCCCGGTGGGTTCGGTCATCTCGGTCTCCTGGATGCCGGTTGCCATGACCGGCCGTTCGTCGATAATGGGTTATAGATCGCTGCCCGGCACAAGCAAACGATGCCGGGACGCGGCGGGGAAGGATGCGTCCATGCAACGAGATGCCACCGGCAGCATCGAGTCCCGCCAATCGTGGGAAGCCGCGTTCGTAACCCTTGGTATTCTTGCGATATCCTTCGGGTCGCCGTTGCTGGCGGTCGTCGGTTTGCGCGACATGCAGGCGGCGATGCACACCGACCGGTCGGTGCTGTCGCTGGCCAGCGCGCTGGTTTGGATCGGTACCGGCGTGGGCGGCATCCCAATGGGCTGGCTGGCGGATCGGATCGGCATCCGCACCACCGTGGCGATGGGCACGGTGTCGATGGCGGCGGGGCTGGCGTTGTCCAGCCTGGGCAGCGTCTGGGCACTGTATATCGGGCACGGGCTGCTGATCGGATTCTTCGGCAACGGGGCGATCTACGCGCCGCTGATGGTGTATGTCAGCCGATGGTTCGACCGCCGCCGGGGTACCGCCATCGCGTTGATCTCCTCCGGCCAGTATATCGCCGGCATGATCTGGCCATCGCTGCTGGAGATCGGGATCAAGCATGTCGGCTGGCAACCGGTCATGCTGGGCTACGGTGCCGCCGTGCTGCTGATCCTGCCGTTGCTGACGTTGGTGCGCACGGCACCCGAACCGCTGGTCCCCGGCCCCGGTCACGCCGGACCGCGGCAAGGCGACCGCGTGTTGGGGCTGCAACCGAATGTGGCGATGGTGCTGATCTGTATCGCCAGCTTCTGCTGCTGCGTGCCGATGGCCATTCCAGCCTCGCATCTGGTGGCGTTCTGCGGTGATGTCGGCATCGCTCCCAGCCATGGCGCGGCGATGCTGTCGGTCATGCTGGCTTGCGCCTTCCTGTCCCGCCAGTTCTGGGGCGCGTTCGCCGACCGGTTCGGCGGGTTGCGCACGGTGATGACCGGATCGGCGTTTCAGGCCCTGGCAATCGGCGCGTTCCTGCTGACCCGCGACGAGGTCGGGCTGTTCGCCATCGCCAGCGCGTTCGGCCTGGGGTTCAGCGGCATCATCCCGTCCTATTCGGTGACGATCCGCGACCTGTTCCCATCGAAAGAGGCATCCTGGCGCATCCCCACGGTGCTGATGACGGCAATGTCCGGGATGGCGTTCGGAAGCTGGTTCGCGGGCCGGCTGTTCGATACGTTCCTGTCGTATCGCCCGGCGTTTGCTTCGGGCGTCGGGTTCAATCTGATCAATCTGGTGCTGATCGTCTTCCTGGTCAGCCGCACCGTCCACCGCCGGCTGACATTAGCGGCGACATAGCGTACGCCGCTTCCACCAGAGCGACCGCGGCGGCGTTGTCGGCCAGATCGGCGATCGGCTTTCGGCCGTCCTTCAGGCGTTGCAACGTGTCCCGCACGAAGATCGGGTAGAAATGCACGTTGGTCAGCTTCATCGCCTTTGTTATCCGCTGGCGGTCGTTGGACACGATCTCCAGCATGCTGTCGTCGCGGGCGGCGAAGTAATGGTTCTGCGTTCGGATCGAGTAATGCAGATCGAACACCGAGTTCGGCGCGGGATACAGATAACCGGTTTCGACCATGCAGCTTGCGCCGCCGCCCTGCATCAGCACCACCGCATGATCCTCGATGTTCAAGCCGGCCGAACGGTTCGACATCATCGCGCCGGTCACGGTCAGGTCCGCGCCGCCCAGCAGTACCCGGCACATGTCCATGAAATGCACGCCGAGGTTCAGCAGCGGACCACCGCCGGAGCGATTGCGATCGGTCACCCAATCGACGTTCTGCTGGCGGTAGCGGTCCACCATGCCGCCGATGAACTTGAACATCGCGTATTGCACCGGCTCGTTCATCGACAGGATGGTATCGACCATCGGGCTGTAGCGGATCACATACGGCACCGCCGCGAATACGCCGGCCGTTGCCGCTCGGGTGGCGATGTCGGCGGCCTCGGCGGCATCGATCGCGCAGGGCTTTTCCATCGCGAATGGAATCCGGGCGTCGATCAGAAAGCGGGCCAGTTCGGCCATGTCGCAATGTTGCGCCAGGGCGAAGGCAAAATCCGGCTTCACCGTCGCGCACATGTCGCGGTAGTCGCTGAATTCCGGGCAGCCCGCCTTGGCCGCCGCATATTCGGTGCGCGACAGGTCGGGGTCGCAAACGCCGACGATCGCCACCTCGCCGAGTTTCAGGCACGGATCCAGAAAGAACGGCGTATGCCAGTGCGACACGCCGATCAGCACCACGCGCATGCGGATTCCCCCTCTTTTGCGTCGTCTCTCCGTGGCGCATCGTGACGGTTGCCGCAAGTCATGGAGCCATCGATGATTACCTTGTCGGAGAATTTCCGGGCGCTGTTCTACACCCCGTTCTACGCCGCCCACGCCACCGGGGCGTATGAGCGGGAGGGCGTGGACGTGGAGCTTCGCCTGTCGTCCGACCCCGGGCGTACCGCCGCCGCGCTGCGGTCGGGCGATGTGGAGGCGATGTGGGGCGGCCCGTTGCGGGTGCTGCTGACCCACGATGCCGACCCGGCCTCCGACGTGGTTTGCTTCTGCGATGTCGTGGCCCGCGACCCGTTCCTGGTGATCGGACGGGCGCCGCGTCCCGGCTTTCGCCCCGCCGATCTGTCGGGGGTTCGGCTGGCTTCGGTGTCGGAGGTTCCGACCCCGTGGCTGTGCCTGCAAGACGACATTCGCCGCGACGGGGCCGATCCGGCCTCGATCGAACGGGTGACCGACCGGACCATGGCCCAGAACGTCGCGGCGTTGCGGGCCGGGACGGTGGATGCGGTGCAGGTGTTCCAGCCTTATGCCGAGGATTTGCTGGCCTCCGGAGACGGGCATCTGTGGTATGCGGCGGCCAATCGCGGGCTGACAGCTTACACCACGCTGGTCACGCGCCGGGCGATGCTGGACCGGAAGCGCGACGAACTGCTGCGCATGGTGCGGGCCATGGCTCGGACGCTGCGGTGGATCGGGGCGACGCCGGGAGCGGAGATTCAGCATGTTCTGGCCTCGTATTTTCCCGATGTGCCAGCCGGGATCTTTGCCGCTGCCATCGATCGCTACCGGGCGCTGGGGCTGTATGGCCCCGATCCGGTGACGCGGCGGGAAGGGTTCGATCGGTTGGCCGCGGCGATGCGCTCCGGCGGTGTGCTGCACCGGGATATTCCGTTCGAGGACTGTGTCGATAACAGTCTGGCCGAACAGGTCGTGGCGGAGGGTTTGTAGCGTCCGTCCGGATCGGTGCGCCCGGATACGAGGCCGCCGGTTCCGGGGCGGTCGATATGTAGC
>JAJZEV010000157.1:0-3120 GCA_021805665.1 Pseudomonadota bacterium
GGAGTATTGTTCGCCTCGATATTACGCGGATTTACCGGCTTCGGTTTCGGACTGGCCGCTGTCCCGATCCTCAGCCTCGCCCTGCCTCCGACAGAGGTCGTACCGCTTGTCGTCACCTTGCAGGTGGCGGTCGGGGCCGCTGGCCTGCGGATCGCCTGGCACGACTGCGACTGGCGTTCCGTCCGGGCCCTTGTTCCTGGTTTGATCTGCGGTGTACCGGTCGGCCTGCTGATTCTGACGGTCCTGCCGCCCAACCCGGTTCGCCTTGCCATCGGTTCGATCATCCTCCTATCGGTCTGGCTTATCGAACGCGGGGTCCGCCTGCCGCCGCATCCGTCCTGGATCCTCAGTGCCTCGGTTGGGCTGGCATCCGGCGTTATCAGCGGAATGGCGTCCATGGGGGGACCGCCGATCGTCGTCTATTTGCTGGCGGTCGGGCACAGCGCGGTGCGGATGCGGTCCACCGCCATCGTCTATTTCATGCTGGCCGGGATCGTCTCTTTCATCCCGATGGCGGCCACCGGTCTGATCAACCGGGACGTACTGATCTGGGCGGCTGCGTCCATCCCCGTGCTGTTCGCCGGATCGTGGATCGGAACGCGGGCATTCCTGCGAACCGAATCGCGCCATCACCGGATGGCCGCGTTGGTCACACTGTCGATCCTGGCGGCGATGTTGATCGGGCGCGGGCTGGCCGGATTCGAATCGGTCACGGTACTTCGATAAACCCTGGTAGCCAAGGGCCGGTTCGGCACGCTATCAGCATCAACCGAACAGGCCGGGTTCACCGGCAGACAGGGAGAACGCGAATGACCATCCGAGGCCTTACCAGACTGGCCGCGCCGCTGGCCGTCGCCATCGTTCTGATGGCCGGCCCATCCGCCATGGCGCAGGACAAGACGGTGATGCTGAAGATGTCGTCCTGGGTTCCCCCGGCCCATCCGCTGAACCCCTCGCTGATCGCCTGGGCCGCGGATATCGAGAAAGAATCCGGCGGCACCATCAAAGCCACCCTGTTCCCCGCCGAACAGCTCGGTAAGGCGTTCGACCACTACGACATGGCGCGCGACGGCATCGCCGACCTGGCTTACGTCAACCCCGGCTATCAGCCCGGCCGTTTCCCGATCATCGCGGCGGGCGAGCTGCCGTTTCTGGTCGCCAACGCCAAGGGCGGTTCGGCCGCGCTGGACGAGTGGTACATGCCGTATGCCGCGAAGGAAATGAAGGACGTACATGTCTGCTTCGCGTTCCTGAACGATCCCGGCACATTCCATTCCAAGCACAAGATCGTTTCTCCGGACGATATCAAAGGCGACAAGGTCCGCCCGGGCAACGCCGGCCAGGGTGCGATGGTGACGCTGCTGGGCGGCACGAATGTGCAGTCTTCCGCCCCCGAAGCGCGCGAGATACTGGAACGCGGCGTGGCCAACACCATCGGCTTTCCGTGGGGGTCGATCGTGTTGTTCGGCATCGACAAGGTGGTGAAATATCACATGGATGTGCCGCTGTTCTCCACCACCTTCGTGTGGGCGATGAATCAGGCCAGATACGACTCGATGTCGCCAGCGCAAAGGACCGTCATCGACCATCACTGCACGCCGGAATGGGCGGAGAAAGTCGCCAGCCCCTGGGCCGACTTCGAATATGCGGGCCACGCCAAACTGGCGGCCGAACCGGGCCACGAGGTCTATAAGCTGACGCCGGAGCAGCTTGCGGCCTGGCGGACGGCGGTGGCTCCGCTGACCGCCCGCTGGGCAGCGAAGGTCGAAAATGCCGATACCGTGCTGGGCGACCTGAAGGCGGATCTTAAGAAGCACGGCGCGCTCGCCGAATGATGGATCGTTTCATCGATACCATCGAGTGGCTGGCCGCGGCGTTCGTCGGGATCGTCGCGATGGACATCTTCGTCAGCGTGCTGCTGCGATATTTCTTCGCCGTCTCGATCCCCGACAGCTACGATTTCGGCAAGCTGCTGCTGGGCATCCTGATCTTCTGGGGCATCGCGGCCACCAGCTATCGCGGCGGCCACATCACGGTGGATCTGCTGTGGTCGGCCGCCGGGCCGCGCGGCAAGCGGCTGATCGACATCTTCGCCACACTGGTGCTGCTGTTCGTTGTCACGGTGCAGACCGTCATGCTGTTCGACAAAGTGCGGCTGACCTATCAGGACAACGTGCTGACCTACGATCTGCGCATCCCCACATGGCCGTTCGCCCTGGTGGCCTGGCTGGGCGACGTATCGGCGGTGCTGCTGATCGCGATCCGCACCTGGCGACTGATATTCTATCCGCTGTCCATGACCGAACCCCACGCCGAAAAGGTCCTGGACTGATATGGAGTTCTCCAACGACGCCGTTGCCGTTCTGGGCTTCGCGGTGCTGTTCGCGCTGATGCTGCTGCGCGTGCCGGTCGGCATGGCGATGGGTTTGGTCGGCGTGACCGGCTTCGGATATATCGTCGGCGGCGGGCCTGCCCTGAAGATGATCGGCCAGACCACGATGCGGGTGGTAACCGACTATACCTTCGGCGTGATTCCGATGTTCCTGTTGATGGGATCCGTCGCGTCCCGCACCGGCATGAGCAAGGAACTGTTCCAGGCCGCCAACCGCTTCGTCGGCCATCTGCGCGGGGGATTGGGGATCGCCACGATCGCCGCCTGCGCGGGGTTTGCCGCGATCAGCGGATCCTCGGTCGCGACCGCGGCGACCTTCTCCACCGTCGCGTATCCGGAAATGCGGCGATTCGGGTATCCGAAGTCGTTCGCCACCGGGGTGATCGCGGCCGGCGGGACTTTGGGGGCGATGTTCCCGCCGTCGATCGTGTTGGCGGTGTACGGGCTGATCACCCAGCAGGATATCGGCAAGCTGTTCATCGCGGGCATCCTGCCGGGGCTGCTGGCGGTCAGCCTGTACATGGTGACCATCGCGGTGATCGGCGCGGTGAAGCCGGGTTGGTTGCCGTCGGCTAAAGTGGCGACGTGGCAGGAACGCTATCAGGCGGTCAAGGAAGTCTGGGCGCCGCTGCTGCTGTTCGTGTTCGTGATTGGCGGGTTGTACGGCGGCCTGTTCACCCCCACCGAGGCGGGCGGCATGGGCGCGGGTGGCGCGATCGTCATCAGCA
>JAJZEV010000157.1:3529-8181 GCA_021805665.1 Pseudomonadota bacterium
CAGCACGATCTTCTATGGAGTGATTCCGTTTGTGATCACCGATATTCTGCGGCTGGCGATCCTGATTGCGTTCCCGGTGATCGCGACTTGGTTGCCGGGGCGGATGTAGGGGTTCCGGGCTGGCTTTTCGGATGGTGGCAAGCGTTCTGGGCCGGTGCCGGATTCGGCATGGGAATTGGCTTGGAAGGACGCGAAGAGCGGGAAGCGCCGCGGAGAACCGAGTCCTGAATTTCGGTTTGGTGCCTGCCGGCGTTGCCTGTCTGGTGTCAGGGGGGGCGAATCGAGATACTGACTTCGCAGCCCTTCCCGCCCTTCCCTTGTCGCCCTTGGCTTCATGAAATGAAGGACGACGATGCGAACCGGCTTCCCGGTTGGGGGCACGCATCCAGGCCCACGCCCGAACGCGTGCTCAAAAACCGGCTTCGGAACCCTTAACGAACCTGGCGGTGATACTCCCGGTTCGGCATCATATCCGTAGCCGAGGCCATCCGGTTGGACAGATTGAAGAACCCCACCGTCTCCGCCAGATCGAAGATGTCCTCGTTGCTCAGCCCCTGCTGCGACAGGGCGTCCCGATCCGCGTCTTCCACCAGATTTGGCGTCGTCGTCAGCTTCCAGGCGAAATCCAGCATGGTGCGCTGGCGGGGATCCAGCTTCGCCACCCGGTAGTTCAACGCCATCATCTCCCCGAGTTCCGGATCGCCGGACAACGCCCGCACCGCCGCGCCGTGCGCCACCAGACAGTAGTAGCATCGGTTCGCCGAGGAAACGACGACCGCGACCATTTCCCGTTCCAGTTTCGACAGGCCCGACTTTGACAGCATCACCTCGTTATACATCGCCATGAAGTTGCGCAGGCGTTGCGGTTTCAGGCTGTAGGTGTTGAAGACGTTCGGGACGAACCCAAGTTTATCGACGCATTTCGCCCAAATGGCCTTCAAGTCGTCGTCCAGACCATCCGCATCGGGGACACCCAGTGCGGAAACGTGATCGGGCTGAGGCATTCTGTTACTCCGCTGCTTTCGCCGTCTGCGCTTCCTGTTTCCACGAATGCAGCACCGGCAATACCTCCTTCGCATACAGCTTCAGACCATCCTCGGCAAACTGGTATGGCGTGCCGCCGAAACGGAACGACGTGGCCAATTCGAATTCGCCCACGATCGCTCGGCGTTCGTCGAACATCTTCAGGATATGATCCGGAGTGCCCCACACCGCGGCCTGCATGAAGGCCGAGACGATGCCGTCCATGCCGATCTCTTTCGCCAGCGCGATCTTTTGCGCGTAGGAGTCATAGCCCTTCACGGTGCTGAAGTGTTCGCCCAACAGTTCGTAGTGATAGAAATTGCTTTCGACGAATTTGCCCATGTATTGCCTGGCGTGGTCCTCGGCACCATCCATGGTGGGCGTGCAAATACAGAAGTCGGCCAGCAGCGGGGGCAGTTCCGGGCCGCCGTGCATCTGCTTGATCAGGTCGCGATGCTTCTGGATCGCCGGCATCCGCATCGGCCACGGCCGGTCGGCGAACATCACCATCCGCGCGTTCAACTTCGCGGCCGAAACGACAGAATCGTCCGACGACGCTACCGCGTAAACACGCCCATCGATCGGCTTGTAGGGACGCGGCCGCAGTTCGGTGCGCGGCTGCTTATAGAATTTGCCGTTGCCCTCGATATATCCGGTTTTCAGCGCATCGACGATCATGGCGGCGGCTTCGTCGAAGCGTTCGCGGGATTCATCCATCGTGCCGCGGAAGGCGTGGAATTCACGCCGAGCGAGGCCGCGGCCCATGCCGAGGCGCAGGCGGCCCTTGCTGAGAAGATCGACCACGATCGCCCGTTCGGCCACGCGCAGGGGGTCGTTCCACGGCAGGATCACCGCCGCGGTGCCGAGGTCGATGTTCGGGCAAACCGCGGCGAGGTAGGCCATGAGTTGCAGGTTGTCGGGACAGAATGAGTAGTCGTTGAAGTGGTGCTCCACCGCCCAAAGCGCGTCGAAGCCGCTGTCGGCGGCGATGCGGGCGAGCTTGATTTCCTCGTCCCACACTTGTTCGTCCGTCACGTCCGTCCAGCCGTAGCTGGCGAAGACCATCTGCAAACCGACGTCCATTGCGTCCTCCTTGGTTCCGTTTCCCGAGGGCATGCTTCCACGGACAGACCCGGGGAGCAAATGTAGCGGCTGCGATTGCCGGGACGGCGGGGGCGTAGCAGTGTGACGCCGGCAACCGGAGGGAACGGGCATGGCGCTGAAACGCATGGTGTTGGAAATCGGCATGGGCACCGACATCCGGGGCGCGGACCCAACGAAAGCAGCAGTACGGGCACTGCGCGACGCGCTGTGGCACAACTCCCTGAACGTCGCCAAGGCGCTGGGGTTGGAGACGGATTCGATGCTGGTGGAGGTGACCATCGGCGTGCCGCATCCCGAACTGGTGAACAAGGATGAGGTTTTGGCGGTTCTGCCGCACGGCACCGGTACGGTCGCGGTAGTCGATGGCGGACTGGAAATCGCGAACGACGAAGGCACCGGTTCCACCCTGATCGCCAGCGCCGCAGCGGTGGTGTGGCTGGATGTGGCATAGGGGACACACGAACATGGCACGCAAGCGCGTTATTCTGGAAATGGGCACCGGCAACGATCTGCACGGCGGGGATTATACCAAGGCGGCACTGCGGGCGGTGCAGGACGCACTTCATCACTCGTCGCTGTCGATGATCCGGTCGCTAGGGATCGATGCGAAAACGCAGATGTTCGTGGAGGTAACGATCGGCGTTCAGCAGCCTGACAAAATCGATACCGAAGCAGTGCGGGCCAGCCTTCCACACGGGATCGTCACGGTGAAGGCGGTGAAAGGCGGACTGGATGTGATCGACCCGGAGCGCGGCGATAACGCGGTGATCGCCAATGCGGCGATCGCGGTGCGGTTGGAGTTGCCGTAGCCAGGTTCAGTCGTGGTGTCCCCGGCGCGATTCGAACGCACGGCCCCCAGATTAGGAATCACGAGGCGAGGGGGTAAGCGGGGTATTCCAGATTGTTCCTTAACATTCCCCTTTGTCGCCGAAACCCTTGAATATCGGTTGCTTTTTGGACGATGCCCCGTCAATTTGTGTTCCAAGGCGTTCCGATTTGTGGCGTGGTGTTGATGCCCCGGTGATGCCCCAATGATGCCCCGGATTTGAAGGAACCGAAACGATGCGTGTGGCGATCACGGACACGGCGATAGGCAAGGCGAAGCGGGACGCGGCCAAGGATGGCGTTCGGCGGGAGTTGGCCGACGCGGTTGAGCGTGGCTTGCGGTTGCGGGTGACACCGGCCGGCGCAACGTCATGGGTTCTCGGGTGCCGCGATAAGCATGGGCAGCCGCGTAGGTTCCCGCTCGGCTCATGGCCTGCCATCGGGTTACGCAAGGCGCGGGAGGATGCTCAGGCGCTCCGCCAGCGGGTTCGGATGGAGGGCGCGGACCCGATTGTGGAGGCGAAGTTGACGCGGGCGGCGGGGCAGGATGCAAAAGCTGGCATCGGAACCTTCGCGTCCGTCCTGGACGCCTACGAGAACCGCAAGGATGCCCGGCGGATGAAGTCGTGGGTGCAAGGCCGCAAGGCGATTGAAAGCCTGTTCGCGCCGCTCCTGTCCCGCCCCGCTGCGACCATGACCCTTGGCGAGTTGACCTTGATTACCGAAGGCCATCCGTTCCCCAAGTCCGCCGCGTATGTCGTCAGGACGCTCCGGCCGATCTTGAAATGGGCATCCGAGCCGCGCCGGGGTTTCGTGTCGCCCGATCTTGCCAAGCTGACTGGTCCCGAGGGCGGAGAGGTTACAGGGCGGGATCGCACCCTCACGCGGGATGAATTGGCGGCGTTGCTGCCCGTCCTGAGCGCCGACAGCGGCCCCTACGCGGGCGCTATGGTTTTCATGCTGCGAACCCTGGCACGCCGCCAGGAAGCCGCCTCGGCTCGCTGGGGGGATATCAATCTGAGCGATAGGGAATGGACCATCCCGGACACCAAAAACGGGCGCCCCCACGTTGTTCCGCTGAGCCGGCAGGTGGTGGACTTTCTCCGCTCTCGGCTACCGACCGGGCCAACCGGCAAGGCGATTGAACCGGACCCGGCTGGGTTGATCTTCGCGACTTCGACGGGGGCGATCCCTGGCAATTGGGATCGTCATACGAAGGCGATCCATGAGTTGAGCGGTACGAAGGGTTGGACGCGCCATGACCTTCGGCGGACGGGCGCAACGCTCTTGGGTGGGATGGGGATTGAGCCGCACGTCATCGAGGCGGCGTTGGGTCACAGCGTCATTCACTCAAAACTTGCGGGAATATACAACAAATCGAGGTATCAGCCGGAAGTCGCCGCGGCATTGCAGCGGCTATCCGATGCCCTTGATCTGATCGAAGCCGGCGGCGGGAAGGTCATTCGCCCAACATGGGCGGCGGCGGGCTGATCCCGGCGCGGGGCATCGCCCGGCATCGTCTGCATCGTTGCGACCGGCGCCGTGACAGGATAGGTGGACAACGGTTGGAAGTGGCGGAGCGGTAGCCTCGATGGCCTTGGGTTTTCACCCGCACGCGGGCGATATCGTGATCTGCGACTATTCCACCGGGTTCAAGCCGCCTGAGATGGTGAAGGTGCGGCCCGTGGTGGTGATCTCCC
>JAJZEV010000260.1 GCA_021805665.1 Pseudomonadota bacterium
CCCCGGGGCTTCGATGACAGACGGCAGCAAGTCGGGCAAGATCGCCCGATCGCAACCAACAGACAGGACTTACGCTTGTTGCAACTCGTCGCCTTGACCCGCCGGTTTGGCGACACATGCGCGGTGGACCGCGCCAGCGTCAGCATCGCGGATGGCGAGATGGTGGGGATCATCGGGCGTTCCGGCGCCGGAAAATCCACCCTGTTGCGGATGATCGACCGCCTGGTCGAACCGACCGAGGGCCGCATCGACTACAACGGCACAGACATCACCGCACTGCACGGCAGGGCGTTGCGCGCCTGGCGTGCGCGCACAGCGATGATTTTCCAGCAGTTCAACCTGGTCAGCCGTCTGGACGTGCTGACAAACGTCATGTGCGGGCATCTGTTCGACATGCCGCCGGCCCGGGTTCTGCTCAAATGGTTCACCCCAGCCGAACGCGCGCTGGCCATCCAGGCGCTGGACCGGCTGGGGATGGCGGATGTGGCGATGAACCGGGCTGACGCGCTCTCCGGCGGTCAGCAGCAACGGGTCGCCATTGCCCGGGCGCTCATGCAGAAGCCCCGTATCATGCTGGCGGACGAACCGATCGCATCGCTGGACCCGCTGAACGCCAAACTGGTGATGGACGCGCTGGCCGACATCAACCGCCGCGACGGCATCACCGTACTGACCAATCTGCATACGCTGGACACCGCCCGAACCTATTGCCGGCGGATCATCGGCATGTCGTCCGGGCGCATCGTGTTCGATGGCCCGCCCGACGCCCTGACCGGCCCGGTGCTGCGCGACATCTACGGCCAGTCCGGCGATCGGCCCCTGGACGAAAGCCTCACCTCCACTAGTCTGCCGCCGTCCTCGCCCGCCGTCCTGGCGGGCCATCATCCGATCGGAATTCTACCGACATGATCCGGCATCTGTTACTGTGTGCGATGACCGCGGCAATCGCACTTGGCCTGCCATCTGGCGTTCAGGCACAAGACTGGAAATCGCAGGTCAACGAACTTCGCATCGGGCTGCTTGGTGGCGAAAATACCTCCAGCCGGCTGGCCCGCTACGATGGGTTTCAGCACCTGCTGCAAGAACGCCTGGGCATCCCGGTGAAGCTGTATCCGGCCGCCGACTATGCCGGTGTGATGCAGGCGATGTCCGCCGGACAGTTGGATCTGGCGGAGTTCAGCCCCTCGGCCTTCGCCGGCGCATGGCTGGACTGCAAATGCATCGATCCCATCGTGGTGCCACGGGAGAAGGACGGCTCGATCTTCTATATTTCGGTGATGGTAACGCGGAGTGACTCTGGCATTACGTCCCTGGCGCAGATGCAAGGCCATTCGCTGGCCTGGGCCGATCCGAACTCCGCCTCCGGCTACCTGATCCCCAGCGCCACGCTGAAGGCGCAGGGCATCGATCTGGCAAACGGGGCGTATTTCTCCCGCACCGGGTTTGCCGGCGGGCATGAACAAGGGATCATTGCCGTTCTGAACAAGCAATACGATGCGGCGGTCACCTGGACCTCCGGCCAGGGCGACATCGAACAGGGATTCAGCCGGGGCGCGCTGCGCGGGATGGTGGACCGGGGGATGCTGAAAATGTCCGACGTCAACATTATCTGGAAATCGGGCAAGATCCCCAATGGCCCGTGGGCCTTGCGCGCGTCGCTGCCCGCCAGCCTGAAGGCTGCGTTCACCGACTTCATGCTGGACCTGCCGAAGTCCCACAAAGACATCTACGATCAGGTCGAGCAGGGTTCGGGCGTGGGTTACGAACCTGCGACCCTGGATCTGTACAAGGACATCATCGACCTGCGGGAAAACGAACGGCGGGGCAGCCGTTGACGTTACCCGCGCCAACCGACGATCCGTCCTGGCGGTTGTTCCAGCAGCGTTTCGGGGCGCTGCGCCGCAAGCAGCAGATCGAATCCGGATCGATGGCGGCCGCGGTCGTCTTGCTGTTTGTGGTGGCGGCGATCTGGACGGATTTTTCGCCCGGCACTCTTCTGCGCGGCGCCCCGCGCATCGGCGAGTATTTCGGCAAGCTGCTGTCAATCGAGCCCAAGGGCGCCGCCGCGCCGATCCCGGTGCTGGCCTTGCCCCATCTGTTCGGCGGGGTGAAGCAGCCGCAGTCCATCGCCTATTGGTTCTACCGGTTCAACGTCTATGCCGAACTGCTGTGGCAGACCATTCAGATGGCGATCCTGGCCACCGCACTAGGGGGCGCCGCCGCCTTCGCGCTGTCGTTTCCCGCGACCGGAACATTCGTGCGCAGCCGAACGGTCGTGTTCGTCACACGGCGACTACTGGAGTTCATGCGCTCTGTTCCGCAGGTGGTGCTGGCGTTCATTCTGGTCTGGCCGTTCGGCATCGGGCCGCTGGCTGGCATCGTCGCCATCGCGGTCCATTCCACCGGGGCGTTGGGCAAGCTGTTCTGCGAGCTGAATGAAAACGCCGATACGCGCCCGGTGGACGGCATCCGTTCGGTGGGCGGATCGTGGCTGGCGCAGATGCGCTATGGCGTGGTGCCGCAGGTCACCCCCGGTTTCCTGAGCTATGCGCTGCTGCGGTTCGAGATGAACGTGCGGTCCTCGACGATCATCGGCTTCGTCGGGGCTGGCGGTATCGGGCAGGAGTTGAAGCGGGTCATCGGCTTCAACATCTACGAAGAGGTCAGCGCGATCTGCATCATGATCCTGCTGATCGTGGTGGCCATCGACCTGCTGTCGGCACAAATCCGCCACCGCGTGATCGGTGCGCTGGTATGAGCGCGACACTGGACATCGCCGCCGTTCGCGCCCGCCACCCGGCGGTGTTTCGCGGCAAGGGCGCGCTGTATTGGCTGCTGCTGGCCGGGGCTTCGGGCTATTTGCTGTATCTGATGTGGCTGTTCGATTTCGGCCGGGTGTTCACCGACCTGCCAAAAGTGTGGGTGATCGTGCGGCTGATGCTCGACTGGACGGGTTTCGCCGGCTGGGACCATCTGGAACTGTGGCGCTCCATGCTGGAAACCGTGGCGATGGCGTATCTCGGCACGACGATCGCCGTGGTGTTCGCCGTGCCGTTGGGCTTCCTGGGTGCCCGCAACGTGATCCCGCAGCGGATGTTCCGCTTCCTCGCCCGCCGTCTGTTCGACGGATTGCGTGGGCTGGACCAGTTGATCTGGGCGCTGGTTTTCGTCCGGGCAATGGGGCTGGGGCCGATCGCTGGCATAATGGCGATCGCGGTGGTGGAAACCGGCGTGCTGGCGAAGTTGTTTGCCGAGGCGATAGAGGCCATCGATCGCGGGCAGGTGGAAGGCATTACCGCGGTCGGCGCCGGCCTGGCCGGGCGCCTGCGGTTTGGGGTGCTGCCGCAGGTGCTGCCGGTGATGATTAGTCAGGCACTGTATGCCATCGAGTCCAATGCCCGTGAGGCAACGATCCTGGGCCTGGTAGGCGCCGGCGGGATCGGGCTGCGGCTGTCGGAACGCATTCAGATCAATGCCTGGGATCAGGTGGCGTATGTGATCGTGCTGATTCTGATCTCGGTCACCGTCATCGACACAACATCGCGGTATCTGCGGCTGCGGCTGATCGGGGTGGCGAGATAATATGTTCGCCAATCCGGCTGGATCGTAATTCAACTGAACCTGCAGAATCCCCCCGGGTCTGCGAGCAGAACCGGGGGTAATCCGTCAGTGATAAAAACCACTTTGCCGTGGCTTTCCTACCGATTTCCCTGACGCTGTTTTCGTGTAATGATCCTCTTCTGTCAAGTGCGACTTTGCGCCCCCGGGGAAGAAACCAAATGCGGATTATCGGTATCGACGGCGGAATTGCGACGATCGGGTGGGCCGTACTCGATATCGATACAGAGGCGGGACAGTTGACGATCCCTGGCGCCGGCGTTCGCACGTTCGACGCGCCGGAAACCGCAAAGGAACGAACTCCGACAAACGCCGTTCGGCGCCTCCACCGGGGCCAGCGGCGGGTTATCCGGCGGCGGCGGCAACGGATGAATGAGATTAGGGCGCTGTTCTGCAACGCAGGACTGCTGCCGACAGCGAAAAACGATGCACTCGCTACGAAGGGCTTGAACCCCTGGAAATTGCGAGCCGAAGCGTTGGAGCGCGTATTGACCGGCGCTGAATTGGCGGTTGTGCTCGGGCACATCGCCCGACATCGCGGCTTCAAGTCCAATGCGAAACGCGAGGCAGGTGCCAATGCGGCCGACGAAACGTCGAAAATGAAAAAGGCGATCGCGGCGACGCAAGAGCGCTTGCAAGGCTACCGGACAGTTGGGGAAATGTTCGAAAAAGACCCAGCTTTCCAGGACAGAAAGCGAAATCGCGGCGACTTCAGCCGTTCGATCCTTCGCGACGATCAAGGAAGCGAGGTTCGCCGGATATTCGAGGAGCAGCGCCGCCGCGCAAACAAGCTGGCATCGGAAGCCCTGCAGGAAGACTTCACCCGAACGGCCTTCTTCCAGCGGCCGCTGCAGGACAGCGAGCACATGGTTCAATCCTGCCCCTTCGAACCCACCGAAATGCGCGCCGCCCGGCGGTCCTATGGGTTCGAGATGTTCCGCCTGCTGTCCCGGCTCGCCACGATATCGTTGTCCGGCGATGGCCCGGATATCCGCCTGAATGCCGATCAGATCGCCCACATCGCGGAGGATTTCGGGGCGACAAAGGGGATTTCGTATAAAGCGGTTCGCAAAGCCCTGGAACTCGATAATCGGACGCGTTTTGTCGGCGTTTCGGAAGCCGACGAAAAGAACGACATCGTCGCTCGGCATGGTTCGGCGGCAGAGGGCACCTATACGCTGCGTAACGTCGTCGGGCCGTCCGGCTGGCGGATGCTGATGCACAACCCGGTGCTGCGCGACCGCATCGCGGAAGTGCTGTCATTCCGGGAAGATGCGACGTCGGTACGAAACGGATTGGTCGAAGCCGGACTCGACGGACTGCTCCTGGACGCCGTGATGGACGGTGTTGAAAAAGGCGCCTTTGCCCAGTTCTCGCGGGCGGGTCATATCTCCGCCAAGGCCGCGCGGCGGCTGCTGGAGCCGCTGCGCCTGGGAAAGGTCTATTCCGAAGCCTGCGAGGATGTCGGTTACGACCACGCCGCCCCCAAGCAGGTATCGCTGGAGGATGTTCGCAATCCGGTCGCCCGTAAGGCCGTGACCGAAATGATGAAGCAGGTCCGGGCGATCGTTCAGGCCCATGGCCTGCCGGATTACATCCATGTCGAACTCGCCCGCGACATCGGCAAAGGCCCCGAAGAGCGCGACCGGATCAAGAAGGGCATCGAAGACCTGAACAAGAAACGCGACAAGGCGCGCGCGGCGTTGGCCGAACACCTCGGGCGTCCTGGCAACGATGAGGAGTTGATGCGCTTCGAGCTTTGGACCGAACAGAACGGCTGGTGCCTTTATACCGGCGATTATATCGAGCCCGGCTGGATCGCCAGCGGCGACAACCGCGTGCAGGTGGATCATATCCTGCCATGGAGCCGGTTCGGCGACGACAGCTTCGCGAACAAGACGCTTTGCCTCGCGCGGGCCAATCAGGAAAAAAAGGGCCGCACCCCGTTTGAGTGGTTCGAGGCAGAGGGCAAGGATTGGGCGCTGTTCGCCAGCCGGGTGGAAGCCTGCAAGGAAATGAAGGGACGCAAGAAAGGCGGCTTCTACCTGCGGAAAAACGCTAAGGAGGTCGAGGAAACCTTCCGGAACCGCAATCTGGGCGACACGCGTTACGCCACCCGCCTGCTGCTGGATTTGCTCGCCCGCCTGTATCCCAAGGACGGAACCCGGCATGTCCTGGCGCGGCCGGGACAACTGACAGCCAAACTGCGCCGCGCGTGGGGGCTGGACGATATCAAGAAGGACGAGAACGGAAAGCGCAAAGACGACGACCGGCATCACGCGCTGGACGCGATTGTCATCGCGGCAACCAGCGAGGCCATGCTGCAAAAGCTCACGAAGGCGGCGCAGGAGGCCGAACGGCAGGGGCTGCATAAAGGGTTCGATTTCAAATACGTGGAACAGCCGGCGGCCGGATTTGCCCATGTGGTCCGAGAAGTGGTCGAGGGCGTCTTTGTGTCCCGGGCAGACCGGCACCGAGCGCGCGGCGAGGCCCATGCGGCCACAATCAAGCGGGTGGAAGTGGTCGATGGAGTCGAAACGGTGTTCGAGCGGAAGGCGGTCGAGAAGCTGACGCTCGATGATCTGGCGCTGATCCCCGTGCCTGAGCCGTATGGCAAGATTGCCGATCCGGCGAAACTCCGGAATGAAATGGTTGAAGAACTTCGTCGATGGATCGACGCAAAGAAGCCCAAGGATAGTCCGCCGTTGTCCCCGAAAGGGGATGCGATCCGTAAGGTTCGGTTGGCGACGAAGGACAAAGCGGCGGTGTCGGTTCGCGGCGGGGCGGCGGATCGGGGCGAGATGGCGCGCGTCGATGTTTTCTCCAAGGCCGATAAGAAGGGCAAGGCGCGGTATTATTTGGTCCCGGTTTATCCGCATCAGGTCGCGGATCGAAAGGCATACCCGAATCCCCCGAATCTAGCTGCTGTGGCTTACGCGGCCGAGGCAGATTGGACAGTCATCGATTCGGGATATGACTTCCTATTTAGTCTCTATTCTCATAGCCTAATTGAATTCGCACGGTCGGACGGGCATGTGATCCGCGGCTACTTTAAGGGGATGCACCGCGGCACGGGTGCGATAGCAATCGCAGATCCAAAGAACCCGCGTCAGCTTACCCAGGGTATCGGCGCAAAAACTTTGTCGCACTTCCGAAAATTGAACGTTGACCGCCTCGGAAGGGTATTCACGGTCAAAAACGAGGTGCGGACATGGCATGGCGTGGCCTGCACATAAGCCGCCGCAGCTACCTCTCTCTTACCGATAACCAGATCGTCGCCAAACAGGACGAAGGAGAGGTTAGGGTTCCGATCGAGGACATTGCCTGGATTGTCCTCGACTCGCCGCAAGTGACGCTCTCCACAGCGTTGATCGCTGCTTGCATGGATGCCGGCGTGGTCATCGTCACCACAGATCGGACCCACACGCCCAGCGGTATGCTGCTGCCGTTCCATCGGCACCATCGGCAAGCCGAAATCGCCAGCGTGCAAAACGACGTTTCATTGCCATTAAAAAAGCGGCTCTGGCAGGTTCTGGTCCGGCGGAAAATCGACAACCAAGCCAGTAACCTGATCGCTTGCGGGCGCGATGCCACCGCTCTGCGCGCAATGGCCCATCTGGTTGGCTCTGGCGACCCGGATAACACCGAGGCCAGGGCAGCGCGGGCGTATTGGCCAAGATTATTCGCCGACTTCATTCGCGACGACGGAACCGATAAGCGCAACGCACTATTAAATTACGGATATGCCATTGTTCGATCCGCGGTGGCGCGCGCACTGGTCGCGGCAGGGTTGCTCCCAGCGTTCGGGCTTAATCATGCCAGCGTCACCAACGCCTTCAATCTGGCGGATGACATGGTTGAGCCGTTTCGGCCATTCGTGGATCGGCAGGTTTGGGTTCTGACGTCCCAAGGGACTGTCAGAAAAGGCGAAACGACCGTCGCGGAGCGGCAGGCCCTGGCATCCATCCTTACCGAAACAACGACTTTCGGCGCCGAAACAGTGTCGTTGCTAACGGCGACGGAGCAGGCGGCGGAAAGTCTGGTCCGGGCGATGCAAACCCGGAGTCCGGTTGTCCTTCAACTTCCCCAAATGGACCCGTGATGCCGGAACAGGAGGCAAGATACGTGTGGTTATTCGTATTGTTCGACCTGCCTGTCGGAACCAAATCCCAGCGTCGCGACGCAAATCGATTCCGCAACTTCCTGAAGGACGATGGCTTTATGATGTTGCAGTTTTCAGTTTATGCGCGGGTTTGCCGCGGCGAAGATGGTGCGACCAAGCATATTGCCCGGGTAACCAGGAATCTGCCCGGACAGGGCAGCATCCGGGCTTTACAGGTAACAGACCGCCAATACGGGAGGATGAAGCTGTTGCTCGGTGAGTTGACAAAAAGCGAGTCCACCGGATCCCGGCAAATGGTCTTGCTGTGATTCTGATGAGGCAAATCATCAAAATCACAGCAATTCCAGGCGGATATCAGACACGGACCCTACCACAGGGAAATCGGTAGGGAAGCCACGGCCGTAGAGATATTGGGTGTCCGCCTGGGCAAACCCTACC
>JAJZEV010000330.1 GCA_021805665.1 Pseudomonadota bacterium
CGTCCTAAAACCAGCAAGACGATGATCACCAGCAGGACCAGACCCAGTCCACCACTAGGATAATAACCCCACCCTCCACTGTAGGGCCAGGTCGGCAGGGCGCCCAACAGCAACACGATGACAACGACCATCAGAACGAAGCGCATGAGTCGATCCCTTGGAGTTGATTGGACGGGGCGCGACCAAAGCCCCACGGGGCGTCACGCTGAACGCGGTCAGGGTTTATAATCGGTATGCTTTTGAGAGGTTCCCGATATTTCCTTACCCGCCGCACTCAGGTCCTCGCCGGCACCTTGGGCGGTGTAACAGGCGCTCAATACCGGGGCGGTGGTGGCCAGCAGTGCCAGGGCGAACCAAATTCGTGCTTTCGTAAGCATGGCGTATCCTTATGGTTGGCTTCATACGCTGAGTTACGTTGTCCCGCCCGCCAGCCCGTGCAACCAGGGCAATGATCTCATCATAGGCTGTTGATTTCACGCCGGCTTGAGCGCCGGTAATGCCGAGCGATGTTCGTCGCTTGCGTTGCCCGCGCCGATGCGATTGTGTCCGCACCCGACGCAACACCGGCCGAGGATGACATGCCGCCGAAAGACAAAGCCCCAAAGCCGCCGGCCGCGCCGGTTCGCAGTCCGGACGCCCTGGCGCGCGAGGCGGCAGCGCTGCGGGCGAACCTGCTCCGGCGCAAGGACCAGATGCGCAAGCGGGAAGAAGCCAGGGAAAAGCCCGAAGCAGCGGGATAGGACGGCCTGGCGCTTTTTTGCTCCGCGACACGAATCGCCGCCCTCTCGTTAGCACATTATTAAGGTTTACCGGCCTACGAAGGCGTTCACCTTCACCCGCCGGGGCCGACCGCCCCGGTCTTGCGCAAAGGGCCGGCCACAGCGGATGCTCGACAAGCCCGCCAGCATAGCGACGCCTACGGGTTCCCGAGTTCGGCCAGGCCTGCCGTTGCGGCCCGCAGATCGGACACGGGATAGCCTGAGCGGGTTTTTGGCCGCGCTTCGTCAGCGGGGGGCGACCTTCCTCGCGGTGCTGGTCCTGGTGCCGCTGTGTGCGTGGCTGACGCTGCGCCAGATTCCGCCGGTCTATACCGCGACCGGATCGCTGATCTACGAGCCCGGCGGCTACAATCTGCGCGAACTGCAAAGCATCCTGCGCGAGGATCCGACCACCGAAAGCATGATGTCCAGCCAGGCGGAGATCCTGCAAAGCCTGCACATCGCCGAGATCGTCGCCCAGCGCGGTGCCCTGTTCGACGATCCCGAATTCGCCCCCGATCGGCGCCCGCCCTCGGGATTGGCCCGCCTGGCCGCGGAACTGCTCGGGCTGTTGGGCATGGAAACCGACACCCCGGCGGCGGAGCCCGTGTATGGACCGGTCCTGGACCCCGGGCGGAACGCGACGCTGGTTCTGGTGCGGGACCGGCTGCATGCCGCACCGGTTCATTTCTCCCACGTCGTGGAGGTCACCTTCACGGCGGAAAGCCCGGTGGTCGCGGCGGCGGCGGTGAACAACGCGATGGACGCCTATATCAAGGACCAGTACGCCGCGAAGCATCGCATGGTAGAGGCGGCGACCGATTTGCTGCGCAGCCAGAAGGCCGAACTGACCTCCGAGGTTCACCGGATCGAGGAGGCCGCCGCCGCCTATCGCGACCGGCACGGCATGAGCCAGGGTATGCACGCGGCCATCGGTAACGAACAGGTCACCAACCTGACCGAGGACCTGAACAAGGCCCAAATCGACCTCGCATCGGCGAATTCCCGGCTTGACGCTGCCCGCGGCAACGCGGGGGCGCAGGCGCAGGCCGCGGTGGCGCCCTCGGTCGTACAGTTACGCGCGCAACTGGAACAACTCGCCGGCCAGGTGCAGGCGCAGCACAGCCGGTTCGGCCCCGCCTATCCCGACGTGCAAGGCCTGACCCGCCAATACGCCGACGGCGAACGCGCCTTGAAAGCGGAAATCGCCCGGGTGGTTGCCGCGACCGATGCGGACCAGCACGCCGCTGCCGAACGGGTCGCGAGCCTGCAACGCCTGCTGACGGAGGCCAAAACGGCGGAACAGAACGCCGGCCGGGCACAGATCGGCTTGAACGCGCTGGACCGCGACCTGACCGCGGCGCGCGGGCAACTGCAAGCGGTGCTGGACCGGATTCAGCAGACCACCCGGCAGGCGGCCATCGAATCGTCGGAAGCGCACGAGATTTCCCAGGCGGTGCCGCCCGACCGACCCACATCGCCACGCGTGGCACCCGCGATGGCGGCATCGGCCGCGGCGGCGGTTTTTCTGGGACTGGTGCTGATCTACGCGCTGCATCTTGCCGACGCCACGCTGCACAGCGGCGACGAGTTGCGTGCGCTGACCGGCGTGCCGTGCCTGGCGCTGATCCCCGAGGTCGGTAAACGCGCATTGGGCCATTTGCGGATCCAGGATTACGCCGCCCGGCGCCCGCTGACCGCGTTCGCCGAACAGATCCGGTCGCTTCGGGCCGGTGTCTCGCTCGATATCGACCACCCCCAGATCATCGCCATCGCCGCCGCCCGGCCGGCCGAGGGCAAATCCCTGCTGGCGCTTTCCCTGGGCCGGTCGGCGCAACTTGGCGGGGAGCGTGTGCTGGCGATCGAATGCGACGTGCGGCAGGCTTCGTTCCGCCACCGGCTGGACGGTCATGAGGGACCCGGTCTGACCGACGTGCTGCGCGGTGCGGCGGAATGGCGCGACGCGATGCAGGACGACGCCGTGACGGGCATGAAGTTCATAGCGGCCGGCAAGCCAGCCCCCGATATCCTGGCGCTGTTCCTGTCCGACGAGATGCGCCAACTCCTGGCCGAGGCGCGCGAGCACTTCGACCTGATCCTGCTGGACTCGCCCCCGGTGGAGGCGATGACCGAGTCCCGCATCGCCGCCACGCTGGCCGACGCGACGCTGCTTTGCGTGCGCTGGCGCTCTACCCCGACCCGGACACTGCTGCGGGCGCTGGAGATTCTGAACGATGCGCATGCGAAAGTCATTGGAACGGTACTGACAAGGGTCGATCCGCGCGTGCATCTTCGATCCGGTTATGCGGACGCGGGGGTATATCATCGCCGCTACCGCGCCTATTTTCGGGGGTAGTATTCGATGCCGCAGCGTTTTCTTGTCACCGGTGGGGCCGGCTATGTGGGCAGCCATCTGGTGGCCGCCCTGCTGGACCGGGGCGATTCGGTCACCGTGATCGATAATCTTCGCACCGGCCACAAAGCCGCGGTGCCGGTCGGGGTGAAACTGGTCGTTGCCGACCTGTCGGATGGCGGGACGATCGACGCCGTCATGGGCGACGGGTCCTGGGACGCGGTATTCCATTTCGCGTCGCTGTCGCAGGTTGGCGAGAGCATGCGGATGCCGATGCGTTATCTGCTCGACAACGCCGCCAACGGTGTTCGCCTGATCGATTCCTGCGTGCGCCATGGGGTCGGCCGGTTCGTGCTGTCCTCGACGGCCGCGCTGTTCAACGTCGATGGCGCCGATCCGATCCCCGAGGATGCGCCGATCGATCCGCAATCGGCCTATGGCGACAGCAAGTGGATGATCGAGCGGGCGTTGCGCTGGGCCGGCCAGGTGCATGGCCTGCGCGCGGCCTGCCTGCGCTATTTCAACGCCGCCGGGGCCGATCCGGCCGGGCGGCTGGGCGAGGATCACCGGCCGGAATCGCATCTGATCCCGCTGGTGATCGACGCCGCGCTGGGGCGGCGCGCGGCGCTGGATGTGTTCGGCGACGACTATCCCACGCCCGACGGCACCTGCATCCGCGACTATGTCCACGTCTCCGACCTGGCTACCGCGCATCTGCTGGCGGTGGAGGCGCTGAAGGATGGCCCCGTGGTCTGGAACCTGGGGAATGGCGCCGGGCACTCTGTCCGGCAGGTGATCGCCTCGGTGGAGCGGGTGTCGGGGCTGACGGTCCCGCATCGGATCGTGGACCGCAGGACGGGCGACGCGGCGGTGTTGGTGGCATCGTCGGCGCGGGCGCAGGCCGCGGGCTGGCGGCCGGCGCATGCCGATCTGGACGACATCGTCCGCACCGCTTTCGACTGGCGGCAATCGCATCCGGACGGCTATGGCGACTGACCGGACATCTGTCGGCGGCCGCGACGGAAGTCCCCGGCCCATCACTGTCATGGCGGGCGCAGGCACGTCATGACGGTCGCCACCGGCCGAGCCCCCATCGAAGCGGTCATTTCCACACGTATCGTTCTTGCTGTTCCGGCCGCCGCGGCGTTGTTGCTGTGGCCGGCGCTGTGGAACCGCTATCCGATCGTGTTCGCCGATACGGGAACGTATCTGTCCCAGGCCGTGCATCGCTATGCCGGCTGGGACCGCCCGGTCTTCTACTCCCTGTTCATGCTGGCGCTGCACTGGACGGTCACTGTCTGGCCGGTGGTCATCGCGCAGGCGCTGCTGACGGCGTGGATCCCGCGCCTGGTCTGCCGGTCCCTGCTTCCCGGCCTGAAGCCGGCGGCCTTTGTCGGCGGCGTCGGGCTGCTGGCGGTGGGGACATGGCTGCCCTGGACCGTGTCCGAACTGATGCCGGACGTGTTCACCCCGCTGCTGGTGCTGGTCATTTATCTGCTGGCCGTGGTCCCCGAACGGCTGTCGGCACGCGAACGGATCGTGCTGACCGCGCTGGCAGCGTTCATGATCGCGAGCCAGCAGTCCAGCCTGCCGCTGGCGTTCGGCTCGATCGCGGTCCTTTGGCTTGCCGCGCGATCTTTGTCCCGGCGGGGTGGCCGTCTGCTCGCCCTCGCCGCCGCGCCGGTTCTGGCGATCCTTGCCTTGTGTTCGATGAACCTGGCCGCGCATGGACGCTTCTCCGTCTCCCCGTACGGCAACGTCTTTCTGCTGGCCCGCGTCATCTACGACGGCCCCGGCATGGCGGCGCTGCGAACCGGCTGCCCGGCCACCCATTGGCGGCTGTGCCCGTTCCTCGCTGCGTTCCCCGCGACGTCGGACGAGTTCCTGTGGACCGACGCCAGCCCGTTGAACCTTGCCGGCGGCCCGAAAGCAGTGTCGGCCGATGCGGACGCCATCATCCGCGCGGCGCTGTACGCCAGCCCGGGCGCCGAACTGCGCGCCGCGCTGGCCAACGCCGGGGAGCAGCTTACCCGGTTCGCCAGCGGCGACGGGCTGCAACCTTGGCCGGCCCTGGTTTCCCCCTGGATCGCCCGCGACTTCCCCGCCCGTGAGGCAGCGGCCTATGCCGCCGCCCGGCAACAGGCGGGCACGCTGGCGGTCCCGCCATTCCTGGCGGGCCTGCATATCGCGGTGGCGTTGGGCGGCGTCGCGGCCTGCGTTGTTCTGCTTCCCATCGCGCTGATCCGCCGGGAACCGGCTGCCGGGCTGCTGCTGGCGGTGCTGGTCGCACTGCCCCTGAGTGCCGCGATCACCGGCGCCCTGTCCACCCCGCACGACCGCTACCAAAGCCGGATCGTGTGGTTGGCACCGTTCGCCGCCGCGGTGACGCTGGCGGCCTTGCTCCGGCGACCGGATGCGGCGTGACGCGTTTTGGTCGGGGCTGGAGGCCGTTGTCTCCGGTTGTCTGTCCATCCTCTCCTCATTCGTCATCGCTCGGTTGGCCGGCCCGTCGGAACTGGGGATCGGCGCGGCGGCCGTCGCGGTGCATGTGACGCTTTGGGTCGCCGTCAACGCGCTGTTCGCCGACGCGTTGGTGCAATGCGCGCTTATCGACGACCGGATGGCGTCCAGCGCGTTCTGGGCATCGTGCGCCGTCGGATGCGTCGCGGCGGCGATACAGGCCGGGGCCGGCTGGGGTCTGGCGGCCATGTTCGGTGACGGGCGGCTGGTCGCGATGGGTCTGCTGCTCGCTATGCCGTTGCCGCTGGTGGGCGCGGCGGGCGCGGTGCAGGGACTGCTGACGCGGGAGCGGTCGTACCGCAACCTGGCGCTGCGGACCCTGATCGGCCAGGGGCTTGGGACGGCAGTCGGGCTGGCCGCCGCGTTGCACGGCGAGGGTGCCCGGGCCTTGGTCTGGCAGCAGGGCGTGACCTCGGCAGCCGGTGCGCTGGCATTGCTGCTGGGGCGCGGATGGCGGCCGGGTTTGCGCTGGCATGGGCCATCGATCCTGGCGCTGCTGCGGGTCGGCGTGCCGCTGACAGCCTCCACCCTGGTGTCCATCGTGCGCTACCGGCTGTTCGCCCTGCTGATTGGCGGAACGGCCGGGGCGGCGGCACTGGGTCAGGTGCATATCGCGTTCCGTCTGGTCGATACGGTAAAGGACCTGGCATTCACCGCGCTGTGGCGGCTGATGCTGCCGGCATTGTCGGAGCACCAGCACGACCGGCAGGCGATGCTGGTTCGGGTGGATCTCTGGCTGCGGCGCTGCCTGCTGGTGTTCGTGCCGCTGTGCGCCGGACTGGCGATCGGGCTGACCCGGGCGATCGCGCTGCTGATGGGGCCGAACTGGGTCCAGGCCGGACAGGCCGCCCTGCCGCTGGTCGGGCTGATGGCGCTGTCGGCACTGACCTTCCCGTCGGGTGTCGCTCTGATTGCCGCCGGGCAGGTGCGCTTCACCCTGTATGCCAACATAGGCAGCCTGATCCTGGCCGCGGGCGGCGTGCTGCTGATCCGCCCGGAGACCCCTTGGCAGGCGGTGACGGTCTGGACCGCCAGCCAGGTTCTCGTCATCCCCTATGCGATGTGGGCGAACGCCCGCGTGCTGCGGGTCGGCATCCTGCGGCCGTTGACCGGGGGGTTCGGCATTCGCGCGCCGGCATGATACCCTGGCCTCTCGCCCAACCGGAGTGACCGACATGCCGCTGCTCGCCCTTCCCGCTGTCTTCATGCGTGGCGGAACCAGCCGAGCGGTGATGTTTCATCGGCGGGATTTGCCGGAGCGCGGGGGGTGGGATCCGATTTTCCTGGCGGCCATGGGCAGCCCCGATCCGCACGGGCGGCAGTTGAACGGCATGGGCGGCGGTATCTCCTCATTATCGAAGGTCTGTATCCTGTCGCCATCGGAACGGCCCGATGCCGATGTGGACTATACTTTTGCCCAGGTGCAAATCCGCGAGGCGGCCGTCGATTACCGGGGCAACTGCGGCAATATGTCCTCGGCGGTGGGGCCGTTCGCGGTGGATGAGGGGCTGGTCCGCACGGACGGCGATACCGCGGTGGTGCGTATCTTCAATACCAACACCGGGAAGATCATCCGGTCCACGTTCCCGCTGGTGGATGGCAGGGCGGCGGTGGACGGCACGATGGCGATCCCCGGCGTGGCCGGGACCGGTGCCCCGGTACGACTGGATTTCCTGTCGCCGGGCGGTGCCATCACGGGCAAATTGCTGCCGACGGGGAATGCCGTGGACCGTCTGGACGTGGCCGGGGTTGGTGCGATCGAGGTGTCGATGATCGACGCCGCGGCTGCCTGCGTGTTCGTCCGAGCCAGCGATCTGGGACTGACGGGGACCGAACTGCCGGAGGCGCTGGATGCCGACTCGGTATTGCTGGACCGGCTGCAACGTATCCGCCGCGCCGCTGCCGTCGTCATGGGCATCGCGGCGGACGACGCGGCCGCCGGGCGCGGCATCGGGGTGCCGGCGATCGGTTTCGTGGCGCCGCCCGGGGCAGCACCGACCTTGTCGGGGGAAATGATCGCTCCCGGCGATGTGGACCTGACCGCGAGGTTCATCTCCAACGGCCAGCCGCACCGTGCGCTGCCGCTGACGGCTTCGCTTTGCACGGCGGTCGCTGCGCGGATCGAGGGTACGCTGCCGGCCCGGGCACTTGCCGCGGCCCCGTCCAGGGCGGTTCGGATCGGCATGCCGTCGGGGGTTCTGACGGTTGACGCAGACGTATCCCTAACGCCGGCCACCGGCTGGGTGGCGCACAGCGGGGCGCTTTACCGTACGGCCCGGCGATTGTTCGACGGGCGCATATACGTGCCGGTCTGAAGGCACTCGACGGGTCGGGGTCGCGGATGTCGGAAGCTGATTGTCGCCGCAAGATTAAAATGACACCCCCCGGAGCAAATTTGAAATGGCACCCTGACTGCTGGCCGGTCTTCGCCGCGAAACGGCACGGGTGCGCTGTGTCGGGGTTGGGCGAGGGGGTCAAGGGCTGAAACCGGCTTGCCGGCGCGCGCAGCGCGGCCCTTGAGGCCCTCGCCCACACCCAG
>JAJZEV010000220.1 GCA_021805665.1 Pseudomonadota bacterium
CCGACGCTGATGCTGACCGGCAGCTTCGGGCTGCAATCCTTGCAGTTCAACCACGCGTTCGACCTCAATTCCAACCAGTACGCCGTCGGCCCCGGCCTGACGATTCCGATTTTCCAGGGTGGCCAGTTGCGTGCGGCGCTGCATCTGCGGGAAGCGTTGCAGCAGGAAGCAGCGGTCAATTATCAGAAGACCGTTCTGCAAGCCTGGCACGACGTGGATAACGCCTTGACCGCGTATCAGGCGCAGCAGGCGCGTCGCGACGAATTGATCCAGGCCGTCGCGGAGAACCGCCGGGCGCTGAGTTTGGCTCAGGACCGGTATCAGCAGGGGGTGACCGATTTCCTGACCGTGCTGGTCGCGCAAGGCAGTCTGCTGGGCGCGCAACTGCAACTGGCCGACAGTACGACCACGGTGTCGTCCAATCTGGTCGCACTCTACAAGGCCCTGGGCGGCGGATGGGAAACCGATCTGCCAGAAGAAAAGGTAGCGGCAGCGGACTGAACCGGCCGACTGTCAGGGCGGCGGTAATATCCCGCCGCTGTTAACGGAAAATTAGGAACTCCATACGATAGTCCGCGCCTCATGTGGGCGCGAACCATCCTGTTCTGGCTGTTCCTGGGCGTGACCGCCGCGGTCTGCCTGACCGGCCGGGCGGTCGCCGAACTGATTACCGCGCTGTTTCCGGATGGCGTACCCGGCTACGACAACGGCGATGGCGTGACCGTCGAAACCCGCCTGCATCCGGACCAGATGCCGCTTGGCATTCGCGACGGCACGTTCGATTTTCTGCCGCGGCTGGATCAGGCGGTCGGCTACACCAGCAACGCGTTGCCAGGCCCGTACCGGCGTGGAAGCTGGGAGGTAACCAGCGCCCCCGCCCTTGGCATCGCGTCCGACTGGTCCCGCGACAGTATAGGCGCGCTGCTGTCGGTTCAGAATACCAGCTATCTGGACTTGCCCAGCCAGAGCCGCACGGATGTCACGCTGCAGCTTGGCGGGCGGATCGATATCGGCGATGGAAATCTGACCCTCGGCGCCGCGCATTTGTCGGAACACGAGGATCGCGGCGCCCTCGGCACCATCGCCAGCGACCGGCCGATTCCGTTCCAGATCGACGATGTGCGCGCGACCTATGCCATGACCGACGGACGTTGGACGATCGAACCCGGGGTGCAGGCGACAAACTGGACCTATGGCGACACCACCATCCTGGGCGTGCCGGCCAGCCAGGGGTTTCGCGACCGGCTTGTGTTGCAGCAGGAGGTAACGGTTCGCTACGAACTCGCCCCGCTGCGCGATCTGCTGTTCGTGGTGCGCGGGGTGCAGCAGAACTACGCCCACACGCCGGTTGGCCAGCCAAGCCTCGATTCCACCAGCTATCAGATGCTGGCCGGGCTCGACTACGACAACGATGCGATCTGGCGCATGCGGATACTGATTGGCGGGGAGGCCCGTCGCTTCGCCAGCCCGCTGTATCAGGCGGAAAACACCCTGATCGCCGAAGCCAGTGCTGTTTGGTCGCCCACCGGTCTGACCACGGTCACCGCCACCCTGACGCGCCAGACCGGCGATGCGGAACAGCCCGCGATTTCCGGCATGATCTACTCCGGTGCGAAGCTGACCATCGATCACGAGTATCTGCGCGACCTGCTGTTGCAAGCGTCGTTCGGACTGCAACGGGCGGATTTCTTCCAGGGCGGCTATCAGGTCGGCACCGATGCCACCTTCGGCATAACCCGGGTGCTGAACCGCAATGCCCGTCTATCGCTGACATACGATCAGACCGACGTACATGTCTCCGGCGGGATGGCCGAGGCTTTTGGCGGCGGCTACAGCCGGGGTGTCGCATTGGTCACGATGCGGTTGGGCCTGTGAGCCGCATCCGCCTGGCCGGACTGGACTTCGACGACCTGGATGTCGCGGCGGCGGCTTCATGGATCGCCGCCCGCCCCGCCGATGCGCCGTTCGGCTATGTGGTGACGCCGAACGCCGACCATCTGGTGCGGCTGAACCGCGATTCCGTTCTGCGTGCGATCTACCGGCGGGCCGCGCTGTGCCTGTTGGACTCGCGCGTTGTCGCCGGCATGGCGGGGCTTTTGCGCCTGAAAACACCCGCCGTCGCGCCGGGCAGCGATGTGACCGCCTGCCTGCTGGCCCGCCATTTGGCATTCGGCGACAGAATTACCATCGTCGGTCTGTCTCCGGCCTGGCTGCCCGCCTTGGTCGAGCGCTGTGGGCTGTCTGCCCCGGCGCACTTCGACCCCCCGATCGGCTTCGACCGCGATCCGGCCGCGATGGCCGCCGCGGTGGCATTCGTGCGCGACAACCCCGCCCGGTTTGTCTTCCTGGCCGTCGGTTCGCCGCGGCAGGAGCGTTTGGCGGCGGCCATCCTGGCGGCGGGCGGGGCGACCGGCACCGGGTTGTGTATCGGCGCCAGCCTTGAATTCCTGGCCGGCGCGCGCGCCAGGGCACCCGATATCCTGCGGCGAACCGGTTTCGAGTGGCTGTTCAGGCTGGGCTGCGAACCGAACCGGTTGTGGCGACGCTATCTGATCGACAGTCCTGCCGTCGTCGCCTTGCTGGTTCGACAGCGATTCGGCTGAACACGTCTTGCATCAGGCGGCGGCCCGGGCCGCCCCGATGCGCGCTGTCGTTGCGCTGGCAGTAAGTATGTCCGGCCGCTGGCAGTTCCCGGACCGTATCCGGCACCATCGACAGCGCCGCGCGAATGCCCCGCATCGTTGGTCCGGAAAGTCCGTTGCGCATGCCCTTCAACAGATATCCCGCGATCCGCGGCGCCAGCGACAGCCAGGTCCTTCCGAGCTTCCGTTCGATATAAAGCCTGTTTCGCACATGGTAGAACCAGCGGTCACCGTCCCAGGCGACGCGCTGGCCGGCGCTGACCTTGTGGCGGACAACGATGTCGCCGCGGTAGCGGATCTGCCAGCCCAGGGCGATGGCGCGCAGGCAGAAATCGTATTCCTCCCAGCAGAAGAACAGCCTTGCATCGTAGCCGCCGGCCTGACGCCACGCCTCCCGCCGGATCGCGTGGCCGGCGCCGACATAGGTGACCGTGTCGAAGCACAGGCTGGCGCTGGCGGCCAGCGCGGCGGGATATCCCCAGGAGGAGAGGTCGTCCCGGCCATCGGAAAAGCGCACGATCCGGCAGCCGATCGCGCCCAGCCGGGGTTCCGCGTCCAGCGCCGCCACCATGCGGGCAACGGTCAACGGGTCGGCGAATTCGGCGTCGCTGTCCAGCGCCACGACGACGCGGCCATGCCCCAGATTGGAAATCAGGTTGCGCCCGCCGGCGACCCCAAGGTTGGTGTCGGATACCAGCAGCGAAACCTCGGTCATTCCGCCGATGGCGGTGGCCAGCCGGGCCAGGCTTGCCGAACAGGATCCCTGATCCAGCACGAAGATATGATATGAAACGCCGGTCTGGGAGCGGGCCGAGGCAATGGCGGCGATGGTTTCCTCGGTGCGTTCCAGCGACAGGATGACGATATCGGCGTCGTAGGGGCCATCCGGGGTCATGCCGGGGTATCCAGCGGCGGAATGGCCAGATAGGCCAGTCGCTTGTTTTCTTTTCGTCCCCGCGACACCGCATCCAGGATCAGCCCGGCGGTCAGCGACAGGAACGCCAGCAGGACAAGGCCGGTGGACAGCAGCGCCGTGGGCAGGCGGGGCACCAGCCCGGTGCCCAGGAACGTCATCACCACCGGGATACCCAGCGCGATACCGGTCGCCAGAAGGCAGGCGGCGGCGAACGAGAACACCTGCAGCGGGCGTTCCTGCTGCACCAGTGTGACGATCGCCCGCAGGATACGCAGCCCATCGATAACGGTATTCAATTTCGATGCCGTCCCCGGCGCTCGGTTTCGATACTGGGCACGAACCTCCTGCACCGGCATATGCAGTGCCAGGGCGTGGATGGTGAATTCTGTTTCGGTTTCGAAGCCGGACGACAGCGCCGGAAACGATTTGACGAAGCGACGGCTGAACACCCGGTAGCCGGACAGCAAATCGGTAATCCCGTCACCGAAGACATGGGCCACCAGCGCGGTCAGAAATACATTCCCGAAACGATGGCCTGGCCGGTAGGCCTCTTTCGCGGCACCGTACCGGGCGGCGCTGACCATATCCAGTTGCCGTTGCGCCATCATCGCCAGCATGCCCGGCGCGGCGGCGGCATCGTAGGTGTCGTCGCCGTCCACCAGAACGTACAGGTCGGCATCGATATCGGCGAACATGCGCCGGACTACATGGCCCTTGCCCTGCAACCTCTCCCGCCGCACCACCGCGCCCGCCGCGCGGGCTTGCAGGATGGTGCCGTCGGTGGAGTTGTTGTCATAGACATAAACGATCGCATCGGGCAGGGCATCGTGAAAGTCCGACACCACCTTGCCGATCGCCGCTTCTTCGTTGTGGCAAGGGATCAAAACCGCCACGCGCGGCTGGTTTGTCGGCAAACCCAGTTGTTCGTCGATGGGCCGCCTGGCCGGTGGGGTGTGGTCCAGGATATCGAGCGTCGGCCGTTCCAGGATTTCCGCCATTATCCGCTGTCCCATTCAATAGGCGTTGGGCATGCGCAGCACCGTCAGGATGGTGCGGCAGACGATCGTCAAGTCGAGCCAGGCTGTCCTGGCCGCGATGTATTCCAGGTCGCTGTCGATGCGATGCAGCAATTTCGCCTCGGTATCGGTCTCGCCGCGCCAGCCGCGGATCTGGGCCAGCCCGGTCATGCCTGGCTTGACCCGGTGACGCGCCGCGTAGCGATGGCTGACAGCCTCGAACGGCCGGCCGGCGGCGCAGGTGTTGGGGGCATGCGGGCGCGGGCCGACCAGCGACATCGATCCCGCCAGCACGTTGAACAGTTGCGGCAATTCGTCGAACGAGGTGCGGCGCAGCCATGCCCCGGCCCATGTTACCCGCGGATCCCGCCTTGTTGCCTGCGGGCACGCATTCGGCGGGACGGGCGTATCGCGCATGGTGCGGAATTTCAGCATGATGAACCGCTGGCCGTTCAGTCCGATCCGTTCCTGCCGGAACAGGGCCGGCCCCGGGCTGGTCAGGCGGATGACAGCGGCGATCAGCAGCATCGGCACCGCCGCCAGGATCAGGAAGATCGCGCCCAGCACGATATCCATCCACCGCTTGGCGGTCTCGTCCCGCTGGCGGAACAAGACAAGGCGCAAGGACAGCCCGGTGCTGCCGGGGGCGAAACTGCCGATAGGGCTGGGGGGAAAAGCGGACATGAGGGCTGCATCTGCTGGTTGCGATGCGGCACCTTCATCGTCGAAAGGTTAGCGGCTGGTTAATGCCACACGCGGTCGTACGGACCTGCCATTATTTTTCCTCGGCCAGCGTCCGGCAGCGGAACACACAACGAACCCGTGGCTAGCGAAATACCAGACGCCGCGACAGGCTGAAGTTCACGAACATCCCCGCGACCGCCCCGGCCGCCGTGGCGATTACCGGCTGGTCCGCTGCTGCCGGGACGAATGTCACCAGAAGCGCATAGGTCCCCCGGTTCAGCACGAAACCCGCCAGATTGGTAAGCATGAACATCGCCCATTGCCGATGGGCGGGGCCGGTTCCCTGGCCCCGGAACGTCCACAGGCGGTTCAGCAGCCAGTTGGCCGTCGCAGCGCCGACATATGCAACCGCACCCGCGCCGTACAGCCCAAGCTGGTGCCGCAGGCCATAGACAATGCCGGTATCGACGACGAATCCCGCGGCCCCGACCGTGCCGAAGCGAGCGAACTGTGCCAGCACAAGCAGCCGTTGCGGCGTGGCGAACCGCAGCAGCGGCGGCGGCAGCAGGCGAAGGAGCATGGTTTGCATCGCCCGTCTGCTACGACAGCCGCTGGCGCACCGCAAGCAACCGGCCACCCTTGACTCGCCCGCCGGTGCCGCCACCCTGGCGCGATGATTGTCGGCACCGCAGGCCATGTTGACCACGGAAAAACCGCGCTGGTGAAGGCGCTGACCGGCGTCGATACCGATCGCCTGGCAGAGGAAAAGCGCCGTGGCATCACCATCGACCTGGGCTATGCCTATACCCCCGCATTCGGGTTCGTCGATGTGCCGGGGCATGAGCGGTTCATCCACACCATGCTGGCCGGCGCCAGCGGGATCGACGCGGCGCTGCTGGTCGTCGCCCTGTCGGAAGGGATCCGTCCGCAGACCCGCGAGCATCTGCAAATCCTGACCCTGTTGGGCATCGGCCGCTGCGTCGTCGCCCTGACCAAGGCCGATCTGGCGCCGGATCGGGTGCCGGAGGTCTCCGCCGCCGTGCGCGCGTTGCTGGCCGGCACACCATTCGCCAACGCCCCGATGGTGCCGGTATCGGCCTTCACCGGTGCCGGGTTGGAAGACCTGCGCTCCGCATTGTCCGCTGCCGGTGCCGCCGATCGCGCCGCTTCCGGTCACGCTCGGTTGGCGGTGGATCGGGCGTTTACCTTGTCCGGGGCAGGGCTGATCGTCACCGGCACGCTGGTGTCCGGCAGCATCGCGGCGGAAGACCGGCTGGTGCTGTCGCCATCGGGGCTGGAACTGCGCGTGCGCGGCCTGCATGCCCACAACACGCCAGCCCGACAGGCGGCGGCAGGCCAGCGGGTCGCCCTGAACATCGCCGGACCGAAACTGTCGAAGGATGCGGTAACGCGCGGCGACTGGGTGCTGCATCCCGACATCCATGCCCCGACCGCGGCGCTGGATGCCCGCATCGCGCTGTTGCCGGATGTGGCCAGGGCCTTGCGGCAGGATACCATGGTGCATCTGCACCTCGGCGCGGCCCATACGATGGCGCGGGTTTCGCTGTTGGACCGCGACCGGCTGGAACCAGGGGACGCCACGGCCGTCCGGCTGACCTTGGCCCGCCCGATCGGCGCGCTGGCGCACGACCGGGTGGTGCTGCGCGATACCGGGGCCACCCACACCATCGGAGGCGGCATCGTGCTGGATCCGTTTCCGCCGCGCCGTGGCCGCCGGACGCCGGTTCGGCTGGCGCAGTTGCGGGCGTTGGAATCCGGTGACGCCTTGGGCGCGCTGCGGGGGCTGCTGGCCGTCGCGCCGGGCTGGGCGGATCGGGCGGCGTTCATGCGCGCCCGCAATGTTCCCGCCGCTTCGGTGGCCGATCTGGTTGCATCCGTCCCGGCGGTCGCGGCGGGCGGGTTGATGCTGTCGCCGGCCGCGTTCGAGGCGTTACGGGACCGGGTTCTGGTGGCTTTGGGCCGGTATCACCGAACATCGCCGGAACTGCCGGGGTTGCAGGCTGACCGGTTGCGGCTTTCGTTGCCGGACAGGCCACCGCTCGCGGGGTTCGCCGGGGTGCTGGAAGCACTGCGCGACCAGGAGGTTATCGCCCGCGATGGGCCATGGTTCCGTCTGCCCGACCACCGGATCGGCCTGTCACCGACCGATGAGGCGTTGTGGATTGCCGTTCGGCCGCTGTTGGCCGCCGAGAGGTTTCGTCCGCCGCGCGTGCGGGATATCGCCTCGGCGTTGAGCGTGCCGGAGAATGCCGTCCGAGCGACGATGAAGCGGCTGACGCGGATGGGGCAGTTGGTGGAAGTCGCGGCCGATCATTTCTTTCCGCGCGAAACAATGGCCGAGATGGCGGCGATCGCGGCGCAGGCGGTGGATGCGCAGGGTTTGCTGACGGCCGCGGCGTTCCGCGACCGGTTGGATAACGGGCGCAAAGTCGCGATCCAGATACTGGAGTTTTTCGATAAGGCCGGCGTTACAGTTCGCTCGGGCGATATGCGGCGGGTGCGGATGGATCGGTTGGGGGTGTTTGGGTAAGCGAAGCGATTTATCTTGCGCGGTGTTCGCGATGCAGACTTCGTAAGAAAAGAAATTTTAGCCGCGGATGCACGCAAATGAACGCAGATAAAGTAAAAGCGGTCATTGATTGCCGGGGGATATGACTGAATCCGTGTCCGAGGTGCGAATTCCCCGGGTCCGCGATGCCGCACGGTGCATCGGCGTTCATTTGCGTGCATCCGCGGCTAAAAAAGACCTTCGTCGCGATCCCACCTAGCCCGCGGCGGACCCATTTCATCGTCGTCACCGCGAACCCGCCGTCGAAGCAGGTCCCCGAACGCGTCGAACACACGCCGCATTTGCGGTTGTTTGTAGGGAAACA
>JAJZEV010000313.1:0-13550 GCA_021805665.1 Pseudomonadota bacterium
CGATCAGTTCCAACACCTCCACCATCGCGCTGAAAGTGCTGACCGAGGGCATGGGCGAGGCGTTCCGGCGCGACTTCCTGATTACCCATTTCTTTAACCCGCCCCGCTATATGCGGCTGCTGGAAATCGTGGCCGGTGCGGAGACGGCACCCGGGACGGTGGCCGCCGTCGCGCAATTCGCCGATGTCGGGCTGGGTAAAAGCATCGTCCGTTGCGAGGACTCGCCCGGTTTCATTGCCAACCGGCTGGGTATCTACTGGATGCAGGTCGCGGTGACCGGGGCGTTCGATCTGGGCCTGACGGTGGAGGAAGCCGACGCGATCGTCGGGCCGCCGATGGGCATTCCCAAGACCGGCGTGTTTGGGCTGATGGACCTGGTGGGGATCGACCTGGGGCCGCATGTGAATGCCTCGATGCGGGCGGTGCTGCCGGCGTCCGACGCGTTTCACAGCGTGGACCGGGACATCCCGCTGATCGGGCGCATGATCGCGCAAGGACTGACCGGACGGAAGGGCAAGGGCGGATTCTACCGCATGGATCGCGCCGGCGGCGGACGCAGCAAGCTGGCGATGGACCTGCAAACCGGTGAATATCGTCCGGAACAGAAGCCGGCGCTGCCGGAAATCGCCGCGGCGGGACGCGATCCGAGGGCGCTGCTGTCGGCCCAAACCAAGGCCGGAATCTACGCGTTTCAGGTGCTGGCGCGCACCATCGCCTATGCCGCCACTCTGATCCCCGAGGCCGCGGCGTCCATCGCCGATATCGATGAGGCCATGCGTCTGGGCTACGCTTGGCGCTGGGGTCCGTTCGAACTGGCCGACAAACTGGGGACCGCGTGGCTGGCCGAACGTCTGGCCACCGAGGGCCTGACCGTGCCCAAGCTGCTGGCGGACGCGGCGGGGAAGACTTTCTATCGGGTCCACGAGGGCCGGCGGCAGCACCTCGCCCCCGACGCCACATACCGGGATGTACCGCGCGCGCCCGGGGTATTGTTGCTTGGGGATATCAAACTGGCGTCCAAGCCGGTGCTGAAGAATGCATCCGCCTCGCTGTGGGATATCGGCGATGGGGTGGTGTGCTTCGAGTTCACCTCCAAGTCGAACGCCCTGGATGACAAGATCGTCGATCTGCTGAACAAGACGGTCGAACTGGTGAAAGCACGTTACAAGGCGCTGGTGATCTATAACGAGGGCAGTAATTTCTCCTTGGGTGCCAATCTGGGGTTGGCGCTGTTCGCGGCCAACATCGCCGCCTGGGGTGAAATCGAAAAGTCCATCGCTGCCGGGCAGAATGCCTATAAGGCGCTGAAATACGCCCCGTTCCCGGTTGTCGCGGCCCCGGCCGGGATGGCGCTGGGCGGCGGGTGCGAAATCGTGCTGCATGCCGACGCAGTGCAGGCGCATGCCGAAACCTATATCGGCCTGGTGGAAGCCGGCGTCGGCCTGATCCCCGGTTGGGGCGGCTGCGGCGAAATGCTGGCCCGCTGGCGCGCGGAACCGAAATTGCCGCGCGGCCCGATGCCCGCCCCGGCGAAGGTGTTCGAGACGATCAGCACGGCCGATGTCTCCAAGTCCGCGCATCAGGCGATGGAAAAGAAGTTCCTGCGCCCGACCGACGGCATCAGCATGAACCGCGACCGGTTGCTGGCGGATGCGAAACAAAAGGCGCTGTCCCTGGTCGAGGGTTATCAGCCGCCGAAGCCCCCGGAGTTCGTGCTGCCCGGCCCGTCCGGACGCGCCGGCCTGTATGCCGCGGCTGAGGGGTTCCATAAGCGCGGCTTGGCAACCAACCATGATCTGGTGGTGGCAGACGCCCTGGCCGAGGTGCTGTCGGGCGGCGACACCGACATTATCGACACGATGACCGAACAGCAGGTGATGGACCTGGAACGCAAGGCGTTCATGCGGCTGATCCGATCGGCACCGACGCTGGCCCGGGTGGAATACACGCTGGAAACCGGCAAGCCGTTACGGAATTAGGATGTCCGCACCCCGTCTTGGCGGGCGCGGGCCCGTCATCCACGCCTTTGACGACAACACTCCCTCAAGGCCCAGCGCCGGCCGCGACGACGTATCGCAGAAGGAATTTCACCATGCAGACCTATAAAGCGCCCCTTCGCGACATGCGCTTCGTCCTGCACGAACTGCACGACAGCGCCGCCCTGACGCGCCTGAACGGGCTACAGGATGTCTCCCCCGACCTGATGGACTCCATCCTGGAGGAGGCCGCCAAACTCGCCGAGGAAGTCCTGCTGCCGACCAACGCGGCGGGCGACGAAGCCGGCTGCGTGCTGGAAAACGGCATCGTCCGCATGCCCAAGGGATTCAAACAGGCCTACGATACATTCCGTTCGGGCGGATGGACCGCCGTGTCCGCCGATCCGCGCTACGGCGGCCAGGGCCTGCCGGAAAGCCTGAACAAACTGGTGGAGGAAATGATCTGTTCCGCCAATCTGGCGTTCAGCCTTTACCCCGGCCTGACCCACGGCGCGTATCAGGCGATCGCCAGCCATGCCTCCGACGAGCTGAAAGACGCCTATCTGCCGAAAATGGTCGATGGCACCTGGTCCGGCACGATGTGCCTGACCGAGGCGCATTGCGGCACCGACCTGGGCATGCTGCGCACCCGTGCCCAACCGGCTGGCGATGGCAGCTACAAAGTCAGTGGCTCCAAGATATTCATCAGCGCCGGCGAACACGACCTGACGGAGAACATTATCCACCTCGTGCTCGCCCGTTTGCCGGACGCGCCGAAAGGCACCCGTGGCATCAGCCTGTTCCTGGTGCCCAAGTTTATTCCCGCCGCCGACGGACGGCCCGGGGCGCGCAACGGCGTGGTTTGCACCGCGCTGGAGCATAAAATGGGCATCAAGGGCTCGGCCACCTGCCAACTGACGTTCGAGGACGCCACCGGCTGGCTGGTCGGCGAACCGAACAAGGGGCTGGCCTGCATGTTCACCATGATGAACAGCGAACGCCTGTCGGTCGGCATCCAGGGCCTGGGCGCGGCGGAAACAAGCTACCAGAGCGCCGTCGCCTATGCCCGCGACCGCATCCAGGGCCGCAGCCTGAGCGGGGCCAAGGCCACCGACAAGCAGGCCGACCCGATTATCGTGCATCCAGACGTGCGCCGCATGCTGCTGACCATCCGTTCCTACACCGAAGGCTGCCGAGCCCTGGGCGGCTGGGTCGCCCGGGAGTTGGACGAGATGGAACGGTCGGAAGACCCCGATGCCCGCAAGCGCGCCGAGGACTTCACCGCGCTGATGACGCCCGTGGTGAAGGCGCTGTTCACCGATCTGGGGTTCGAGGCGACCAATATCGGCATGCAGGTGTATGGTGGCCACGGCTATATCCGCGATCACGGGATGGAGCAGTTGGTGCGCGATGCCCGCATCTCGATGATCTATGAGGGCACCAACGGCATCCAGGCGCTGGACCTGGTTGGCCGCAAACTGCCGCAAGGCGCGGGGCGGATGCTGCGGACGTTCTTCCATCCGGTCAGCGAGTTCATCGAGCGCAACAGCGCGCATCCCGTGCTTGGCGACATGGTCAAGGGCTTCGGCAAAGCCTTCGGCGCGCTGCAACTGGCGACGGCGGAGGTCGCCGGCAAGGGTATGGCGGACCCGGAGGAAGCCGGTGCCGCCGCAACCGAATACCTGCACCTGTTCGGGTTGGTCGCACTTGGCTTCATGTGGGCACGTACGGCAGTGATCGCGGTCGAGAAGCTGGCCACGCCCGATGCGGATGCAGGGTTCTATAAGGCTAAGCTGACGACCGCCCGGTTTTTCATGGAACGGGTGTTGCCCCGGGTCGGGGGATTGCTGGTGGCGATCAAGGCGGGCAAGGGCGCGATGATGGAGATGGATGAGGCGGCGTTCTGACGGGCGACCCTAATCGATCTCTGTGATCGCTTCCTCCACGTCCCGCAGCCTGTCCTTGCCGAAGAAAATCGCGTCACCGACGAAGAACGTGGGCGAGCCGAAGGTGCCGCGCGCGACCGATGCTTCGGTGTTGGCGATCAGGCGGGATTTGACGGCCGGATCCTGAATCCGAAGCAGGATGGTGTCGGCGTCGAGCCCGGAGGCGGTCAGGGCGTCGCGGAACACGTCCGGCTCGTCCAGTTTCTTCGGCGCCTCCCACATGTGATGGAACATGGCGTCAACGTAGCCGGCCAGGCCGCCGTCGATTTCCGCCGCCGCGGCGCCGCGCATGATCATCAGGGTGTTGACCGGGAAGAACGGGTTGCGGATGTAGTCCTCGATTCGGTGGCGGCGCAGAAAGCGTTCGGTTTCCAGACGCTCATAGGCCAGTTTGTTGCGGATTCCGGCGAACGCCTCGACCGGGGAGCGGTTGCCGGTGGCCTTGAAGACGCCGCCGAGCAGCACCGGGACGTAGCGAAACCGGACCTTGGTGCGGGCCTCGATGGCAGGGATGACGCGGTGGGCGAGATAGGCGTTCGGGCTGCCGAAATCGAAATGGAATTCTGCTTGCATCATTACCGCTCCCATCCGCCCCATTGACGGGCGGGTCGTTGATGACCAACTATCACCATTATAGTTTCTAAGCGAGTGCCTGTAAAATGCAGCGCAAGAGTTTCAGCTTCATGCAATGTCCGATCGCGCGCGGGCTGGAGCATGTCGGCGAATGGTGGAGCATTCTGATCCTGCGGGATGCTTTTCGCGGGCTGACCCGGTTCGATGAGTTCTCCGAAAGTCTGGGGATCGCACCGAACATGCTGACTCGGCGGCTGACCGCGCTGGTGGAGTCGGGGCTGCTGGAGCGGCGGCAGTACAGCGAGCGGCCACCGCGCGACGACTATGTTCTGACAGAGCGCGGGCGCGATTTCCGGCCGGTGCTGCTGGCGATGCTGGCATTCGGGAACAAGCATTTCCGGCCGGACGATCGCGAGGTGCAAATCGTCAATACCCGAACCGGCGAGCGCGTCGATCCCGTTCTGGTCGATCCGGCGACCGGGCAGCCGGTGGATGGGCCGGGCTATCGGGTGGTCACAACGATGCTGGCGGCGGCGTGACCCGGGAACGCACCTACACCTGGTCGGACCCTGTGCTGACCGCCGAGGCGAGCAAGGCCATGGCCGGGCTGGACCTGCTGCGCGGCTTGCGGGACGGGACAGTGCCACCGGCCCCGTTCGCTTCGTTGATCGGGCTGAGCATGAGCGATGTGGAGCATGGGCTTGTGGTCATGCATCTGACTCCGGCCGAGTATCACTACAATCCGATCGGCACGATGCATGGCGGGATCCTGGCGACATTGCTGGATTCGGTCATGGGCTGCGCGGTTCATTCGACCTTGTCCAAGGGACGGGCCTATACGTCGTTGGAGATCAAGGTGAACTACGTTCGGGCGGTGACAATTGCATCCGGTGAACTCTCGGCTGAAGGCAGGCTGGTCCATGGCGGCCGGCGATCGGCGGTTGCCGAGGGCAAGGTTATCGATGCGCTCGGTCGCCTGTGCGCGACGGCCAGCACGACCTGCATGGTTTTCGACCTGCCAGCCGGCGGTGGCGAATAGCCGCGGGGTCCCGCGGGATACCCTGTCCGCTAGATCCAAATGTGCCCGGCGGGCCGCATGACCCGCACGACGTCGATTATCGGCGGCGGGCCGGCGGGGCTGATGGCGGCGGAAGTGCTGGCCCGGGCAGGCGTTGCCGTCACGATTTACGACCAGATGCCGTCGGTTGGGCGCAAGCTGCTGATGGCCGGGCGGGGTGGCCTGAACCTGACTCACGCCGAACCGCTGCCGGTGTTTCTCTCGCGTTACGGGACCGCCCGAACCTGGCTTGAACCCATCATCGCGGCGTTTCCACCCGAAGCGCTGATCGCCTGGTGCAACGGGCTCGGCCAGCCGACATTCACCGGCAGCAGCGCCCGGGTGTTTCCCGTGGCGATGAAGGCCTCGCCGTTGCTGCGCGCGTGGCTGCGGCGGCTGGACTCGCTGGGTGTCGGCTTCAGGACACGTCATCGCTGGCAAGGCTGGAACGCCGAGGGACGGCTGCATTTCGCCACGCCGGACGGTTGGGCCACGGATATGCCCGACGCGACGATCCTGGCGCCGGGCGGCGCATCCTGGCCGCGGTTGGGGTCCGACGCCGGGTGGACTGACTATCTGCCCGGTGCGGTCGCGCCGTTCCAACCGGCCAATTGCGGGTTCGCGGTCGATTGGTCGCCGATCCTGCGGTCGCGGTTCGCCGGCCATCCGTTGAAGCGGCTGGCGATCCGGTTCGGTGACGAGACGGTGCGCGGAGAGGCGCTGATCACCGAAACCGGTATCGAGGGCGGGGCGATTTATGCTCTGTCGGGGCGGCTGCGCGATGCGATCCAGTCGGATGGGTCGGCGACGATCCATGTCGATTTGCGGCCGGACCTGACGCTGACGGTGCTGGCCGACCGTCTCGGCGGACCTAGAAGAAGCCAGTCGCTGGCCAATACCCTGCGCAAGCAGGCGGGCCTGACGCCGGAGGCCATCGGGCTGGTGCAGGAGGCGTTGCATAACGGCGCCACCGCCGACCTGCCTTCGCTGATCAAGGCGCTGCCGATCCACCTGACCGCCGCCGCGCCGATCGCCAGGGCGATTTCGTCGGCGGGCGGCGTAAGGATCGATGCTTTGGACGGGGCACTGATGCTGCGCGAGCGGCCCGGGGTTTTCGTGGCCGGGGAGATGCTGGACTGGGAGGCCCCGACTGGGGGCTATCTGCTGCAAGCCTGCTTCAGCACGGGTGTCGCGGCGGCCAACAATGCCCTGGCATGGCTGGGCTGACCGCGAACGGGTTGCACTACGCGGATTGATCGTTCAAATCACCGGCTTCGACCGAATGAAGACAGTGACTACTCTTGGGAGCAAACATGTCCGCCAGCAGGCCACGCACCCTATTCGACAAGATCTGGGACAACCACGTCGTCGAGAGACTCCCTGACGGTACCTGCATCCTTTATATCGACCGCCATCTTGTGCATGAGGTGACCAGTCCCCAGGCGTTCGAGGGTCTGCGTATGGCCGGCCGCAAGCTGCGTCGTCCGGACTGCACGATCGCGGTGGCCGATCATAACATCCCGACGGTCGGGTCGCGCATTCCGGCCGACATCAAGGAAGAAGACAGCCGCATTCAAGTCGAGACGCTGGAGAAGAACGTCAAGGAATTCGGCGTTCCCTACATCCCCATCCTGGATAAACGTCAGGGCATCGTTCACATTATCGGGCCGGAACTCGGGTTGTCGCTGCCCGGAACGACCATCGTGTGCGGCGACAGCCATACCTCGACCCACGGCGCGCTGGGTGCGCTGGCGTTCGGCATCGGCACGTCGGAGGTGGAGCATGTGATGGCCACCCAGACCCTGCTGCAGAACCCGGCGAAGAACATGCAGATCGACGTGTCCGGCACGCTGGGCTTCGGCTGTTCGGCGAAGGACATCGTGCTGGCGATCATCGGCAAGATCACCACCGCCGGCGGCAACGGGCATGTCATCGAATATACCGGCGACACCATTCGCGCGCTGGATATCGCCGGGCGCTGCACGGTCAGCAACATGTCGATCGAAGCCGGTGCCAAGGCGGGGTTGATCGCGCCGGACCAGACCACGTTCGACTATCTGCGCGGGCGCGACTTCGCGCCGAAGGGCGAGGCGTTCGAGCAGGCGGTGGCGTATTGGAAGACGCTGCCCAGCGACGCGGGTGCGCATTACGATACGATCGTGCGGCTGACGACGGCGGAGATCGCGCCGATGGTGACCTGGGGGACGACTCCCGGGCAGGTGGTGCCGGTGACCGGCGTGGTGCCGAACCCGGCGGACGAAACCGACGAGGCCAAGCGCGCGCAGTTGCAGCGGATGGTGGACTACATGGCGCTAACGCCGGGTCAGGCGATGCAGGACCTGGTGATCGACGTGGTGTTCATCGGGTCCTGCACCAACGGGCGGATCGAGGATATCCGAGCGGCCGCGGCCGTGGCGAAGGGGCGGCATGTGGCGGCGGGGGTGCAGGCGATGGTGGTGCCGGGCTCCGGCTTGGTGAAGTTCCAGGCGGAGCAGGAAGGCCTGGACCGGATTCTGCTGGAGGCAGGCTTCGAGTGGCGCGATCCGTGCTGTTCGATGTGCCTGGGCATGAACCCGGACAAACTGACTCCGGGGCAGCGTTGCGCCAGCACGTCGAACCGCAATTTCGAGGGCAGGCAGGGTCCGGGCGGCCGGACGCACCTGCTGTCCCCGGCGATGGCCGCCGCCGCCGCGGTAACCGGCCGGCTGACCGACGTGCGGCAATTGGTGTGAGATTGGAATCCGGGCGGCGGACGCATAGCTAATGGCCGACCAAGCCACGACCGACGCTCTGATCGCCTTCGCAAGGGCAGTGCGGCTCGACCGGCGAGCAAATCCTTCGGTCGCGGGCGATGGTACGGGCCTGGAGTTGCTGCTGGCACCGCGGTTTCAATCGTTGATTGAAACATTGTTGCAACAGCGAATGGGTCATCCTCCCCGGGTATTGCCCGAATATCGCAGGACCGGTATCGGGAGGCCGGATCTTGCATTTGCGCAACCAGCCCAACCGGCGCGGGCGTTCATCGAGTTAAAGGAGCCTTCGAAGTCGCTGGACCCGCGGCGCTTGCGGGGCCACGACGCGAACCAATTTCGACGGTTTCGAGAGTTGCCTCTCTGGGGGTTCTGCAATTTCCATACGATCCATCTATACAGGCGGCATGAGCAACAGGCGCAGGCGATACTTTTGGCCGCCATCGTGCTGGACCCCGCGACATCCGACGCCGCAGCAGAACGATCGATCAAGCGGCAGGACGTTACGGGATTTCTCAATATTCTCGATGTCCTTGCGATGGCGCAGCCCGCGCCCGTGCGGAACGCAAAAGACTTCGCCCAATCGCTGGCGCATGCAGCCAGGCTGCTGCGCCGTATCGTAGCCGACCAGTGTGCTGAAGGGGCGCCGCCTGCGCTGGACGCCGTTCGCGACGTGTTTCGGGATACATTGTTCGCACATGCCGCAGCCGGTGGATACGATACGTCGAATGAGGATGAACTGTTTGCAAACGCATTTGCCCAAACATTGGCGTTCGGTCTTCTGCTAGCTCGTGAGTCTAGCGGACGCGAGGTCGATCAGGACGCGTTTCGCCAGCTTTCCGAGGGTACGTATCCCTTGCTGCGAGCGACACTACAGGCTCTGACACTCGATCAGGTACTCGATACCCTAGGTGTTGGATTCGACGTGATCCGAGACACCGTGAACAGCTTCGCGCCGGAAATGCTGGTTACCCGCCGAGGTTACGACCCAATACTTTATTTCTACGAGGACTTCCTCGCTGTATTCGATGAAAATGCGCGTATGCAATACGGCGTGTTTTTTACGCCTGTCGATGTGGTCAATTACATTATCGCGTCAACGGATGCGGCGCTGCGCGATGGACTAGGAAGCGATGGCCTTCTCGATCACGAGGTTGTGCTTCTCGATCCGGCCTGCGGTACCGGGACCTTTCCGGTAGCAACCGTCCACGCTGTCGCAGCGTTGGCTGAGGCACGTTACGGCGAGGGTATGGTTCCAGCCGAAGTCTTGGCGCTGTCTCAGCGCTTATTTGCTTTCGAACTGCTTGTTGGCCCATATACGATTGCGCACTATCGGATGCTGCGTGAGATTACCTCGCATCATGTCATCCCGCTCACCCGACTGCCGATATTTCTGACCGATACCTTGTCGCCCTCGGCTGACCAGGCGCTCGTTCCGAATCGTCTGGACTTTATCGGGGCACCGATTGAGGACGAACGCCGAGCGGCGGACGCCGTCAAATCCGGCCGTCCGATTTTGGCGATCTTCGGCAATCCGCCTTACCGTCGTCTCAGACAAGGGGAAGTCGAGACATTGGTCGGGCCATGGATGAACGAACTATGGGACGATTTTAAGCGTCCGGTTCGGGAAGCGGGATTCGGCAGGTCGCTCTCACCGTTTCCAGATTTGTACGTGGCATTTTGGCGCTGGGCTTTGTGGCGTTTGTTCGAGGCGCCGGGCGCTGCCGGCCATGGTGTGGTGTCCTTTGTCACTAATCGTGGTTTCCTGGCCGGGCGTGCATTCGGCGGTCTGCGTCAGATGTTAAGAGAACGGTTCGATGTCATCGAGATCATTGATCTGCGCGGGGATAATCGCGGGACTCGTCCGGCCGGCATCAGTGCCGACGAGAATGTATTCGATATAGAAACCGGGATATGTATCACGACGGCCTGGGCGAAGGGACGCCATGCAGATGTCCAATCCGCTGAGGTTCGGTATGCCGATTGCTGGTCGTCCGGCGCGTTCCGGAGATCTGATAAATTTGCGCTGCTGCGAGCGTGGTCGGCTGATCGGAACTCAATCCCATTCCGATCTTTACCGGGGGTCGGAATGGATCGGTTGAAGCCGTTAGGCTTCGCCGAACAGGAATGGCCGGCGTTGGATGAACTTCTGGTTTTTCGTTCGAACGGGATTGTTACGTACCGAGACGATTTTTCCTATGCGCCGACGCGCCTCGCACTAGAGGACCGCATACGTTCCCTGCTTCGGGGCTCCCCCGAGCAAGCCGCAATAATGTTCAGGGAGACGAGGGACCGAAAGGTGGGGCCAGCGCTTTTGGTTCCGTTCAGTCCTGATGCCATCGAATCGATATCCTATCGACCGTTGGATAGGCGTTGGTTGTACAATCGCCGGGAATATATCGATTTCCCGAAACCTGACTTGCAAGCAGCCTGGGGCGCCGACAATATTTGCCTGATTGCGCCCGAAGACGGTGCGGGTCGAGGTCCGTCGGTCTGGTGTCATGGCTCTAAGCCGGATCAACACTCGTTTCGTGGAGCCTATGGCGGTTGGGTGTTCCCGCTGCGACGTCACGCGGGCGGGGCGAATGCAAGTTTCTTGCATCCAATGTTGGTCGCGGGCCTTTCCGCGGTCTATGGCGTGTCACCCGCACCGCAAGATATCTTCGACGCAATCCTGGCTCTGCTGTCGGGCACTACCTATACAACCCGTTTTGCGGCTGATCTGGAAGATGACTTTCCGCACGTCCCATTTCCTGCATCGCCGGAAGTTTTCACCGAAGCGGCCGCCGTTGGTGCAGCGATTCGCCGGATACAATGCATGTCGGAGCCCCCATCGCCGGACTATCGTCAGGCCAAGCTCATCGGCACGGCTTCAGGCGTCATTCTGGACGTTCCCACCCCCGCCCGGGCGTTCCTCGCTGATGGCGCTGGCGCCGGGTCTATTTTGTTACAAAGTGACGGTTCCCTGCGCCTGGCAGGCATTTCGGAACGCGCCTGGAATCTGGAGGTCAGCGGATACAAAGTACTTTACAGATGGCTGGCAGCACGCAATGGCGAGGCGTTAGATGCGGTGCTGTTACGCGCGACACTGGATCTGGCTTGGCGGGTGACCGAGCTTTACCATCTGTTCGATCTAGCGGATTCGGTGCTGGACAGGGCGGTAGCGGTGCCACTTACGCGGACTGACCTGGGCATGCCGCGCCCAACGCCTGGAACGCGCGCCCGCGCTGCACTTTTTGACACGGAGGTCGAGATTGAAACGACAGCCTGACCTTTTCGCCACTACGGCCGATATTAACAAAGCGCCAGCGCTCGATCCGGCGAGCATGGAGAAGATGACCCGTCCCCGCCTAACGTCGCTTCTGGAGGAGGCGCGTAATGCTACCTCCTTGCCTTGGGATGAACAGCGAACACGCGTTAACAGGGTGCTGTTTTATAATATGGCGAATTGGTTGCCCGATGCAGAGCGCGATAGTCTTCGGGCGGCTTTTGTCCGGGAGTTAGTGCGACTGGGGTGCATCGAGCCAGGCCCGGGTATCGTTCCGGTGAACGATGTCGTGTCGCGCGAAAATGGTCAAACATAACGGGAACACACGCATGGAACCCTTCACCACGCTTACCGCCATCGCGGCGCCGATGCCGATGCAGAACATCGACACCGACAAGATCATCCCGGCGCGCTTCCTGAAAACCATCAAGCGCTCCGGCCTCGGCATCCATCTGTTCGATCCGATGCGGTTCAACAAGGACGGGTCGGAAAACCCCGATTTCGTGCTGAACCAGGAACCATACCGCAAAGCCGAAATCATCATCGCGCATGAGAATTTCGGATGCGGCTCCTCACGCGAGCATGCGCCCTGGGCGCTGCTGGATTTCGGCATCCGCTGCATCATCGCGCCGGATTTCGCCGATATTTTCTACAATAACAGCTTCAAGAACGGCATCCTGCCGATCCGCCTGCCGCGTGCGGTGTGCGACCAACTGATCGACGATTCGAAGCTGGGCGGCAACGCCCGGGTGACCGTCGATCTCGCCCGTCAGGTTGTGGTTCGTCCGAACGGCGAGGAGATCGCGTTCGACATCGATCCGTTCCGCAAACACTCGCTGCTGAACGGGCTGGACGATATCGGGCAGACCCTGCAGCACGACAAGTCGATTGACGGGTTCGAGGCGCGGCAGCGTCAGAACCAGTCCTGGATGCCCTCCACCACCGCCGCGTAAGGATTTCCGCCGATGCCCGCCAACAAGAAACTGCTGATACTGCCCGGTGACGGCATCGGCCCCGAGGTGATGCGCGAAGTCCGCCGCGTCATCGACTGGATGGATCGCCGCCGGATGGTGACATTCGACATTTCCGACGATCATGTCGGCGGCTCCGCCATCGACGCCTACGGAACGCCGATCACCGACGAGACGATGCAGAAGGCCAAGGACGCCGACGCGATTCTGTTCGGGTCCGTCGGTGGCCCGAAATGGGAAAAACTGGGCTTCGCCATGCGGCCCGAGATCGCGATCCTGCGGCTGCGCAAGGAACTGGATCTGTTCGCCAACCTGCGCCCGGCGACGGTGCTGGAGCCGCTGGTCGATGCCTCCACCCTGAAGGCGGATGTGGTGCGCGGCCTGGACCTGATGATCGTGCGCGAAAGCACCGGCGGCATCTACTTCGGCGAACCGCGCGGCGTGGAAACCCTGCCCGACGGCCAGCAGCGCGGCTTCGACACCGAAACCTACACCACCAACGAGATCGAGCGCGTGGCCCGCGTGGCGTTCGAACTGGCCCGCAAGCGCCAAAACCGCGTCACCAGCGTGGAGAAAGCCAACGTCATGCAGTCCGGCCTGTTCTGGCGCAACGTCGTCACGGCGTTGCATGCCCGGGAGTTCCCGGACGTGGAGCTGACGCACATGTATGCCGACAACTGCGCCATGCAGTTGGTGCGCAACCCGCGCCAGTTCGATGTGATCGTGACGTCGAACATCTTCGGCGACCTGCTGTCCGATCTGGCGTCGATGCTGACCGGCAGCCTGGGTATGCTGCCCTCCGCCACGCTGGGGGCCGTGCAGCCCTCTGGGAAGCGGCATGCGCTGTATGAGCCGATCCATGGCAGCGCGCCGGATATCGCCGGCAAGGGCATCGCCAATCCGCTGGCGCAGACACTGAGCTTCGCGATGCTGCTGCGCTACTCGTTCGGCATGGACGAGGACGCGGACCTGATCGAGAAGGCCTGCGTGAACGTGCTGAAAAACGGCC
>JAJZEV010000313.1:14279-29829 GCA_021805665.1 Pseudomonadota bacterium
CCGAACTGGGGTTCGTCGAAGGCCCGATCGACGATCCGGTGCTGACGAGTGTCCAGGTTGCGCGCGATCGGCTGGTGGTTGTCGTCGGTCCCGGACATCCCTGGGCATCAGCCGGCACCGTGACGCCTGCACAGCTTACCGACAGCGAGTGGGTGCTGCGCGAACCCGGTTCCGGCACGCGTTCGATTTTCGAGGCGGCGCTGGCGGGATTTGGCATCGCCGTCGGCAGGCTGAACGTGTCGCTGGAACTACCCTCTAACGAGGCGGTTCGCGCGGCGGTGGAAGCCGGGATGGGCGCGACCGCGGTTTCCGCCTCGGTAGCCGCGCCCAGTCTGGAAACCGGGCTGCTGCACCGTGTCGCGATCGATCTGCCGGATCGGGCATTTTCGGTGGTGCGGCATACCGAACGCTATCGCGGTTTGGCCGCCGACGCATTGCTGGCGGCGATAACCGCCCAGTGATCGCCCGCCCGATCAAGGACCAAACGGATAACTGGAGACTGTTCGGTAAGCCTTCGGCCATCGTGCCACTGTTAATCGAAGCGACGCTATGGCCCCAACTGGCCCTGTGATAAGATCGCCCGATGAAGGGAACACTGTATTCCGAAAAGGGGCGTCTCCTGGTTCCGCGATGCTGGAAGGCAGTCTTGACCATGAACCAGCTCGCGGCGGCTTTCACCTTGGTTCTAGTGGCCGCCATTCCGGGACGGGCGGCGGCGGCGGCGGCTGACTGGGTGGCGGCGGTCAGCGCGCGGCAGACACCCCGGATTTCGGCCTATGCCAGCGTTGAATCGGGCGCCCCGGGCACCATCGTTGCCGATCGGGCCGGTACTATCGCCGATCTTACCGTACTGCCAGGGGACAGCGTCGCGGCCGGCCAGGCGATCGTTCGACTGACCGGTCCGCGTATCTTCGCGGACTCCGCCCGGGCCGAGGCCGCACTGACCAACGCCCAAACCGCGCAACGGGTCGCACAGCGCGCGTTGGCCATCGAGCAACGCAAGCGGCAACAGAATTTGTCCACCGACGAAGCCGTGGATCAGGCGGCGGGTGCCCTGGCCGCCGCCGCCGAACAACAGGCCATTGCCACGGCAGACCTCGGTCTTCTGCGCGCGACGGCCGATCTGCGCGCGGTATCGGCCGGTGTGGTGCAACGGGTGGCTGTTGCCAATGGCGACACGGTAACCGCCGGCCAAGTGGTGGCGACCATCCAGCCCGCCACGGGTTCCTGGATCAAGGCCGATCTGTATGGCAAAAGCCTGCCCGCCGGTACTACGGGTGTGTTTACGCCGGATGACGGCGGCGCACCGGTCGCGGTCTCGCTGCGCGGCCCGCTTGGGACGGCGCTGCCCAGCGGCGGCGTGCCGGTTGCGCTGGTCCCGGCCAGGGAACTCCCTCCGGGGCTGTTCGGGACCGTGACGTTGGATCTGCCGCCCCGTCTCGTCACCCTGGTGCCCAACGAGGCGCTGATCCTGGACAAGGGGCACTGGTGGGCGATGGTCCGCACGGAGGAGGGCGATCGGGCCGTGCAGGTGACGCCGGGGCCTGCCATGGGCTACGAAACGGTCATCGAAGCCGGGGTGCTTCCCGGTCAGCATGTCGTCGTGACCAACGCCTATCTGCTGTACCATCGCGGCGTCGCCGCCCTGTTTCACCCGCCGGATTGACGTTCCGGCCATGATGAACTCGTTCGGCCGCCTGATCGCGCGACCCGCGCTGTGGGTCATGCTGTATGCCGTCATGATCGGCTACAGTCTGTACGCTTTGGCCGTTATTCCGGTGGAGGTTCTGCCGGCTTTCGATTTTCCCTCGATCAGTGTCGTAACGCATCTGCCGGGCACCACCGCGACCACGATGGAATCGCTGGTTGCGATACCGTTGGAAGGCCAGTTGCAGGGACTGGCCGACGTCACCGACGTTCGGTCCACCATCGGCGACGGCCTGGTGGAAACCGACCTGAGGTTTCGCGCCGGCACCAATCCGAACCTCGATTTGCAGGCGGTCAACAGTGCAATGGACCGCGCACGCGCCGCGATGCCGGCGGCGGCGCTGCCGCAGGCGGAAGTGATTGGAAACGCGATCAACGAGGTCGCGGATTACGCTGTCGAAATACCGGCCGACGTGCCGCGTGCCGTTGCCGCCCGCACGGTCGCCGCCACCATCGTTCCGGCCTTGCGCGGCCTTGCCGGCGTACAGCGTGTCATCATGGCAGGGGTCGGCGAGGACGCCTTGTGGGTGCAGCCGAACCTGGCCGCGCTGCGCCGGGCGCGTGTGCCGGTGACGCGGATCGAAACCGCGCTGGCGGGGGCCGTCAGCCTGGCGCCGGGAGGATACCTGACGCTTGGTCACCAGGACACGTTGATCGAGCTGCATGATCTGCCAACCACCGTCGCCGGTCTGGCGGCGATACCGATCGACGGGCCGGACGGACCCATCGCCCTGGGCGATCTGGCCCGCATCGTCCGGGAATCCCTGCCGACACGCCAGCTGGAGTTGCTGGACGGCAGGCCGGCCATCGCGATCACCGTTTTCAAGCAACAGGGCGCATCGACGCTGCCGGTGACGCAAGCCGTCCGGGACACGCTGTCGGCCATGACGGACCGGCTGCCGGCCGGCGTCCGGTTCCTGCGCACCTACGACCAGGGCCACCTCGTCCAGGCCGTCAGCGACGACTTGCGGCACAACCTGATCGTCGGCGGCATCCTGGCCATCGGGGCGATGCTGTTCGTTCTGGGCCTTGGCAGCGGGGCGTGGCTGCTGGCGGTCAGCATCCCGGTGTCGCTGCTGTTCGGCATCGCCGGGCTGTACGCTGCCGGGCAGACGCTGAACCTGATGACACTGGGCGCGATCACCGTGGCCCTGGGGCTGGTTGCCGACGATGCGATCATCGTGCTGGAGAGCATCCATCATCGATGGGAGGCTGGGGACACCTCCCGAGCCGGCATTGCGCGTGGTCTGCGCGATATCGCCGCGCCGGACATCATCGGCACCTTGACCACCATTCTGGTATTTGTGCCGCTGCTGTTTACCGGCGGCCTCGCGGGACTGTTTTTCATTCCCTTCGCCCTGGGCATGATCTTCGCGCTGCTGGCGTCGTTGTTGGTGTCGCTGACGATGATTCCGCTTGGCCTCGGCCTTGTCGGCCATCGGTCCGCCGGCCCGAAACCACCCGGCGTCAGCGCACACGGATTGCGGTGGCTGCGCCGCCAGAACCATCGTCTGTTCAACGTCGTGCTGCGATACCCGCGCTGGAGCCTGGGCGGATGTGCCGCCCTGTTGGCGATCGGCATCGCGGCGATGAGCCTTGTGTCAGTCAACTTCCTGCCCTTGCCGAACGAGGGGGTGCTGCTGGAATCATACACCCTGCCGCCGGGCACCGCGTTGCTGGACACGCAGGCGGCGGTCAATTCCATGATCGCACGAATCAACGCCGATCCCGCTGTCGCGCACAGCCTCGCCCGGATTGGCTCCGCCCAAGGCAGCGCCTACACCGAACCGGCCTATGCCGGGGAGATCACGATCCTGCTGAAGCCATCCGCCGACGGTAACAGCCTGGACGCCATCGCCGCGCGAATCCTGCTGGATACCCAACTGACCGGCGTGCAAACCGGCATCGACACCCCGACGATCGAGCGGCTGGGCGAAAGCCTGTCAGGACTGCCGCAGCCGTTCGAAATTCAACTGTTCGGAACCGACTTCCCGCGGATGACCGCGCTGGCGGACCGGATTGTCGCCCGTTTGGCGCTGGTCGATGGGCTGTCCGGCGTATTCGACGATGACGGCTATCCGGAAACCCGGATCGAGGTGCAGCCGCGATCCGCCGCTTTGGCATCCGCCGGAATGACAGCGGCGGTCATGAGCGGACAACTCGTCGCGTTGCTGGCCGGGGAGGTTGTCGCCCGGGTGCCCGATGGCAATCTGGCGCTGCCGATTTACCTTAGGCTGCCCGATCCGGCGTCGTTGTCGCTGGACGATCTCGCCGCCCTGCCGGTGGGACCGTCCGGCGATACACCGCTTGGGCAGATCGCCGATATCCGCCTGGTGACCAGCCCGAACCAGTTCCACCGCCTGAACGGCGCGCGCGCGTTCGACATTCTGGCGACGCCGACGACAACCCCCGGGGCGGCGATCGAGGGTGCCAGAAAGGCATTGCGGGATGTGCATTTGCCGGATGACTTTCGCGTCGCTTTCGGGGGCCTGTACCCGATGCTGGAACATGCCGCGGCCGGCTTGGCCGTGGCTGCCGTCGCCGCGGTGGTGCTGATGGCGGGCGTGTTGATGCTGCGCTTTCCGGGGCGGCGCGGGCCGGGTTTGCTGATGCTGCAAATCCCCTTGGCGATGACCGGCGGAACCCTGGCCCTGGCTGCCAGCGGGCTGGGGTTGAACGGCATCGGCCTGATCGGCTTCCTGACCCTGGCGGGCATCGGGCTGAACCATGGCATCGTCCTGCTGGACCGGGCGCATCAGAACGAACTGGCCGGCAAAAGCCCGGATCAGGCCATGCAGGAGGCATTGGATGTGCGTTTTCGGCCCATCCTTCTGACCACCGCCGTCGGCGTGCTGGGGATGCTGCCAACCGCTCTTGGGTTCGGGGTTGGTGCCGCGCCGGAACAAGGACTGGCGATCGTCATCGTCGGCGGCCTTGTCTGGAGCGCGGTGCTGAGCACCAACCTGATACCGGCATTATACATCCTGGGGCGAAAGCAGGCCCCCGGGTGACACGCCGGATCACGCGATACCCAGCAGACGGATCAGGCCGACGCTCACGGCCCCAAGCACCACCAGAGACAGTGTGACCGCGGCGGTAACCCGCCCGCCGGCGCGTGCCACGACCCGCAGATCGGTGCCCAGGCCCAGTGCGGCCATGGAAATGACGGTCAGCAGGTTGGCCGCGACAGCCATCGGGGCCAGTGCGAGGTGCGGGATCAGGTCGGCCGAACGCAGTCCGGCGAGCAGCAGGAACCCGACGATGAACCAGGGCACCAGCTTATGCAGCGGCGGCAGGCCGCGTGCGGGACGGTCCCCGGCGGTGACCCGGGGCAGCGGTTCGTCGGTTTCGTCGCGCAGGCGCCGGGTCAGCAGCGACAGGAACAGCACGACCGGCCCCAGCATCAGCACCCGGACGAGTTTCACCAGCGTACCGATATGCACCGCTATGGCACCGAAGGGTACGGTCGCTGCCAGAACCTGGGGCACGGCATAGACGGTCAATCCGGCCAGCACCCCGTATTGCTGCTTGCTGAGATGCAACAGCGGCAGCAGCAGCGGCAGCCCCAGCACGACCAGCACGCCGAGTACGGCGGTGAAGGCGATGGAGGCGGAGACGTCCTCGCCATCCGCGCCGATGATCGGCGCGACGGCGGCGATCGCCGAGTTGCCGCAGATCGCGTTGCCGCAGGCGACCAGCGTCGCCATCCGGTGCGGCAGGCCCAGCAGCCGGCCGATGCCGTAACCGGCGGAAATCGCCAGCACGACGGCGGCCGCGATGCCGCCGATCAGCCCCGGGCCGGCCGCGACGATGGTTTGCGCGCTGATCGAGGCGCCGAGGAGAAACACCGCGATCTCCAGCAGTGTCTTGGCGCTGAAGGTGATTCCGGCAAACCAGCGGGAGCCTGGCGACCATGCGGTGCGCACCGCGGTTCCCGTCAGGATCGCCAGCACCAGGGCTTCCAGCCACCGCCCGCCCAGGGTTGAGGCTTCTATCCGTTCGAGCAGCAATGCCGCGCCGCTGACCGCGGCGCACAGCAGAATGCCGGGAAGAACCTGCTGACAATAGTCGAGTATCCGCCGCGGGAGCCGCGGTGCGGTGGGGGCAGGGGTCGCTAACGAGCCGGACATACAAGCCTCGTGGGTTGGGATAACCGAAATTGATGCGGTGGCGGGCGACATTCCAACGCCGCGATTCGATTGAACCGATCTCGATTTATGATGATTTATGGAATCGATATCTCCGTTTCCGATAAAAAGTAGATCACGGATTTCGGAAACCGCACAACCGGGCCGCTGGCGCGTTCGCATCGGCAGCGTAGCGCGCTTTGCCCGGGCGCGGCGCTTGTCGAGGCACGCGCTGGTTCAGGCCCGGGAATGCGTGACGATCATCGGACTGTGGAACCTATCCAAGGCTGCTTTGGCACGGATCGGTTGATCGATGGGGGCGACCGCCCGTGATATCGGGTCTCGCCGCTGGCCTTACACCGTTATCGTGCGCAGCAGACGCTGGCGGGGCCGGGGCACGATGCTTACCCGGCAGCGGACTGTCTGACGACGTTCGCGGGTGGATCGATCGGTGAGGGTCTGTAGCGGGGGTTGGTGCGCCTCGTTAGGCGCTGAAGCCGTTGTTGGTTTGGGTGGTTCACCGGGAAGGGCGCGACGGGCCGCTGAGGGCCGCGAAGGGAGATCGTCCCGGCCACGTTCGCGGCCCTTCCTAGCGAAATGAAGACAGAATGACCGGACTCGCTGACAATCCCCGGGGCACGATCCTCGCACGGCGCCCGCGAAGCCGCCGGCAAATCGACCTGCTCCGCTACAGCGCCCCCCGGACAGGTAATCCGAAAGCGTCAGCGGCGCTCTTTTGGACATGTGGTGCGACCGATCGCGGGGTGCTAGAATTAGCATTCGACAGGGAGAGAGCAGGATGAAGTCGGCGGCCGGCGCCAACACACCCAACAGGCGAAGGCAGCCGGGAATCCGATATGGACTTGTTCTGATCGCGGGCCTGTGCGTGATGGTTGTTACGATTGCCGGCGCGGCGTCGATTATCTTTCAGGCCCGTCAGTCGCAGATCGAAACCTGGAAGATCAATGTTTCCAACCTGTCCACGACCCTCGCGGAGCATACCGAACAAAGCTTCAAGGCCGCCGATCTGGTGCTTCAAAGCATTCAGGCGAAAGCGGACGAACTGGGAATAGTGGACGATGCCGATCTTCGGCAACAGATGGGAACGCGGTCCATATTCGAAACCCTGCGCGACAAAATGGCCGGGGTGCCGCAGATCGGCGTTGTCGCGGTCGTGTCGTTAAGTGGCGATATCGTCAACTTCAGCCGCACCTGGCCTGTACCGCCGCTGAATGTAGCGGATCGCGACTATTTTCAGGCCCTCGGCAAATCACCTTACCCCGGGGTCTTCCTCAGCAGGCCGGTGCATAATCGCGGCACCGGAGCGATGACCTTTTATCTGGCCCGGCAGATTCACGGCCGGTACGGACAACTGGCGGGCATCGTTCTCGTTGGCCTGTCCAGCCAGTTCTATCAGGACTTCTTCAAGGCCGTCAGCCCGTCCGAGGCGGCTACGCTGTCACTGATCCGCACCGATGGGGTGCTGCTGGCGCGGGAACCGCTGGACACGGAGACCATCGGCGAGTCCCTGGCGAGCCGCCCTGCCTTCCGCGATGTCATGGCGCGGGTGTCGGCGGGCGCGGTTCTGATGGAGGGACGTCCGTTGCCCGGCGGTGGCACCGGCCCGATTCGGTTCGCGGCGCCCCGTCGGTTGCGGGATTATCCGGTCATCAGCGACATCGCGCTCGATGAATCCGACGCGCTGCTGAACTGGCGCACTCACTCGCGTATGATTGCGCTGTTAAGCGGCTTCCTGGTTGCGATTGTGCTGTTCGCGACATTTTTGGTGGCATCGTTGCTGCGTGGACAAGACCAGACCCTGGCGCAGTTGACCGAAGCGCACCGGAGGGCGGAGACCGAGGCTGCGGCAAAATCGCAACTGCTCGCGGACCTGCGCGGCAGCGAAACCCGCCTGACGGAGAAATCCGGGGCGTTGGAAGTTACGCTGGAGAACATGGAGCAGGGTTTGCTGATGGTCGGACCGGATGGGATCATCCCGGTTTGCAACCGCCGGGTGATTGAAATGCTCGATCTTCCAGAGGAGGTGCTGTCGGGCGCCTACAAATTCGATGACCTGCTCGCCTACCAGTGGCGGATCGGTGAGTTTGCGTTGCTCGATCCCGGGTTGCAGGCATTTGTGCGTGGGGGTGGCATCCAGAATGCCCCCGCTGCGTACGAGCGCCTGCGTCCCAATGGCACGACGATCGAAGTTCGCAGCATTCCGCTGAAGGGGGGCGGTCTGGTCCGCACCTACAGCGACGTGACGGACCGCAACCGTACGGCGGCACTGCTGGTGGCCGCAAAGGAGCATGCGGAGGCCGCCAGCAGGGCGAAGTCGGATTTTCTGGCGAATATGAGCCACGAGATACGCACGCCGATGAACGGCATCCTCGGTATGAATGCTCTGCTGCTGGACTCCGGGCTGAACGATCAGCAGTTCAAATACGCCAGTATGGCTTACGAGAGCAGTGAAGCCATGCTGCGGGTGATTAACGACATCCTCGATATCTCCAAGCTGGAAGCCCGAAGAGTGGAGCTCGAGGTGCTGGAGTTCGATCTGGCGGAGCTGGCCGGCAGTGTCACCGGGCTGCTGGGCGGCCGAGCGGAGGAGAACGGTGTCGCGCTGACGGTGACGATCGATCCGGCGTTGCCGCACCGTTTCCGCGGCGACCCGACGAGGTTGCGGCAGATCCTGCTGAACCTGATCAGCAACGGTATCAAATTCACCAGGAACGGCAGCGTCGGGCTTACCGTGGCGCCAGTTGCCGGGGCAACGCGGTTCGAGGTCGTGGACACCGGCAGCGGCATCGCGCCCGACGCGCTGGGACGCCTGTTCGAGAAGTTCACCCAGGCCGACAGCTCCATCACCCGCCGGCATGGCGGCACCGGGCTGGGTTTGGCGATCTGCCGGGAACTGGTCGAACTGATGGGCGGACGGATCGGCGTTGCCAGCCAGTTGGGTTCAGGGAGCTGTTTCTGGTTCGAACTCCCAACCGCCGCGTTGGCGCTGGAATCGGCCGCCGGTGTGGCCGGCGATGTGCCCTCGGGTGTTGGAGCGATCCCGCACCACCGCGTCCTGCATGTGCTGGTCGGTGAGGACAATCCGATCAATCAACAGGTTATGCGGGCCATGCTGGCGCGGGCCGGACATACCATGCGGATCGTCGATAATGGCGAGGACGTGGTTCAAGCCGTCAGCGAAGGCAACTTCGACGTGGTGCTGATGGATATTCAGATGCCGCGCCTCGACGGCCTGGAGGCGACCCGGAAAATTCGCGATATGGAGGCCCCCAAGGGCCGGATACCGATTATTGCCGTGACCGCCGATGCGATGACGGGGGCACGGGACCATTACGTGCGGGCGGGGATGGATGGTTATCTGGCCAAGCCGTTGCGGTTTCGCGAGCTGGTCGCTACGATCGAAGCCGTTGCGCTTGAACCGTTTACGGCGGCTTCGTAACACACCTGACCCATTGAACCGTCCGCCGCGTTCCGGCTGCGGGACGCCGTCTTCGCGGAGAAAACCCATGTCCACCACTGCCGGCGGCACCGCCGACCCGAAATCCGCTGCCGCCATTCTGGCGCGCCTGGACCGGCTTCCAGCCACGCGCCATATCTGGACCATGGTCACGCTGCTGTCGCTGGGCGGGATGTTTGAGTTCTACGACCTGTTCATGACAGCCTATGTCGTGCCCGGCCTGGTCAAGGCGGGCATGCTGACCGGTGTCAAACTGGGTATGTTTTCCGGTCCCTCGTTGTTTGTTGCTTCGACGTTCTTTGGGCTGTTTATTGGCACCTTTGTGCTGGGGTTTGTCGCCGACCGGTATGGGCGGCGCACGATATTCACATTCTCCATGCTGTTTTACTGTGCCGCGACGCTGGTGATGTCGTTTCAGGATACTGGTTTCGGCGTGTGTCTGTGGCGGATGATCGCCGGTATCGGCATCGGCGTGGAACTGGTTACCATCGACACCTATATCGCCGAACTGGTTCCCGTCCACATGCGCGGCAGGGCGTTCGCATTCAACCAGTGCGTGCAGTTTGGGGTCGTGCCGATCGTTGCCGGAATTTCATACTGGCTGGTGCCAAGGAGCCCGCTGGGATGGGACGGCTGGCGCTGGGTTGTGGCGATCGGTGCGATCGGTGCGCTGTTCGTGTGGGTGCTGCGCCGGGCGATCCCGGAAAGCCCGCGCTGGCTGCTGACGCATGGGCGGCTGGGGGACGCCGACCGCATCACCGCGCAGATCGAGGCCGCTGTGCGCCGGGATCTTGGCGGCGCCGCACTGCCGCCGCCCGCCGCGCACGAAGTTGACGATTTGTCGGCACGCGGCTCTTTCCAGGAGATTTGGGAGCCGCCATACCGGACACGGACCATCATGCTGATGGTGTTCCAGTTCTTCCAGACATTCGGCTTCTATGGTTTCGCCGCCTGGGTGCCGACGCTGATCGCCAAACAGATCGGGATCAACCTGAGCGGCAGCTTGCAGTATGGCTTTATCGTCGCGATCGCCAGCCCGTTCGGCCCGCTGCTGGCGATGACCTTCGCCGACAGGTTCGAACGCAAATGGCAGGTGGTTGGTTCGGCGGTCTGTATCGCGGTATTCGGCGGATTGTTTTCGCAGCAATCCACGATGCCTTTGCTGATCCTGTTCGGCGTGCTGATTACGCTGTCCAACAACATTCTGTCGTATTCGTTCCACAGCTATCAGTCGGAGCTGTTTCCCACCCGCATTCGCGCCAGGGCGGTAGGTTTCACCTACGCATTCAGCCGGATCAGCACGGTGTTCGCCAGTTTCATCATCGGGTTCTTCTTCGCGACGTTCAACGGCACGACCGGCGTATTCGGGCTGATCGGGTTCGCCATGCTGATGGTGGTGCTGTCGATCGGCATATTCGGCCCGCGGACGAGCAATCTGGTGCTGGAGAAGATCTCGCATTAGGCGCACGCCTGTTCGGCGGGGGGGCACGATTCCGGGGCAGCGGCCGGCCTTCGGGTCCTGCCCGCTACCCAATCCCTCCGGACGCCGTTAAGATGCCGCATCGCGCAAGCAGCGGCATCAGAGGACGGCACCCATGGCCCAACAGCCCATTCGGTTCGACGACGGGGAAGCCTATGAGCGTGGAATGGGGGGATGGAGTCAGCTCGCCGGACAGGTCTTCCTGGACTGGGTGAAGCCGCCGGCCGGTCTGCGCTGGATCGACGTCGGCTGCGGGAATGGTGCGTTCACCGAGTTGCTGATGCAGCGTTGCGCCCCGGCCGAAGTGCAAGGCATCGATCCGTCCGACGGGCAGCTTCGGTTCGCCCGCACGCGTGCGGCGACCCGGGCTGCGGTCTTTCAGCAGGGGGACGCAATGGCCCTGCCGTTCGGCGAAGACCGGTTCGATGCCGCCGTCATGGCCCTGGTGATATTCTTCGTTCCCGAACCGGCCAAGGGCGTTGCTGAAATGGTGCGCGTGGTCGCCCCCGGCGGCATCGTGGCGGCTTATGCCTGGGATCTGTACGGCGGGGGATTCCCGTTCGCGCCGATCCAGGCGGAGTTGCGGGAGATGGGATTTACGCCGCAGCTTCCACCAAGCGCCGATGTGTCGCGCATGGATGCGCTACACGGGATATGGACGGGTTCGGGACTGGAGGCCGTGGAAACCCGGGAGATCACGGTCAACCGTACGTTCGAGGATTTTGAGGCATTCTGGGCCTCCAGCACCGCGATGGCGCATATGCGGCCTTTGCTGGATGGGTTCACGGCCCATGACCTGGAACAGTTCAAGCAGCGGGTCCGCGCCCGCGTGTCGGTTGACGCTGCCGGGCATGTGTCGCATCGGGCGCGCGCCAATGCGATCAAAGGCCGCGTACCGCGGGGCGACTGATTACCGGCGGCTGCTCATCGCCCCGGTGTTGCGGCGTTCCTCCTCCGCCCGCACCGTATCCAGCAGGTAGTGCGGACCCAGCGCGTCCAGGTTCAGCGCGCCGATTTGACCGAGCACGAGGTCGATCTCCCGTTGCAGGATAGAGACCGCCTTCTTCACCCCCTGTAGCCCACCCGCTGTCGCCCCATACAGCGTTGCCCGCCCGGTCAGCACGAAATCCGCGCCCAGGCACAGCGCCGCAACGATGTCGGAGCCGCGGCGCACGCCGCTGTCCAGCAGCAGCGCCACGTCGGGGCCGACAGCCGAACGGATCATCGGCAGCACGTCCAGCGGCGAGGGCATGGTGTCCAACTGGCGGGCGCCGTGGTTGGATACGATCAGCCCGTCGATCCCCATACCGGTGGCGATGCGCGCGTCCTCCGGGTGCATGATGCCCTTGACCATCAGCTTGCCCGGCCACGCGTTGCGGATGGCCTCCAGGTCGTGCCATGTCTGGCTGGGGTCGGGGGTCTGTTTGGCGAACAGGTCGGCGACCTGATCCGGGGTGGAGCCCTGCTTCGCATAGCGTTGCCAGTTGCCCAGCATGGGCAGGCCACCCTGGCGGTAATAGTTGATGACCCAGGCCGGATGCAGCATCGCCTCCAGGATCGTCGGCAGGGTCATTTTCAGCGGGCGGACGAAGCCGTTGCGGCGGTTGCGTTCGCGGTTCGACGACACCGGCACGTCGCAGGTGACGGCCAGAGCGGTGACGCCGCAGTCGATGGCCCGCTTGACAAGGTCCAACTGGAAGCTGCGATCCCTGGCGCCGTAGATCTGGTACCACAGGTTCTTCGGCGCCAGTTTAGCCGCGGCTTCCATCGAGGCGTTGGCGGCGCCGGACATCAGATAGGGCACGTCGGCATCGTTGGCGGCCTGTGCCAGATACAGTTCGGCGTCCTTGCGAAAGGCGCCCGCCATGCCGGTCGGCGCGATGCCGAACGGGCTGGCATAGGTGCGGCCGAAGATCGTTGCCCGCTGCTCCCGCTTCGCGGTGTCGATGTAGTAGCGCGGCACCAGCCGCAGGTCGCGGAACGCATTGGCGTTGGTGCGCAGGCCGACCTCGTCCTCCACGCCGCCTTCGATGAAGTCGAACATGATCTTCGGCAGGCGGCGCTTCGCCATGCGTTTCAGGTCGTCGATATTGATCGCGCTGTCGATGTTCATGCGTTTCGTCCCGTTGTCCGGCGTCTGGCAGATGCCTTTACCGCTTTTACAATCTGTAAATTCTTTCTGTAAATCCATTGACCGTTTTCGCGGCCATGCACTGGTTTGTAGAGTGACTTCGCATTTGCAGCATCTTAGATCGGTCTCGCGCTTGATGCGGCAAATACGAAGGAACGACTGTCAATGAGCACGATGAATTACTCTCCCGATGGCCTGGCTGGCGGTGCCGCGCCGGTTTCTTCCCGTCGTTCGGATTATCAGGATCACACCGCGCGGATGGCGCAACTGATCGAGAGCAAGCAGGGCACCTGGAACAGCATCAATCCTGAGTCCGTTGCGCGTATGCGTTTGCAGAATCGCTTCAAGACCGGTCTGGACGTGGCGCGCTACACCGCCGCCATCATGCGCGCCGACATGGCCCGCTACGACGAAGATTCGTCGAAATATACGCAGTCGCTGGGCGCGTGGCACGGCTTCGTGGCGCAGCAGCAGATGATTGCCGTGAAGAAGCATTTCGGCACGACGGAACGTCGCTACATCTATCTGTCGGGCTGGATGGTGGCCGCGCTGCGGTCGGAGTTCGGGCCGCTGCCGGATCAGTCGATGCACGAAAAGACTTCCGTGCCTGCTCTGATCGAGGAAATTTACACGTTCCTGCGTCAGGCGGATGCCCGCGAACTGGGTGGCCTGTTCCGTGAGATCGATGCCGCCCGCAAGGAAGGCAATGCCGCGAAGGAAGCGCAACTGCTGGAGCAGGTGGAAAATCACCAGACCCATGTCGTGCCGATCATCGCCGACATCGACGCGGGCTTCGGCAATGCCGAGGCGACGTATCTGCTGGCGAAGAAGATGATCGAGGCGGGCGCCTGCGCGTTGCAGCTGGAGAATCAGGTGTCCGACGAAAAGCAGTGCGGGCATCAGGACGGCAAGGTGACGGTGCCGCACGAGGACTTCCTGGCGAAGGTGCGGGCTGTCCGCTACGCGTTCCTGGAACTGGGCGTGGAAGACGGCATTATCGTCACCCGCACGGACTCGCTGGGTGCGGGCCTGACCAAGCAGATCGCCGTCAGCCATGCGCCGGGCGATTTGGGCGATCAGTACAATTCGTTCCTGGATTGCGAGGAAATCACGCCGGAGAACGCCCGCAACGGCGACGTGATCCTGAACCGTAACGGCAAGCTGCTGCGGCCGAAGCGCCTGCCCAGCAATCTGTTTCAATTCCGAGCGGGGACGGGCGAGGATCGCTGCGTGCTGGACGGGATTACGTCGTTGCAGAATGGTGCCGATCTGCTGTGGATCGAAACCGAGAAGCCTCATGTCTCGCAGATCGCCGGCATGATGGACCGCATTCGCGAGGTTATTCCGAACGCGAAGCTGGCTTACAACAACTCGCCGTCGTTCAACTGGACGCTGAACTTCCGTCAGCAGGTTTACGATGCGTGGAAGGCCGACGGGTCCAATTCGGTGGCCGAATACGATCGTGCGAAGCTGATGAGCGTCGATTACGACAACACGCCATTGGCGGCCGAGGCCGACGAGCGTATTCGCACCTTCCAGGCCGATGCGGCGAAGCGGGCCGGCATTTTCCACCACCTGATTACGCTGCCGACGTATCATACCGAGGCTCTGGCGGCGGACAATCTGTCGCGCGAATACTTCGGCGACCAGGGCATGCTGGGTTATGTGCTGAACGTGCAGCGTCAGGAGATCCGTCAGGGCGTGGCGTGCGTGCGCCACCAGAACATGGCGGGTTCGGATATCGGCGACGACCACAAGGAATACTTCGCCGGCGCGGCGGCCCTGAAGGCAGGCGGCGCGCACAACACGATGAACCAGTTCGGCTAAGGACACGGGGCGAAATATCGCTCCCGCGGCTGCACAGCCGCTTAGGACCGTCATGGCGGGCATAGGCCAGCCATGACGGTTTGTGCTGTTCACGGCGAGGCGGTGTTGCCCTGCCGCGCGTCATTTTGCCGTGTCTCCTCACGTAAAGCCATTCGGGCCGCTCGCAACCTTGTGAGTGGTCACGGACTCTTCAGCGGGCAGTTATGCGGCCGAAGATCGGGATGGAGGCGGATATCATTGCTGAATCGGGACGGACGTTCGTGGCTTTGCGCAAAGACGGCCCGGCGGCCGCCCGGGGCAGGCCGGCAATCTATCACGCCGTCACACCGCATTGCCGGATCGCTTTGTGTGCAACCGAACCGGGTGCCCGATCAGGATGGGCCGAACCGCCGTCGGACTGCATCACCTGCCCTGCCTGTCTGAACAAGCTGCTGCGGTTGCGGGGAACCCGGCCGGGCTAGAACGGGCGTCGCCAAGGTGGAATCATCGCGGCCCTGAACGACTCCATCGAACACCCGGGAGGGGAGTGTTTTCGAGAAGATCGCACGCGACGGTTCTCGTTCGGCATTCTGCTGGCGGGGGAGACGTCAGGCCGGTTCATCCTTGGCGGTGCATGCCTTGGCTGTTTTCGGCGGCGTAAGACCCGAAATGGTTCGAAGGGCACCGCTGGTGTCGGGAAACAAAGAAAAGCCGGCCACCGCACAGGGTGCGGGGCCGGCTTGCTGTGCCGATGAAGCCTAAGCCGCTTTCGCCACCGCCCGCTTGGACACAACCCCGATCAGGTGCGCTCGGTATTCCGA
>JAJZEV010000118.1 GCA_021805665.1 Pseudomonadota bacterium
GGCGAGGCTGCGTCCAGCCGCGGACCAAGTCCGGCCAGATGGGCGCGGGCTTCGCGCACCGTGGCGCGAAGAGGGGCTTCCGTAACCCGGCCGGCGATACGCTCTGCACGCCCGCGCAAGACCGTCAGCGCGCGCTGAACGGCACCGGTCAGGCGTTGCGTGGTCATGTCCAGGGTGGAACGCCGAGCGACGATCAGGCCGGGGGCGGACAGGCGCAGATGTAACGCGCGGTCCCGCATCGTCTCTCGCGCCGCGGCGGTCAGGCTGCGCGGGTCGGGCAGGCGGCGTTCGACAGATGTCAGTACCACGCGGCGGCGGGCGACCAGCGACGGCAGCGCCAGCCACGCACGCTCCCACCGGTCATCCAGGCGTTGACGCGCGGACCCCAGCAAGGCAGGCAGATCGGGAATCCCGCGTTCGGCGCGGGCAAGGCGCAGCCGGCTTTCCTGAGCCAGCCGGTTCAGCGCACCGATGAGGCGGGAGTTCTTCTGCGCCAGATCGGCGATCAGATCGCTACGCGCCGGAATCGCCATCTCCGCCGCCGCTGTCGGCGTGGGCGCTCGGCGGTCCGATACGAAGTCGATCAGCGTGGTGTCGGTTTCGTGCCCCACGGCGGAAATCAGCGGAATGCGGCAGGCAGCAGCGGCGCGGATGACGATTTCCTCATTGAAGGCCATCAGGTCTTCCAGACTGCCGCCGCCACGGGCAACGATCAGCACATCGGGGCGGGGAATGGCACCGTCCGGCGGCATGGTGTCGAAGCCGGCGATGGCCGCGGCAATTCGTTCGGCCGCGCCCTCGCCCTGAACCGGCACCGGCCAGACCAGGATGGTGGTGGGAAAGCGCCGGGAGATGGTGATCTTTATGTCCTGGATCACCGCGCCGCGTTCGCTGGTGACGACGCCGATCACGCGCGGCAGAACGGGCAACGGGCGCTTGCGGTCGGCGTCGAACAGGCCCTCGGCAGCCAGGCGCTGGCGGATCATCTCGATTCGGGCCAGAAGGGCGCCGGCGCCGGCGTATTCCATGCGCTCGATGATCAACTGGTAGGATGACCGTTCGGCGTACGACGTGATGCGGCCGGTGGCGATGACCTCGGTGCCGTTTTCCGGCACCATGCCCAGGCGGGAAACGGAACCCTTCCAGACGATGCCGCTGATCTTGGAGTTTTCATCCTTCAGCGACAGGTAGATGTGGCCGGAGGGGTAGCGTTTGACCTCGGTCAGTTCCCCACGCACCCGGACGCGGCCGAAGGTGGTTTCCAATGTGCGTTTCACTGCCCCGGAAATCTCGGAGACGGTGTATTCCGGCATATTCGAAACCGGGGCGGGGCGTGGTTCGTCCATTCGGCTAACCTATGCTAGGGCTGCGCCGCAGGGAACGCCCCGTTGTATTGAGGAGATGTCGATGAAGGTGCTGGTCGTCGGGTCGGGCGGGCGGGAGCATGCCCTGTGCTGGGCCATTTCTGGCAGCCCGCTGCTGACCAGGCTGTATTGCGCGCCGGGTAACCCGGGGATCGCAGCCGTGGCCGAATGTGTGGATATCGGCGCGCTGGACATCCCGGCGCTGGTGGGATTTGCACAGGACAATGCGATCGATCTGGTGGTGCCCGGGCCGGAGGCGCCGCTGGTGGAGGGCATCGCCGACGCGATGGAGGCCGCCGGGATCGCCTGTTGCGGGCCGACAAAAGCGGCCGCCCAGCTTGAGGGCAGCAAGACGTTCACCAAGGAGATCGCGGACGCAGCCAGCATCCCCACCGCCCTTTGGGAACGGTTCGAGGATGCCGAAGCCGCTCGGGAATTCGTGCGTCGGCGGGGCGCGCCGATCGTGGTGAAGGCCGACGGACTCGCGGCCGGCAAGGGCGTGGTGGTGGCCACGACCGTGGAGGAAGCACTGGCGGCGATCGACGCGATGATGGACCGGAAGGTCTTCGGCGACTCGGGCGCGGCGGTAGTGATCGAGGAATGTCTGGTGGGCGAGGAAGTCTCTCTGTTCGCGCTGTGCGACGGGGAAGACGCGCTGCTGCTGGGGTCCGCACAGGACCATAAGCGGGTTGGCGAAGGCGACACCGGGCCGAACACCGGCGGGATGGGCGCTTACACGCCGGTGCCAAGCTTTCCGCCGAAGCTGGAGGCGGCGTGTCTGGAGGCGATCATTCGGCCGGCTTTGAAGGAAATGGCGCGCAGGGGTATGCCGTTTCGCGGTATCCTGTTCGCCGGTCTGATGTTGACCGAAGAAGGGGCGAAGCTGATCGAGTTCAATGTCCGGTTCGGCGATCCAGAGTGTCAGGTTCTGCTCTCCCGCTTGAAATCGGACCTGTTGCCGGCGTTGCAGGCGGCGTGCGATGGCGAACTGGGCGATTTCGATCTGCGTTGGAGCGATCGGGCATCGGTCGCGGTGGTGATGGCGGCGCGCGGGTATCCCGAGGCGCCGGAACGTGGATCGGTGATCCAGGGGCTGGATGAAGCCGCGGCGTTACCGGGCGTTTCGGTGTTTCATTCCGGGACGGTGGCCGGGGCTGACGGCCGGATCGTCGCAGCCGGCGGCAGGGTGCTGACCGTCTGCGGGACTGCCGCCGATGTGCATGGGGCCAGGGACGCCGCCTATGCGGGGGTGGATGCGATTGTTTGGCCGGAAGGCTTTTGCCGCCGCGACATAGGGGCACGCGCGTTATGAGTGAAACCGAAGAACCGCGCGGCGACCGGATCGCCAAATGGCTGTCCCGGGCGGGGATTGCCAGCAGGCGGGATGCGGAACGGATGCTGGAGGAGGGGCTGGTCAAGCTGAACGGCAAGGTGGTGACTCATCCGGCCACGTTCATCGCGGCGGGCGACGTGGTGCAGGTGAACGGCAAGGTCGTGGACCAGCCGGATCGCACGCGGGTCTGGCGGTATCATAAGCCGGAAGGCCTGGTGACCACGCATAAGGACCCCGAGGGGCGGCCAACCGTTTTCGACAAGCTGAAGCACCAGTTGCCGCGGGTGATCAGCGTCGGACGATTGGATCTAACCAGCGAGGGGCTGCTGCTGCTGACCAACGACGGCGGCCTGGCTCGGCAGTTGGAACTGCCCTCGACCGGCTGGTTACGGCGGTATCGCGTGCGCGTGTTCGGGGTGCCGAATGAGGCGCAGTTGAAGGCGCTGGCGCAGGGCGTGACGGTGGAGGGCGTGCGGTATGGGCCGATCGATGCCGAGGTCGATGCCAAGAAGGGCGATAACACCTGGCTGACGGTCAGTCTGCGCGAGGGACGAAACCGGGAAATCCGACGGGTAATGGAGCATCTTGGGCTGGCCGTGTCCCGGTTGATCCGGGTTGCCTATGGGCCGTTCCAGCTTGGGACGCTGGAACGTGGCGGGATCGAGGAGATTCCGCCTCGGGTGTTGCGGGAGCAATTGCCGGCCGCCGCGGGGGCGCCCGCGCCGTTGCCGCGCCACCGATAGCCGGATGCGGATTGTCGCGGGTGCCTGGCGCGGCCGGACGCTGGTCGCGCCGCCAGGTCAGGGGACGCGGCCGACGGCGGATCGGGTGCGCCAGGCGCTGTTCGATATGCTGATGCACGCGGAATGGGGCGGCCGCGGGGCGATCGAAGGCGCGCATGTGCTGGACGTGTTTGCCGGAACAGGGGCGCTTGGGCTGGAGGCGCTGTCCCGCGGGGCGGCTTCGGCCTGTTTCATCGAAAGCGATATCGCGGCGCTGAAGGCATTGCGGGCCAACGTCGGCGCCTGCCGAGCCGGGGGGCGGGTGGAGATCGTGGGGGTGGATGTGGAGCGGGTCGGTTCTGGCCTGGCCGCGTCGCTGGTGTTCCTCGATCCGCCTTATGGGCGGGATCTGGTGCCCCTGGCACTTGCCCGGTTGCGGACGGCGGGGCGGATCGCGCCCGGGGCGTTGATCGTGGCGGAGATCGGGCGCGGGGAGATCTGGGTGCCGGATGGGGAGCTGTTGGCGGTTCGGGAGCTGGGGGCGGCGCGGATTTTGGTGTTTCGGATTTCTGGGATTTGATTTATTATATTATTGAAATTTTTATATAAATTATTTTTATGGTTTCAATTGGTCGGATTCTGAATTTCAATTGGTCGGATATTTGTTTTCAATTAGTCGGGTGTTGCGTTTCAATCGGTCGGAGGTGTATTTTCAATTGGCCGACATTTGAAAGGTCGTTCCTGTGTATCCCCGCTTCGTCGATCGCCGTGTTGACGCAGCCTTGTCGGATACGCGGGTGGTTATGCTGGCAGGTCCCCGGCAATCCGGGAAAACTACCCTGGCGCGTCTGATCGCCGGCGATGGCACGCCGTTCCTGACTCTTGACGATGCCACCACGCGGGCCGGTGCGCTGGCCGATCCGACCGGGTTCGTGCAGCGCCTGGACCGGGCGGTGATCGATGAGGTGCAGCGAAGTCCGGATTTGCTGTTGGCGATCAAGGCCAGTGTCGATTCCGATCCCCGGCCGGGGCGGTTCCTGCTGACCGGTTCGGCCAATCTGATGACCCTGCCGCGCGTGGCCGACTCCTTGGCTGGCCGGATGGAGGTGGTCCAACTGCTGCCATTGGCACGGGCCGAGATCGGTTGGGGACGGCCGTCATTGCTGGCCCGGGTATTTCAGGGCGAGATTCCGACGGTTCAGACGCTGGTTCGGGGTGAGGATTTGGTCGCGGCCGTTTTGTCCGGCGGCTACCCCGAGGCCTTGACGCGTCGATCCTGGTCGCGTCGGCAGGACTGGTATCTGTCCTATCTCGACGCGATCGTCCAGCGGGACGTGCGCGATATCGCCAGGGTGGAGCAGGCGGGACAGATGCCCCGGCTGTTGCGGGTGCTGGCCGAGTACAGTGGGCAATTGACCAACGCGTCGGCCGCCGGGGCGCCGCTGGGCCTGAATCATGTCACGACGCAGAAGTATGCCCAGATATTTGAGAATCTGTTTTTGGTCCGCACGATCCAGCCCTGGTTTTCCAATGGGCTGAAGCGTTTGACGAAGACGCCGAAGCTGCATTTCCTCGATTCTGGATTGCTGGCGGCGTTGCGCGGGGTGTCCCCGGATCGGGTGCGTAAGGATCGTTCGTCGTTCGGTGCGATCCTGGAGACGTTTGTGCTGGCTGAACTGCTGAAAATGGCGGGGTGGGAGGATGAGCGGCTGGAATTCTCCTATTTCCGGGACAAGGAGCGGAATGAGGTGGATATCGTCCTGGAGAACCGGCAGGGGGAGGTGGTTGGGGTTGAAGTCAAGGCGGCCTCGACAGTGGTCCGGTCGGATTTTCACGGTATGCGGCGGCTGGCCGAGGCCTGCGGTGACCGGTTCGTGCTGGGAATGGTGTTGTACGATCACGACCAGGTCGTGCCGTTTGGGGATCGGATGTTTGCCGTGCCGCTCTCGGTGCTGTGGGGGTAGGTGCGCTGGCTGTTTGGAAGGCGCCGCGTTATGCCGCCCGGCGTCAGTCATACGTTACGAAATAACAGCATATTGGCGATCGCTAACCGATACGGCCGTCGGTCATCAGGCAGCTTGCCAGAGTGTGCCGATTGGTTCCGGGCGACGTGCGCTCTGCATCAAGGGGCTTCAGCGAGGATCGGCAGCCGCTGACGATAAGTGCGGCTGCGCACATAACGTTCCGTCATCGGTATCGACGTCTCGCGGGTTCGTGGCGCCTGGATGACAGCTGCATCCACACTCCGTCCCGGTTCGGCTTTCGTGGGTTTCGGTCTTCGTGTCGGGCCTGTCGCGGCGGTTACCCGAAAGAATAAGACGGGCCGGGGCAGGGGAGCGGGATTTTCAAGGGATCCCGTAGACCGCATCTCCAATTTATTGGGCATGGTGCAAAACCGGCGGTATCCACAGGCCGTTACTCCGCCGCCACCGTCTTCCTCGGCGGGGTCTGCACAACCGGCGCCAGTTCCGCGGCGTTGAACGACACCACGCGCCGTTCGTTGCCGACCGAGCGGTACAGCGTGTCGCGCTGGGATGGCGTGCGGGCGATCGAGCCGACCAGATGCTCCATCGCCTCGGGGGGGAATTCCTGGCCGTGTTCGGTGCCGGCGGCGCGGGAGATGCTTTCGTTCATCAGCGTGCCGCCCATGTCGTTCGCCCCGGCGTTCAGGCACATCCGGGCACCGGCTGGTCCCATTTTCACCCAGGATGTCTGGATGTTGGTTATCAGCGGGTTCAACACCAAACGGGCGACGGCGTGCATCAGGATCGCCTCGCGCAGGGTCGGCCCCTTGCGGGCCATGCCGCGCAGGTACATTGGCGCTTCCATGTGAACAAACGGCAGCGGAACGAATTCGGTGAAGCCGCCGGTTTCGGCCTGCAGATCGCGCAGCACCAGCAGATGCCTCGCCCAGTTCAACGGCGATTCGACGTGTCCATACATAATGGTGGACGTGGTGCGCAGGCCCAAGGCGTGGGCGGCGCGGGCGACATCGATCCATTGTTGGGTGTTTATTTTATCCGGGCAGATGATGGCGCGGATTTCGTCGTCCAGGATCTCCGCCGCCGTGCCGGGCAGGGTGCCCAGGCCGGCATCTTTCAGGCGGATCAGGAATTCGGTCAGGGTCAGGCCCAGCGTGGCCGCACCTTGGGTGACTTCCAGCGGGGAGAACGCGTGGATATGCATGCCGGGGACGGCGGCTTTGATCGCCTTGCAGATGTTGACATAGGTGTCGCCGGTGTAGTCCGGGTGGATGCCGCCTTGCAGGCAGACCTCGGTGGCGCCGCGATCCCAGGCTTCCTGCGACCTGCGAACGATCTCGCCCATGTCCAGGTCATACGGCGTGCCGCGCAGGTTTTCGTGCATCTTGCCCTTGGAAAAGGCGCAGAACTTGCAGCGGTAGTAACAGATGTTCGTATAATTGATGTTGCGGTTGACAACGTAACGAACGGTGCCACCGCTGACATGCTTGCGCAGTTCGTCGGCCACGGTGACGACGCGTTCGTAGTCGATGTCCCTGGCGGCGAACAGGCGCACGATCTCCGGCTCGTCCAGCCGTTTTCCGGACACCGCCCGGTCGATGATCCGTTCCAGGGCTGGATCGACCTTGGCCAGCAGGATCGGCTTCGGCTTGGGGGCGAAGGTCAGGCCGGGCGCCCAGTCGTCGTCGCGCGACCAGCCCTCGGCGTCGGCGAACTGCATCACCCGGGTGGCGACCTTGCTGTGCAGCCATTTGGCCGGTTGCGCGGCCCACGCGGGATAGACCGGCAGGCGGGGGACCAGGATTTTGTCCATCTCCGCCGTGCGCAGCGCCAAGGCTTCCAACTCCGGCCATGGGGCTTCAGGGTTGACGTGATCGGGCGTGACCGGGGAAACGCCGCCCCAGTCGTCGATCCCGGCGCCGATCAGCGCCTGATAGACTCCGGGCGACAGGTTGGGCGGGGCCTGGACATGGATGTCGGCGGGCAGGATCAACCGAGCGACGGCGATGGTCCAGAGAAGGTCTTGCAGATCGGGTTCGTCGGCACCGGCGAGTTTGGTGTCCGCTTTGGCGCGGAAATTCTGTACGATGACTTCCTGGATATGGCCGTATTCCAGGTGCAGGTCGCGGATGGCTTCCAGTGCGTCGATTCGTTCCGCCCTGGTTTCACCGATGCCGATCAGGATGCCGGTGGTGAACGGGACAGCCAGTTCGCCGGCCATCCGGATGGTTTCAAGCCGAACGGCCGGGGCTTTGTCCGGGGAGCCGTAGTGAACGCCGCCTTGCTGGCACAGGTTTTCGCTGGTGGATTCCAGCATGATGCCCTGGCTGGCCGACACCTCCCGCAGGGCGGCGATTTCCTCGCGCGTCATCACGCCGGGGTTTACATGCGGGATCAGCGTGGTTTCCTTCAGCACCAGCGCGCACATGTCGCGCAGATAGCCGATGGTTGTTTCGTGGCCGAGTTCGGCCAGCGCCTCGCGCGCCGCGCGGTAGCGCAGTTCGGGTTTGTCGCCCAGGGTGAACAGCGCCTCGGTGCAGCCGGCCGCCTCGCCGGCCTTGGCGATTTCCAGGACTTCGGCGGCGGATAGATAGGCCGCGTGGCCGGCCTTCGGCCGTTCGGCGAAGGTGCAGTAGTGGCAGACGTCGCGGCACAGCTTCGTCAGCGGGATGAAGACCTTGCGGGAGTACG
>JAJZEV010000231.1 GCA_021805665.1 Pseudomonadota bacterium
CGTGGCGGGTGCATGGCGGAAGAAATTCAGATCGGCCTTGGCACCGAAGCTCTCGGCGATGCCATGCACCAGGCGGTTCATGCCGGTTTCGATCTTGTCGCCGACCTCGGGCAGATACCACCTGGCCGTGCCCTTCATCACCACGCGCTCCGGCAGGATATTGTAGGCTTCGCCCCCGGCGATGCTGCCGATGGAAACGACGCCGCCCTGAACCGGCTCTATCGAGCGAGAAACGATGGTCTGCAATGCGGTGACAATCTGGGCTGACACAACGATCGGGTCGATACCCTGATGCGGAGACGCCCCGTGACTGCCCAACCCCGTCACGGTGATCTCGAAGAAGCCCACCGCGGCCATGACCGGGCCGGTGCGCCAGAAGAATGTGCCGGCCTTTGCCTCGGGCCAGTTATGCAGGCCGTACACCTTGTCCATCGGGCACCGATCGAACAATCCGTCTTTCACCATCTTGTCCGCACCGCCCTCGAACTCCTCGGCGGGCTGGAAGATCAAATAGACCGTGCCATCGAAATTGCGGGTTTCCGCCAGATATTTCGCCGCGCCCAGCAGCATCGCCGTATGGCCGTCATGTCCACACGCATGCATGACACCTGGAGTCTTGCTGGCATGCGGCAGGCCGGTTTCCTCATGGATCGGCAGCGCATCCATATCGGCGCGCAAGCCGATCGCTTTGTACGATGTCCCCGCCCGGATCACCCCGACCACGCCATGCGTGGCCATGCCGGTCACAATCTCGTCCACCCCGAATTCCGCCAGTTTTTCCCGCACCACCCGCGATGTCCGCGCTTCCTGCATCGACAGTTCGGGATGGGCGTGCAGATCGTGCCGCCAGGCGGTCATCTCTGGATGGAACGCGGCAATGCTGTTGATAATCGGCATACGGGTCTCCCGGGTCGGATCGTTATTCCTGCGGGGACGCGAACGTCAGCACAAGCCCTTTCGTCAGCGGGATCGGCTGCACACCCAGCATTTGGCGCATCGGGGCGATATCGAACGCCTTGTCCTCCATCAGCCGGCGGATTTCCTCGGGCTGTATCGTCGGCAGGGCGGAGACGTGTTTCGTCACCTTGGCTGCGAGGATCAACGGGGCGGCGGGGAAGGGAACGACGATCGGCTTCCGCAGCCCCGCGGCCGCCGCCACCGCCCGGACGAAATCCGCATAGCGCACAGCGTCCGGACCCGCGATCGTCAGGCTATATGGCCCGTCCCACGCCCGATCCAGCGCCGCCCGGATGCAGCGTGTCACGTCGGACTGGTGGATGGGCTGGACCAGGAACCGGCCGCCGCCGGGCAGCGGTATCGCGGGCAGGCGGCGCAGCAACCCGGCCAGACGCTGCACGTTGTCCTCGCCCTGTGCGCCATAGATCATCGTCGGATGCAGCATGACGCCGCGGCGACCCGATGCCAGCAGAGCGGCCTCGCCCGCCAGGACGCCGTTGCCGTGCGCGTCTGGCCAGCGGGTGAATTTGCGGGTGCTGCCGAGCAGAACCAGCACGGCGGAGGTTGGGGCGGCGGCGACGATGGCGGCGGCGTGGCGGGCATGGGCGCAGCAGACGATCCGGGTCGCGCCGTCCAGCGCCGCACGCAGGGCATCTGGCTGCCGCAGGTCGGCCTGACGCGGCATTCCCGGTAAGCCGGTAGCCTGCCATTTCGCGGGGTTGCGCACCACCGGCACGACGGCAATGCCATCGGCCAGCAGCGAACGGCAGAGGGCGAGGCCAGAGCGCCCGGAGGCGCCGATTACGTGAACAGGGTCGGTCATCCGCCCTGAAACGCATATCCCGCAGTGCGAGACAAGCCTATCGCGCAAGATCGCAGTTGGGCTTAGCGTGTGCCTCAATAACAGGGAGACGTCCGATAATGATAATGAACCGACGCACCGTCCTCGGTGCCGTGGCCGCGACCGCTGCCGGCCCGATCGTTCGAGCCCGCGCGCAGACCAAACCGGTCATCAGGCTGGGGGTGATGAACGATCAGTCCGGCCCGTATCGCGACGTGAACGGCCCAACCGGCGTGATCTGTGCCAAGCAGGCCGTGCAGGAATTCGCCGCGCATGGCTTCGATGTGGACGTGATCGACGCCGATCACCAGAACAAGCCCGATGTCGCCGTGTCGCTGGCACGCGAATGGTTCGACAATCGCGGCGTCGATATCATTATCGATGTCGCCGCGACATCCTGCGCGCTCGCCCTGGCGTCGATCGTGAAGGAGAAGGACAAGATCATGATCGCGACCAGCACTGCGTCGTCGGACGTGACCGGCAAGGCCTGCACGCCGAATTCGATGCACTGGGCGTTCGACACCTACATGGAAGCGCGTTCGACCGGCGGGGCGATGGTCAAGGCCGGCGGCGACACCTGGTTCTTCATCACCCCGAACTATGCGTTCGGCGAGGCAACCCAGCGCGATACCACCAAGTTCGTGGTGGCCGGCGGCGGCAAAGTGCTGGGTGCGGAACTCTATCCGTTCCCGGAGACAACAGACTTTTCTTCCTATTTGATCAAGGCGCAGGCGTCCGGCGCGAAGATACTGGGGATTTGCGGCGCGGGGTCCGACTTGATCAATGTCATCAAGCAGGCGCACGAATTCGGCCTGACCAAGACGATGAACGTCGCCGCCATGGTCGCCTATACCACCGACATGCGCGCGGTCGGGATCGAAATGGCGCAGGGCACACGCCTGTCCGAAACCTATTACTGGGACCTGAACGATCGGACACGCAGCTTTCAGAAGCGCATTCAGCCCAAGGTGACGCTGTGGCCGAATATGGCGCAGGCGGGGGATTACTCCTGCACGCTGCACTACCTGAAGACGGTGCAACTGATGGGGGCCACGGAGGCGAAGCGCAGCGGTGCGGCTACCGTCGCCCGGATGAAGGCGATGCCGACGGACGACGATTGCTTCGGGCCGGGCAAAATCCGCGAGGACGGGCGCAAGATCACGCCCGCCTATCTGTTCGAGGTCAAGAAACCGTCGGAGAGCAAGCAGGAATGGGATTTGTATAAACTGATCGGCACGACGCCGGCCGAGGATGCGTTCCGGCCGTTATCCGATCATGCCTGTCCGCTGATCAGAAGCTGAGCCCGACCGCTTCCTGGCAGTGCGGTCCCGGACAGCCGGGCCGCATCGGCGGGGGTTAGCGGCCGATCGCGGGGTTGATCCGCAAATCGATGACTTTGCGCGGGGTGGCGGGGGATTCAGCGACCTCCTCCACCGTCTGCCACGGACGTTCCGCGGCCGGGCGCAGGTCGGAGGGAACCGGGTTCATGGCCGGTTGGGGGGCCGGACGGGACACACTGGCCATGACCGCGCCAGTCTCCGGGCGGTTATAGATGAAGCCATAGGTCGGGTACACGGACCCGAACGTCCCTTGATGGTTCAGTTCCACCCGAACCGCCGACCAGTTGTTAGCCTCTGACACATCGACCACGGTCATGCCGCGCGACACGCCGCCGCCGCTTTGCCAGTTGGCGTGATCGACAATGACCTCGCGGGAATTGACCACCCTGGTGACCACCGCGACATGCCCCAGCCGCATACGGCCATTGGCTCGGAAATTCAGCACGCTGCCGGCTTCTGGATGGTCGCCGCGTGCGTATTGGCCGGAAGCGTTGTACCACCACTGCCATGCATTCCCGGCGACCTGTATGCCCGATACCTCGCGGGCAAATGGCACGCAGGAAATGCCGAATGCATGCGCGCTGTGATGATTGCCGCTGGCGACGCGAACAGCCCTGGATGCCGGCGCGGCCTTTGCGTGAGCGGCAGCTTTACGACCATGGGCCGTGGACGAAGAATGGGATGTATCCTGTGCGGCGTTGGCGTTAGCGATGAAAGCTGGGCATGCGAACAGGATCGCGGAGCTCAAAAGCCAAACCTTCGTTCCTGTTCCAAGTAGCTGCATCGGTCTTTGCTCCTGCTGTCTTCGCCAGACAAGAGTTTCGGTAACAGCAGGGTTGCAAAGCTGACAACCCTCTCCGGGAGAGTTTTTCGCGGCTTGTTTTCATTTCGCCGTTTTGCCCCTGTGGATAACTCCCGGAATCAGGAACTGTTACCTAATAGCAAAATCAGATGGCAGGTGGGATGAAATTTGTCACAGGTGTGTCTATTTGGCATCGTGGGGTGGCAGGCAGGGCGATTCGCTGGCAGGCCGCATGCTGGTGGCGCCAACCTTTGCCGTGGCTATGCTTGACCGGGGGGCGCTGTGACAGGAGAACGGCCACCGCCGCATGTACCGATCGGAAGGACCTGTCATCCATGAGCACTGAATCCCCACGCACTGTCCGGGTCGGCGATGTCGAAATCGGCAACCGGCTTCCGTTCGTGCTGATCGCCGGGCCGTGCCAGATCGAATCCGCCGGCCACGCGCTGGAAATCGCGCGTGCATTGAAGGCGATGTCCGACCGTACAGGTGTCAAGATCGTCTACAAGTCGAGCTTCGACAAGGCGAACCGCACCAGTGCGGCGGCGGCGCGCGGGATCGGGATGGATGCGGGCCTGCGTATCCTAAGCGATGTGCGCGCCGTGACCGGGCTGCCCGTGCTGACCGATGTGCATACCGAAGAGCAGTGCCGGATCGCCGGGCAGGTGGTGGATGTGCTGCAAATTCCCGCCTTCCTGTCGCGGCAGACCGATTTGCTGCTGGCGGCGGGGGAAACCGGGCGGGCGGTGAATGTGAAGAAGGGCCAGTTCCTGGCGCCGTGGGACATGGTGAACGTGGCGGCCAAGATCGCCAGCACCGGCAACCGGAACATCCTGCTGTGCGAGCGCGGGGCGAGCTTCGGCTACAATACTCTCGTCAGCGACATGCGCAGCCTGCCGGTCATGGCCCGCACGGGCTACCCGGTTGTATTCGACGCCACCCATTCGGTGCAGCAGCCGGGCGGGCAGGGCACGTCCTCGGGTGGCGAGCGGGAGTTCGCGCCTGTTCTTGCCCGCGCCGCGCTGGCGGTCGGGTGTGCGGCGGTTTTCATCGAAACGCATCAGGATCCGGACAATGCGCCCAGCGACGGTCCGAACATGATCCCGCTGGACCAGATGGAGGCGTTGATCGTTCGGCTGGCGGCATTCGACCGGTTGTCGAAAGCCGCCTGACCGTTCGGTTCAGCAGTCCAGCCGGTACACCCGCCGAGCGGTGCCGGCGAAAATGGCGGCTTTTTCGTCGGCGGAGCAGCCGGAGGCAATCCGTTTGAGGGCGTTGAACAACGCCGCGAAGCCGATGCCCATCTTCTCCACCGGGAAGTTGCTCTCGGCGATGCAGCGGTTGGCACCGAACAGTTCGATGCAGGTTTCCACATAGGGGCGCCAATGTTGGGCGAGTTGTTCCGACGATGGCGGTGTGTCGATGCCCATATAATCGTATGCGGCGAGGCGCATCATCATCCCGCCCAGCTTCATCGTCACGTTCGGGCACTTCGCCAGTTCGGTGACGGATACTTTCCAGTCGGCGAACACCGCATCGTTGCGGCCGGCATAGCGACCGTAGCCCAGCGGCCCGCCGCAATGCCCGACGACGATGTTGCTGCCGGGGAAGGCGTGCGCGAGGTCGGTTATGTCGGGGATTTGCGGGTGGAAGCCCCAGGCATCCAATGACAGCCCCAGCGCGGCCAGCCGAGCTATCCCCGCCCTGAAATCCGGACGCAGATATAAGCCGGGCTGGATGCCGGCCGCGCTGTTGCCAATGACCGGGTCCGCATCGTAGCCCGCCGAGTGCCGAACGCCGCGGAAGCGTCCTCCGCCGGCCCTGATATGCGCTTCCAGCACCGGGGTGACCCAGTCGCCCGCGGTCAGATCGGCATAGCCGACGATGCCGGCCGCAACCTTCGTTTTGCCATAGCCTCCGCTGTCGCTCATCGCGGCGATGCCGGCGACGAACTCGGTTTCGCCGATGGGGCGCATCTGAACCGGCCCGGTTGCCCGGTACATCGAATGGCACTGCAGGAACACGCTGCCGACGATGTTGTGGCCGGTGCCGCAGTCGGCGAGGTATTCGTCGATCAGGTAGCGAAAGGCCGGCACGTCCCAAGACTCGCCGCTGGCACTGCCTGCCCGATGCCACAGGTGATGGTGGGTATCGATGATCGGCAAATCCGGATCGAGGATCGGTTCGGGCGGGGCTTTCGCCAGCCAGGCGTCGCGCGGCGGAAAGATGCGGCCGAAGGCGGTCGTGGTCATCGACGTTTCCTTGTTCGGTTGTTGTCGCGATAGCGGATTACCGCACGGCTGGTATGAACGCTCAACCCGGCCGCGCGATCTTGATCCCGACGGGGCGCGCGCCTAGGGTCCGGCGGCCGCTTCCAGCGGCGTCATCAATCAAAATCGATGCGGTCCACCGGCGGGCGATCGCGCCCGCGGGTGGACCGCGGGCAGTGAAAAGTTCGGGATATCGTATGACAATTTCTCGCCGTAATGCTTTGACGGGCGGCACTGCCGCCATCGCCCTGGGCGCTGGCAGCGATCGGGTTTGGGCGCAGACGGGAACACCAACCATCCGGATCGGCGTACTTACCGATTTGTCGGGGCAGTATCGCGACAATTCCGGCCCGACCACCGTGCTGGCCGCCAAGCAGGCGGTCGAGGACTTCAAGCCGAACGGTTTCAATGTCGAAATCCTGGCCTCCGATCACCAGCAGAAGCCGGATGTCGGGTCCGCCATTGCCCGCCAGTGGTTCGATCGCGACCAGGTGGATGCGATCGCCGATGTGAACAACACCGCCATCGCCTTGGCGGTGAACCGCGTGGTGATGGAAAAGAACAAGGCGCTGCTGATCTCCGGCGCTGCATCGGCCGACCTGACGGGGAAATATTGCAGCCCGAACGCGGTGCATTTCTCCCCCGATACGTGGTTCGACTCGCATTCGACCGGCGGCGCGATCCTGAAGGACGGCGGCTTGAGCTGGTATCTGATCGTCGCCGATTATACATTCGGCCACGCCCTGGCGAACGACTTGACCGATCTGGTGACCAAAAGCGGTGGCAAGGTGCTGGGCAGCGCGCCATACCCGTTCCCCGGCACGACAGACTACTCATCGTTCCTGTTGCAGGCGCAGACCAGCGGCGCGCAGGTCATCGGGTTGTGTAACACCGGCGGCGACATGGAAAACTGTGTCAAGCAGGCCAAGGAGTTCAGCCTGATGCAGCAGGGGATGAAGGTTGCCGCGCTGGTGGGCTTCATCACCGAGGTCAAGTCGATGGGGCTGGAGACGGCCCAGGGCCTGCTGATCTCCGGCATCTTCTATTGGAATCTGAACGACCGGACACGTGCCTTCACCAAGCGGTTTCTGCCGAAGACGCCGAACAACTATCCCAGCGACTTGCATGCCGCGTGCTATTCCGCTGTGACGCATTACCTGAAAGCCGTCGCCGCCTTGGGGCCGGCCAAGGCGAAGGCGGGACTGGATGCCATCGGCTGGATGAAGGCCAACCCGACCGACGACGATTGTTTCGGCACCGCCGCGATCCGTCCGGACGGGCGCTTCATCTGCCCGGGCTATCTGTTTCAGGTGAAGACCCCGGCGCAGAGCAAAAGCGAATGGGACGTGTTCAACGTGCTGTCCACCACCCCGGCCGACAAGGCGTTCCGGCCGATGGCCGAGGGCGGCTGTAGCCTGATCCACACCTGAAGCCGAAGGGCTGACCCGGCCGTCCGGTCGGGTGTGCGGGTCAGTGTGCCGGCGGCGGCTCTGACGTGCTGAACGGCTGCGTGGTATTTTGCGGCGGCGGTGCGGCCGCGGCTGGCGGGGGATTGGCCTGCACCTGGCGGGTCAGGTCGCGGATGCAGCGCCCGAACGTGTCGCTGATCGCGGTCGATCCGGCCAAGGACAACGCCCATGGCGGCTCATTCCCATCGGGGAACGTGAGCGTCATCGAGGGGGCGCCGCGAAACTGGCGGTCGAATGGCTGGATCGCAGTGGCATCCAGGGTCCAGTCGATTGAGCGTCCGTGTCCGATTGCCTGGACTGTCCAAGGCAGATTCAATCCAACCTGCATGACGACGGTGACATGGGTATCGTCGGGAATCGACCAATCGGGCTTGCTGGCG
>JAJZEV010000312.1 GCA_021805665.1 Pseudomonadota bacterium
GACGTCCTTGCGGTCCGCCAGATAGTTGGCGACTGCCAGCGCGTTACGGCTGTGCTCGCGCATCCGCAACGCCAGCGTCTCCACGCCCTGGATGAACTGGAACGCGTTGAACGGCGCCATCGCCGCACCCAGGTCGCGCAGCAGGGTGACGCGCATCTTCAGGATATAGGCGATCGGACCCAGCGGCTTGACCGCCTGCGCCCAGACCGCGCCGTGATAGGATGGGTCGGGTGTGTTCAGCGCCGGCTGACGGGCCGGATTGGCTTCCCAGTCGAAGTTGCCGCCGTCGATGACGATGCCGCCGATCGAGGTGCCGTGGCCGCCGATCCACTTCGTGGTGGAATACATCACCACCGCCGCCCCATGATCGAACGGGCGCACCAGCAGCGGCGCCGCCGTGTTGTCCATGATCAGCGGAATACCGAAGGACCGGCCGATCGCGGCAACCTCGGCGATCGGGAACGGGATCAGCTTCGGGTTCGGCAGCGTCTCCGCATAATACGCCCGCGTCTTGTCGTCGGTCGCCCGACGAAATGCCTCGGGGTCGATCGGATCGACGAAGCGGGTTTCGATCCCCTGGTCCTTCAGCGTGTTCGCGAACAGGTTCCAGGTGCCGCCATACAGGTCGGTGGAGGCGACGATGTTGTCGCCGGCCTTGGCCAGGTTTTGCACCGAAAAGGCCGACGCCGCCTGACCGGACCCCACCGCCAGCGCCGCCACGCCGCCTTCCAACGCCGCGAGCCGCTGTTCCAGCGCGTCGCAGGTGGGATTCATGATGCGGGTATAGATGTTGCCCAGTTCCTTCAGACCGAACAGGTTGGCGGCATGTTCGGCACTGTCGAACTGGAACGACGTGGTCTGATAGATCGGCACCGCGACGGCATTGGTGGCACTGTCGCGGCGCCATCCAGCGTGCAGGGCGAGGGTTTCGGGGTGCTTGCTGGTCATCGGCGTGGGCCTTCCTGGTTCCGGTCGGCGGGCATTATAGTCAAAGGCCCGGGCCGGTAAATATCTGAACCAAAAACAGAATTACTTGCTCCACCCAGACCGGCGCGGAGCTAGAAATCCCACCGGAGGCGGGATACAGCAAAGCTTTCCCCGGGGCGATTGGCAATGGACTGCTCCGACCCAGCATGGCATTGCGTACGGAATGACTAGCGCCGCACCGCAATCCAGAATCGCACAACTGCCGGCCTTGACCGGCCTGCGTGGCATCGGCGCCCTTTGGGTCTTTGTTCATCATTGGAATATCTTCCAATATCGCACCGGTGAAGGACCGCATTCCCTCGCGATCGGCTATCTCGGGGTCGACATGTTTTTCATGTTGAGCGGCTTTATCATGGCGAATTCCCGCTACGACTACTTTGCGCGCGTCAGCCCCCGCCGCTACCGCAATTTCATGGTGGAGCGAATCCTGCGGCTCTGCCCAACCAACGCTGCGGCGATGGTGCTTTATGTGCTGGCCTTGTGGGCTGTCCCCTCGGTCATCGCCGCCGCCCCGACACAAGAATACGCAGCAGGAAATTTCTTTGCGTCACTGCTGTTTCTGGAATCCTGGCTGCTTTACCCAATCGGCACTTGGATTGCGCCCGGGTGGTCGGTCAGCGTGGAAATGGCTGCCTATCTGGCACTGCCTGCCGTCATCTGGATCATCCGGCAACTCCCCGGCCCTCGCACGGCATTTGCCCTGTCTGCCGTCAGCCTTGCGGCATTTGTGGGGATTTTGATCGCCCATGGCGAGCACGACCCCAACGTCACCGTCCATGGGGGATTCCTGCGTGTAGGCTGCGAATTCACCGCTGGAGCCGCGATGTTTGCAGCCTGGAGATCTGGCGCTCGCATTCCGGGGGCGCCGGCTACACTATTGATTGCCCTGCTGCTGACGGGTGCCGCTGTCATTCAAGTTCGGGAGGGCGCGTTCCTTGCCCTTCCGGCCTTCCTTCTGGCAATCCCGGTTTCGGCCGACCCGGCCACCACGCTTGCTCGCCTGCTCTCCGGGAAGGGCATGATGTTCGCCGGTCGGATTTCGTATAGCCTGTATCTGGTTCACTGGCCGGCGCTGGTGTTCTGGCGGCACTTCGGCGGCCTCTCGCGGCCGCTAGCCATCAATCTAATGTTTTTCGCCGCAACCATTGGCCTCGCGACCGCAGTACACTACTGTTTCGAGGCCCCGTCGCACAAGTTTGCCCGCCGCTTCAGTCGGCGCTAATCAGGCCGCGTCTTGCTGCTTGCGCAAAATCCCCTGCCCGCGCCGCAGCGCGCTGGCGATCGTCTCCGCCGGCATCGCGCCGGAGAACAGGCCGTGCCCGTCCAGGAAGAACGACGGCACGCCGGATACGCCGGCCTCACGCGCCGCCTGATCGGCAGCCCGCATCTCCTGATCGGCGATGTCCGTGGCCAGGAAATCAAGCACCGCCTGACGCGGCAATCCCGCCTCCGCCGCGCAGTCGGCCAGCACCGCGTGGTCGCCGATATCGCGGCCCTCGATGAAATAGGCCTTGAACACAGCCTCCATGGCCGCGTCCTGAACCCCGTTCTGGCCGGCGAACCAGATCGTGCGGTGCGCGTCGATGGTGTTCGGCGTGCGGGTCATCAGGTCGGTACGGAAACCCAGCCCGACAGCGGCCGCGGCCTCGTTGATACGTTGGTCGATCGCCGCCGATTTCTCCGCGCTGCCAAACTTCCACGCCCGGTAAGCCGCGCGGTCGCGCCCTTCCTTCGGCATGTCGGGGTTCAGTTGGAACGGATTCCAATGCACCTGGAAGTGCAGTCCCTCCTCCGCCAGGATCGCCAAGGCGCGTTCCAGTTGGCGCTTGCCCACGTAGCACCAAGGACAGATCGCGTCGGAGACGATGTCGATCCGTGTGCCGATCGCGGCGATATCCGGCAGGCGCGCATCGGTCGCCGGCACTTCGCACCCATCGGGGCCGCACACCATGCCGGTTGAGCTGTCGTTGTCCATGGCCATTCTCCTTTCCCCGAACATGGGCCGGCGACGCGAATTTGTCACCTGACTGCACCCTTGGTTTTCCCGCCCGAGGCGCCTAACGTCCGCCCGGTTGCTGAACCGGTCCAGCCCGCAGGAGTCCACACCATGGCTTTCCCCCCCAAATCGATGGCTGATTTTGGCGAATTCGGCAAAATGTTCGCCGATATGAAGCTTCCCGCCATGCCCGACATGGAAGCATTCGTGTCCGCCAGTCGCCGTAACATGGAAACACTGACCGCGGCCAACCGCGTCGCCCTGGAAGGCGCGCAGGCCGTCGCCCGCCGCCACATGGAAATCGTCCAGCAAAGCATGGCGGAGATGACGGAAGCCGTGCGGGCGATGTCATCGATGGAAGCGCCGCAGGCGAAGGCAGCAAAGCAGGCCGAACTGTTGAAGCACGCGTATGAGCGTGCGGTTACCAACATGAAAGAGATCGGCGACCTGATCCAGCACTCCAACGCCGAAGCGGTGAAGCTGCTGAATACCCGCTTCACCGAGGCCATGGACGAAGTCAAAGCCCTGGCCGACAAGTCCAAGGGCTAGGCGCCGGGCCGGCGGGGGTCGCAAGCCCCGCCGGCCGCGGCTCTATGCACGCGCCGGAGGCGCAACCGTCAGGGATCGGCCAGTGCCGCCGCTTCGGCGTCGGTGAACAGGCGGGACCGTGTCAGGAACCGCACATCCCGGCCGTTTTCCAGCGAGAACATACCGCCCCGCCCCGGAACCACATCGATAATAAGCTGCGTATGCCGCCAATACGCGAATTGCGGGCGGGAGATATAGCAGCGCGCGCCGCCGATTTCGCCCAGCAGGACATCCTGATCGCCGGTCAGGAACTCGCTTTCGGGATAGCACATCGGCGAAGACCCGTCGCAGCAGCCGCCAGACTGATGAAACAGGATCGGCCCGTATTCGCGGCGCAACACCTCGATCAGGGCAAGGGCCGCCGGGGTCGCGGTTACCCGAAACGGGCGTGTCAGGGTCATATCTCGCCTCCCAACTGGTTTTGGGCTTGCGGGCGCGCCGGCATCGAACCGGCGCGCATCCGCGATCCGGCCGGTTAGAAGAAGCCAAGCGCCTTCGGGCTGTAGCTGACCAGCAGGTTTTTGGTCTGCTGGTAATGATCCAGCATCATCTTGTGGTTCTCGCGCCCGATGCCGGACTGCTTGTATCCGCCGAACGCCGCATGGGCCGGATAGGCGTGGTAGCAGTTCGTCCAGACCCGTCCGGCCTGAATATTGCGGCCGAAGCGATAGGCGCGATTGCCGTCCCGCGTCCAAACACCCGCGCCCAGCCCATACAGAGTGTCATTGGCGATCGACAGCGCCTCGGCTTCGTCCTTGAAGGTGGTCACCGACACCACCGGCCCGAAAATCTCCTCCTGGAAGATCCGCATGCGATTGTGCCCGAGGAACACCGTCGGCTTGATGTAGTATCCGCCGGCCAGATCGCCCGGCATATTATTGCGCTCACCGCCAGCCAGCACCTCGGCGCCTTCCTGGCGGCCGATATCCATATAGGACAGGATTTTCTCAAGCTGCTCGCTGGACGCCTGGGCACCCAGCATCGTCGCCGGATCGCGCGGATCGCCCTGGCGGATGGCGGCGACGCGTTTCAGAACCCGTTCCATGAACCGGTCGTACATCGACTCCTGGATCAATGCCCGGCTTGGGCAGGTGCAGACTTCGCCCTGGTTGAAGGCGAACATAACGAAGCCTTCGATCGCCTTATCGAGGAAATCGTCATCCTCCGCCGCCACGTCGCTGAAAAAGATGTTCGGCGACTTGCCGCCCAGTTCCAGTGTAACCGGGATCAGGTTCTGGCTGGCATATTGCATGATCAGCCGGCCGGTCGTGGTTTCCCCGGTAAACGCGATCTTGGCGATTCGCGGGCTGGACGCGAGCGGCTTGCCAGCTTCCAGGCCGAAGCCGTTGACGATGTTCAGCACGCCGGGGGGCAGCAGGTCGGCGATCAGTTCGGCCAGCACCAGGATCGACGCCGGGGTCTGTTCGGCCGGCTTCAGCACGACGCAGTTGCCGGCGGCCAGCGCCGGCGCCAGCTTCCAGACCGCCATCAGGATGGGGAAGTTCCAGGGAATGATCTGCCCGACCACGCCCAGCGGCTCGTGGAAATGATAGGCGACGGTATCGTGATCGATCTCCCCGGCCGATCCCTCCTGCGCACGGATGGCGCTGGCGAAATAGCGGAAATGATCGACCGCCAGGGGGATATCCGCCGCTGTCGTTTCACGGATCGGCTTGCCGTTGTCCCAGGTTTCCGCCAGCGCCAGAAGCCCGGTGTTCTGCTCCATCCGGTCGGCGACACGGTTCAGGATCAGCGCGCGTTCGGCCGCGCTTGTCCGGCCCCAGGCGTCCTTCGCGGCGTGCGCGGCATCCAGCGCGAGGTCGATATCCTCTTTCTGCGAACGGGGAATTTCGGTGATTTTCTGACCGGTGATCGGGGTCGTGTTATCGAAGTAGCGCCCCGCGAGCGGCTCTACCCAGCGGCCGCCGATGAAGTTGCCGTAGCGCGCCTTAAACGGCGAGCCCGCGCGTGAAGCATGAAATGCCGGATCGTTCATTGTTTCCTCCTGGAACTGAGACAGGTTCCCGCATTGCAGGCGCCATGCCAGTTCCGCCACATCCGGCGCCGAGACCTTACGCGCACATCAATAAGCTGAATTTACTACGTTATTTGCGAACCGGCCCACGCTCTATCCGGCCTTTCTGGACAGCGGCGGCGACCCCATGCGATAGACTGCGGTAAAGAGCGCTGTGTTCCGCGACTCATGTCGCAAAATGCCACAGGCCGGAGGATGCGGGCCATGCCTTCAACCGTGAAAACCGATGCTGTACTGGCGGCAAGGCAGCGCTTCTTCGACCGGGGCGACCTGCCCGACGGCCTGATTGCCGGCCCGATCCTCAGGTCCTGGCAGCGTTGCGCTAAACAAGGAATGACAGGTCTGGGGCTGCCAAGAATCGAACCGCTGGACTCGCACGCCTTGCGCCATCTTCAGGACCAGCACGGGGGTCTGCGCCGCACCAGCCGGCCGGAACTTGAAACCCTGCGGGCCGCGGCGCTTCGTTCGGATGGGGTGGTGATTCTGACAGATGGGTCCGGCTTCATCCTGGATGTGGCCGGAAACCCGGGCTTCGCGGACCGCGCGTCGCAGGTGCTGCTGCGCCCCGGCGTCCACTGGAGCGAAACCGTGACCGGCACCAACGCCATCGGCACCGCGCTGATCGAGCGCCGGGCGATCGGCGTGCATGGCGCCGAACACTTCTTCGAACCGCACCGCATGCTGGCCTGCGCCGCCGCACCGATCATCGACCCGGCGGGGCGGCTGGCCGGGGTTCTCGACATGTCGGGCCATGCCGCCATCCGGCATTCGCATGCGCTGGACCTGGTGCGCTTCGCCGTCGGACAGATCGAGCACCGCCTCTTCGATCATGGCTTCGAACACTGCGCGATGCTGCGGTTTCACAGCGACCCCGCGCTTCTGGGTTCCGCCCGGGAAGGCATACTGGCATTCGACGGCGATCGTCTCGCCGCCGCCAACCGGCATGCGCTGCGACTGCTGGAACTGGACTGGACGGCGCTTCACCGGGTCACGCTGACCGCCTTGTTCGGGCGCATCACGCCATCGGATGCCGAACAGACCCTGCAAACCCTCTCCGGGGCATGTCTGACCGCGACGTTCGCGGCCCCGCGCCGCCCGCCGACGGGCCGCGGCGGCGAAACCGCGAAACCGGCTCCGGCCAGCGTGGCCCGGTCCAGGCCGACGGCCGAACCTGAACCGCTGTTCAGCGCGTCGGTGCGGGATTGTCTAAGCCGGACCGTGCGTTTGCTGGAAGCCGATATACCGGTGCTGATCCGCGGCGAAACCGGCTCCGACAAAGAGGTTTTCGCCCGCCAGGCGCATGCCGCCAGCAGCCGCCGGAACAAGCCGTTCATCGCCGTCAACTGCGCGGCGCTGCCCGAAAACCTGATCGAATCCGAATTGTTCGGCTATGAGGAAGGCGCCTTTACCGGCGCCCGGCGGCGCGGCCACAAAGGGCTGCTGCGTCAGGCCGATGGCGGCATCCTGTTCCTCGACGAAATCGGCGACATGCCCCTGCCGCTGCAATCGCGGCTGCTGCGGGTGCTGCAAGACCGCTCGGTGTCCCCGTTGGGCGGCGAGTCCGTGGTTCCCGTGAATTTCGCGCTGCTGTGCGCCACCCACCGCCCGCTGGCCGAACGGGTTGCCGCCGGCACGTTCCGCGAGGACCTGTTCTTCCGCATCGCCCCCTTCGTCGCCGAATTGCCCCCGGTGCGCGAACACCCGGATTGCATCGCTCTGATTCGCACGCTGTGGGCCAGCCTCGGCGGCGGGGCCGTCCTGCCGGCCGAAGCCGAACAGCGGCTCGCGGCCTACGCCTGGCCAGGCAATTTCCGCCAACTCGTCAGTACGCTACGCACCATCGCCGCCCTGTCGGAGCCGGGCCTGCCCGTGGACCTGACAGCGCTGCCCACCGCCATCCAACCCGCCGCCCCTGCCCCCGCAACAGATGACATCCGCCCGCTCGGAGAGCTGACACGGGACGCGATTGACGCGACCCTGAAGGCCACCGACGGCAATGTCACACGGGCGGCCAACCGCCTCGGCATCGACCGCTCCACCCTGTACCGGCACCTGTCGCGGCAATCCCGCCGCCCATCCTGAAGCCCGCCCGCCAGGCCGTTTGCCCATGCCCGTCCAATACGGCACAGTGCCCGGCAGGAGACACCGAAATGCTCGATAATCCGCCGCTGCTGACCATCCACCGCGGCTTCCGCCGCCCCGACAAGGCCCTTATCGAGGCGTTTCGCGGCGCCCAAACCTCCCACCTGGCAGACGCCATGGATGGACGCGGCGCGCTGGACTACCGGATCAAACCGCTGGACCCGGCCAACGCATCGTTCGTCGGGCCGGCGCTGACCGCGTTCGCCTACCCCGCCGATATCGTCGCGATGTTCGGCGCACTGTCGGAAGCGCAGCCGGGCGACGTGATCGTGGTGGC
>JAJZEV010000206.1 GCA_021805665.1 Pseudomonadota bacterium
GTCGTCTCCATCAAGGAAGGCGCCTGGTACACGCCCGGCGCCGATGGGGCGGACTCGCGCGGCTGCGCCAACGTGTTGACCACTGATCGTTCCGCAGCCTGCGGGGCGACGACCTACAACACGAACCAGGTGGAGATCGCGGCGGTGCGGTAGCTACCGCCGCGGCTTGGACACAAACCCATACGCAGCGCCGGCGGCCATCAGCACCGACGTGCCCAAAAACACCGCCCGCATACCGAAATGCCCGCCGATGAACCCGCCCGCCAGCGGCCCCGTCACCTGCCCGATATATTGCGACGACGTAGAGTAACCCAGGATACTGCCGGCAATCTGTTCCGGCACGTTATGGCGAATCACCGTCGCGACGCAGGGCAGCAGACCCCCCAACGACAGGCCCATCAGGAAACGCAGCCCCACCAGTTGCCACCCGGCGGTCACGAACGCCTGCGGGATCAGCAGCAGCGCGCACACCATCAGGCAGCCGATAATCACCGTCCAATGTCCCACCCGATCCGCCAGCTTCCCCAGATGCGACGCCGACAGAATGCTACCCAACGCCGCCGCCGACATCACGAAGCCGGCGACGATCGTAACATGCGCCGGATCGGGAACGAGTTGCGCCACATAGACCGTAATGATGGGCTCGATCGACATGTTGGCGAACATCAACAGCATCCCGGTGGCCAGCATCGCCATCACAGCGCCCTTGTTATGGACCGACCCCAGCCCGGCCCTGTGCTTGACCCCCGGTGCCCGCCTTGGCCTGGGTTCCTCCTTGATCAAGAATGTCGTCGCCAGGAATGCCAGGAAGATGATTGCCCCCGCCGCCAGAAACGTCATGCGGATACCGATCAATTGCGGCAAAGCGCCGCCGATCAGCGGCCCTGCCAGATTCCCGGCCATGATGCCCGACGACATCATGCCCAACGCCCAGGCGGTATTCGCGCGGGGCGTCTGCGTAGCGACCAGGATCATCGACCCCGAGGAATACCCGCCCAGCAAACCGGCCAGCAACCGCAGCCCGACGAGCTGATAGACGTTCTGCGACAACCCGATCAGCGACATCGCCACCGCCATGCCGAGGCTCGCCCGGATCAGCATCAGTTTGCGGCCGTACTGATCGCCCAGCCGCCCCCACAGCGGCGCGAACATCGCCGCGGTCAGGAACGTGGCGCCATACGCCGCCCCCGACCATTCGGCGATCGCGGCATGGTCGGACACGCCCAACTGCTCCACGTATAACGGCAGGAACGGCAGCAGCAGCGTCATCGCAACGATCGTGGTGAACGATCCGAACACGCAGACCCACAGGTTGCGTTTCCAGTCGGCGGAGCCGGCATCCTCATTCATCGCGCGGGCTGGCCCATCGCCGGGATCACCTTGTCGGCGAACAATGTCAGGCTGGCGGCGGTCTGCTCGTAGCTCATCGGTCCAAGCCGGAACTGCATGATAAGCCCGCCGACCCCGCTGGCCTGCAACGGTGCCAGCTTCTCCGCCACCGTGGCGGGGGATCCGTAAACCAGCGCATGTTCCACCGATGCGTGCGGCGGCTGAGCGGCGCCCTCCGGCGGCATCGGCAGGATGGATGCCCCCTGTTCGGCGTAGATCCGTTTGCGCATCGCCACGCGATGTTCATGCATTGCGATGAACGCGGGCACGGCTATGCGTTCCGCCTCGGCATCGGTTTCCGCGACGAACACATTGCGCCACACCCAGCATTCGTAGGCCTTGGCGGCGACCGTCGCCTCATCCATGCCCAGTTCGCGCAATGTCTGGCGGTAAAGTTCCATGCGGGAGGCCGTTACCGCGTTGCTCTGCACGTTCATCATGAAGGGATTGCCGCGCCGAGCGATGTCCAGCATCCCGTGTTCCGTCGCGGCTGCGCGGATGACTTGGGGGTGGGGTTTGGTAAACACCGACGGGCGCAGCTCCGGCAGTTTCAGATCGAAGAACTTGCCGTGGTGTTCCAGCGGTTTGCCTTTCCATGCCGCGAACATGATGGCCTCGGCTTCCTCGAACCGGGCCTGCGCTTCCGTATGGTCGATGCCATAGCCTTGGTAGTCGTAGATATTGTACGCGGTCCCCCGGCCGAGGCCGACGATCAGCCGCCCTTTGCTGATGTGGTCGATCAGCGCCACCTGTTCGGCCATGCGGATCGGGTGATGCAGCGCCATCTGGGCAACGGCGAATCCGATCCTGGCCTTTGTCGTCGCGACGGCCAGCGCGGCGGCGAACGCCACCGGATCGACGTAAGCGACAATGCCGTCGAAATGGTGTTCGGCAAGCCAGATCGTATCGAACCCAAGCGCATCCGTCAGGCGGGCTTCCTGCAACGTCTCATCGATGATGCGGCCATCGTCGGCGGCCGACATGCTGTCGGGAAACAGAAAGTTGGAAAATCTCATTCGGCGGCCTTCCTAAGGTCCCGGCAGCATCCGACGCCGCGGCTTTGCAGGCAATGGCCGTTCTGGTACGACCGGCTTGAAGGAGCGCATATGAGCTATGAACCCACCCGAGCGGATTTCGCTCAGCGAGTCCGGATCGATTTGTATTCCGATACGCATACGCGGCCCTCGCGCGCCATGAAAGAGGCGATGATGGCGGCGGACATGGGCGATGAGCAGGGCGGGTCGGACCCCACTGTCTGGGCGCTGTGCGACATGGCGGCGGCGCTGCTGGGCAAGCAGGCGGCGGTGTTCATGCCGTCCGGCACCATGTGCAACCAGGTCGCGGTGGCGACGCACTGCCGGCCGGGCGATGAGATTCTGGCGCACGAGGACGCGCATATCCAGGCCAGCGAGGGCGGCGGACCCGGCGCCATCAGCGGGGTGATGATCCGCGGCCTGCAAGGCGCGCGCGGTGTGTTCAGCGCCGAAACCCTGCAAGGCGCGATCCGGCCGGTGAACCGCTACTCCCCGCCGCAAACGCTGGTTGAGGTGGAGCAGACCGCGAACAAAGGCGGCGGAGCCTGCTGGCAGGTGTCCGAACTGAAGGCGGTCGCCGATGTCGCCCGGGCGCATGGGATACGGGTCCATATGGACGGCGCCCGTGTGCTGAACGCGGCGGTGAAGCTGGGCGTTGCCGCGCGCGACGTGGTGGCCGACTGCGACACCGTATGGCTGGACTTCACCAAGGGCCTTGGCGCGCCGCTGGGTGCGGTGCTGGCGGGCTCCCGGGAGTTCATCGGCGCCGCGTGGCAATGGAAGCAGCGCCTGGGCGGGTCGATGCGCCAGGGCGGCATGAACGCTGCCGCCTGTATCTACGCGCTGCAACACAACGTTGACCGGCTGGCGGACGACCATGCCAACGCTGCGTCCCTGGCGCGCGGCATGGCGCAAATCGAAGGGATCGCGGTAGAAACGCCCGAGACCAATCTGGTGTTCTTCGACACCCGGGGCACCGGCCTGACCGCGGCCGGGTTCGCCGCCCGGCTGCGCCCGCACGGCGTAACGATCTCGGTATCCGACACCTATCGCGGCCGAGCCTGCACGCATTTGGATGTCGATGCGGGGATGATCGAGGAAGCGGTCGCGATCATGCGGTCAGTCGTGGCGGGCTGACCGCCGGTTATGCCCTGACCAGCGGTTGGGGCGGCGGCGATCCCGGTTCCACGCCCGGGAATCCGGTTGGCGTGCGCTTCAGGTGTCTGCGGGATCCATTGAACAGCGGTTCGTGGAACGGGGTATTTTGGAGGCTCCGTTCCTTCAAATCTCCGGTGGTTCCCCAGCGATCGGGGTTTTCCCCAGGCTGACGATCAGCGCCGTTACCTCGGCGATCGCCCGTTCTGCCTCCGCCCCATCCGGTCCCTTCGCCACCAGCGCCACGCCATTGCCGCTCGCTCGGTAGAACGGGTAACTGCCCAGATCCAGATCCGGATAGCGCTTCTGCACCGCTGCCAGACCCTCGGCGATGATACCTTCCGGCAGTCCGACGACGTGGACTGCCCGCATCTCGATTTTCGCGCCGCCCTCCAGCCGCGGCGCCAGCCATTCGAACATCGACTGCATGACCCGCGGCACGCCGGCCATGACGTACACGTTCTCCATCTGGAAACCCGGCGCCACACTGATGGAGTTCTCGATCAGTGTGGCGCCGCGCGGCATCGTTGCCATGCGCTGCCTGGCGGCATTGAATTCGCCGGGCTTGTAGCTGGCTTCCATGCGCGGCCATGCGACCGGGTGATGCTCCCAGGGAACGCCGAACGCAGCCGCGATGCACTCGCTGGTGATGTCGTCGTGGGTCGGTCCGATGCCTCCGGTGGTGAAAACGTAGTCGAACTCGCGGCGGACCTCGTTCACCGTGCCGATGATGGTTTCAGGGACATCGGGGATGACCCGGACCTCCCGCAGGGGGATGCCCAGATTGCCCAGGCCGGTTGCCAGGAACTGGATGTTCGCGTCGCGGGTGCGCCCCGACAGGACCTCATTGCCGATGACCAGAAGGCAGGCGGTTGGATTTTTCGCGGGCATGGTCTGGTTCCCTAGAGGAAATCGCGCAGCAGCGGGATCAAAGGCTTGTCGGCGGGGGGCATTTCATACTCGGTCAGTCTGGTCGCGCGGACCCAGGCAAGCGTCTGGTTTTCCCGCGGCGTCGGGGTGCCTTTCCAGCGGCGGCAGATGAACAGCGGCATCAGCAGATGAAAGCCTTCATAGTCGTGCGAGGCAAATGCGAAGGGTGCCAGACAGGCTGCCGACACGTCGATTCCAAGCTCTTCCTTCAGTTCGCGGATCAGCGCGGCCTCCGGCGTTTCGCCCGGGTTCAGCTTGCCGCCCGGGAACTCCCACAGCCCGGCCATCTTCTTACCCTCCGGCCGGCGGGCCAGCAGGATGCGGCCGTCGATATCGACCAGGGCACAGGCGGCCACCAGCAGCAGCGGCTTGGCGTCCGGGCTGGCGGCGTCGGCGGCAGGTGCTTCGGGGCGTCCGAAGATGTCGTCGCGCGTCGCTTCGAACACCGTCACCGTATGAGGGTCGCCGGTGGTCATCGACTCGCGCTCCGCCGAACCCGTCTCCCGAAAGCCGATCCGGCGCAGCACGACGCGGGAGGCGTCGTTGGTTGCGGTAACCTCGGCGGCAATGCGGTCCAGCGGCAGGTTGGCGAAACCCCAACTGACCAGACGCTTCGCAGCCTCGGTTGCCACGCCATGCCGCCAATAGGCTCGACCGACCCAGTAGCCCAGCCGTCCAGAGCGGCTCGCGGCATCGACGCGCAGGCCGACGACGCCGACCAGTGTTTCCTTGCGGCCTTCCTTGCCGGTGATCGCCAGATGATAGGCCGCGCCCTCGGTCAGTTGCCGTTCGGTCGAGGCGATCCATTCGTCGGCCAGGGCGCGCGGATACGGATAGGGGATCTCCGCCAGGGTGCGCGTCACCTCCCAGTCGTTGACCAGGCGGTGCAGCGCTTCGGCATCGGTTGGCCGTAGCGGGCGCAGCGTCAGGCGTTCGGTCTTCAGCGGCTCGAACGTCTCGGCTTTCGGGCCGGCGGCGGCTTTCCGGGGCGGCTTCGGTTTCGCGGTGGTGGGAATCGGGTCGGACCTTGTCAGCGGGGCGTGTCCCCAAAGTGGCGCAGGCATGGCGGGGGGCGCAAGGGTGGTTCGTCGCTTCCCGCGATGGACAGCCGCCGGCAACTCTGGACAGATACTGTCAGGAGGATCGATCCCATGAAACTCGGCATACATTTGCCCCATATCGGCCGGAAGGCCGGCCCCGACAGCATCCGCCGCGCCGCCGTTCAGGCGGAGGAACTGGGTTTCGACGACGTATGGGTCAGCGAGCACATCATCGTCCCGAAAGATGGCGGTTATCCGCCATCGCCCAATTTCTGGGACCCGGTCCTGACGCTGACCTGGGCCGCGGCCGCCACCTCCCGCGTTCGTCTCGGCACGTCCGTCCTGGTGCTGCCGTTGCGCCATCCGCTGCCGCTGGCGAAGGAACTGGCGACGTTGCAGAACCTGTCCGGCGGGCGGCTGATCCTGGGTGCCGGGGTGGGGTGGCTGGAAGCCGAGTTCGACGCGCTAGGCGTGCCGTTCAAGGAATGCGGGCGGCGCATGGACGAAGGCATCGCGATGATGCGCGCGGTGTGGTCGCAGGATCCGGTGAGCTTCGAGGCCAAGTGGATTCCGGCGAAGATCGAGGCGATGCGGGCGCAGCCGCAGCCGGTTGCGCCGATCCCGGTCTGGATCGGCGGGTCGTCCGACGCCGCGTTCGCGCGGGCGCTGCGGATGGACGGGTGGCACGGCAGCCGGGTCGCGCCGGAGAAGGCGGCCGGGGTGGTGAAGCGCTTCCGAGCGGAACGGCCGGATGAGGGATTTACGATCTCGATCCGGGTGAACTGCAACGCCAGTAACGTGGCGGGGATGAAGGACGCGCTGCTGGCTTACAGCGATGCCGGTATCCAGCATGTGATGGCCGCACCGGAGGACCGGGATATCGACACGTATCTGGCGACGGCGGAGGCATTCCGGCGGGCGGGGGAGGGGGTTTAACACAGGTTGCGGGATAAACGGATCGTCTAACGCAAGCCGCCGGCCATGACGGTCTCCGCGGTTGCGGGCCGCACGGTTTATGCCGCACACTATTTCCGAGGCAGCACAAGACTGCGACCGGGAGCAAACGCGATGACGGACCAATTCCACGAATGGGACCGCGTGCCGGCGATCGTGCGGTGCGCCGATACCGCCACGTTCGCCGAAACGTACGGATTTGCCGCCTCCAGCGGGGAGATCACGCTGGAAGGCCAGTATCTGCTGCCGCGCGGCAAGGCGTCCGCGACGCTGTATTTGTTCATGCACCCCAGCGGGCTGCTGCACTTGCTGCCGATGCCCATGGCGGTGGCGGCCAGCGGGCTGCATGTGCTGTGCGCCGGAAGCCGCTATCCGAAGAACGACAGCGGGCTAATCATGGAGAAAGTGGCGCTGGACATGGGCGCCTGGGTGAAGGATGCGCGACGGCGCGGGTATGCGAAGGTGATCCTGGTCGGCTGGTCCGGCGGCGGTGCGCTGTCGCTGTTCTATCAGGCGCAGGCCGAAAGCCCGTCGGTGCGCACCACCCCGGCCGGCGATCCGGTCGATCTGACGGCGGCGGATTTGTCGCCGGCCGACGGGGTGATTTTCATCGCCGCGCATCTGTCGCGCGCGGAGACGTTGACGGAATGGCTGGACCCGTCGGTGCTGGATGAGGCCGATCCGGATCGCCGTGACCCGGAACTGGACATCTACGCCGCGGACTGCCCGTTCCAGCCGCCCTACGATGCCGCGTTCATCGCCCGCTTTCGCGCCGGCCAGGTCGCCCGCAACCGCCGCATCACCGCCTGGTGCGACGCGCAGTTGGCCCGTTTGCGGGCGCCGGAGGTGGAGCGATGCTTCGTCGTGCATCGCACCATGTGCGATGTGCGCTGGTTCGACACGGCCATCGACCCGAACGGCCGTCCGCCGGGGATGTGCTATCTGGGCGATCCGCGTACCGCCAATGTTTCGCCCGCCGGGCTGGCGCGCTACAGCTCGTTACGGTCATGGCTGTCGCAGTGGAGCTACGATCGCAGCCAGGCCAAGGGCCCGGCCAACGCGGCGCGGATCCATCGTACCCCGGTGCTGCAAATCGAAAACGGGGCCGACGACGCGGTGCCCGCTTCGCACAATCCGGCGATCCATGCCGCGCTGGCGACGCCGGACAAGGCGTATGTCCGGATCGAGGGCGCATCGCATTACTATAAGGGCCAGCCGGCGCACATGGCGGACTGCCTGGCTGCGGTGCGGGCCTGGAGCGAACGGAAAGGACTGCTGTAACAACACCAGGGAGATACGAAAATGCTGCTGCAAAAACTGCATCATGTCGCCTATCGTTGCACCAACGCCGCCGAAACGGTCGAATTCTATACCAGGTATCTCGGCCTGGATCTGGTGCATGCGCTGACCAACGAACGCCTGCCGTCGTCCGGCATATACGCGCCGCATATTCATATTTTCTTCGCCATGGCGGACGGCAGCTTCATCGCCTTTTTCGAGGTGCCGATGGC
>JAJZEV010000328.1:0-1443 GCA_021805665.1 Pseudomonadota bacterium
CGCGGCGGCATCCGCAGCGCACCGTCCAGGCGGATGACCTCGCCGTTCAGGAAGCGGTTCGACACGATATGCTCCACCAAGGCCGCGTATTCCGACGGGCGGCCCAACCGGTTGGGGAAAGGAATGCCGGCCCCCAGGCTGGCCTGCACGTCGGGCGGCAATCCATCGACCATCGGCGTATGAAACAGCCCCGGCGCGATGGTCACCACGCGAACGCCCGCCCGGGAGAGTTCGCGCGCGGCGGGCAGTGTGAGCCCGACGACCCCGCCCTTGGAGGCGGCATAGGCCGGCTGCCCGACCTGGCCTTCGTAGGCGGCGATGGAAGCCGTGTTGACGATGACCCCGCGTTCGCCTTCCTCCAGCGGTTCGGCATCCGACATTTCGGCGGCGGCGAGCCGCAGCATGTTGAAGGTGCCGATCAGGTTGACCCGGATCACCCGCTCGAAAGCATCCAGCTTCATCGGGCCGTCGCGGCCCACAATACGGCCTGCGGTGCCGATTCCGGCGCAGTTTACCAGGATCCGCACCGGCCCATGGGCGGCCCGCGCCGCCGCGAAGGCAGCCTCGCCGGAGGCCGCGTCGGCCACATCGCAGCGCACGGCGATGCCGCCGATCGCGGCTGCCGTCGCCTCGGCCGCCGCCTGGTTGATGTCGGCGCACGTCACCCTGGCGCCCAGTGACGCCAGATGCGCCGCGGTTGCCGCGCCCAAGCCCGAACCGCCGCCCGTTACCAGTGCCGCGAGACCCTTGATCTGCATCATATGCTCCTTTCGAGACAGTCAGCAGAAACCATTCGCCGCGGCCGCGCGCAAGTCTGTCTTAGCCCCTGGCTTGACCGTCGGGCGGTCCCGCCGGAAAACGAGCGCAACGAAACAGGGAGTCACGCGCCATGACCGATGCCACATCCTATGCGCAAGCTTATGGCGAGTGGATGCGTGACCCGGAAGCCTGGTGGGCGGAGGAAGCCAAAGGCATTGATTGGACCCGGCAGCCGGAGAAAATATTCGACAAGTCGCTGGGCGCGTTCGGGCAATGGTTTGCCGGCGGCATGCTGAACACCTGCTATAACTGCCTGGACCGTCACGTCGAAGCCGGACGCGGCGAGCAGGCGGCGCTGATCTACGACAGCCCGATGGCCGGGACGGTCAAGACTTTCAGCTACAGCGATCTGTTGGACCAAACCGCGCATCTGGCCGGCGCTCTGGCGAATCTGGGTGTCACCAAGGGCGATCGCGTTGTTATCTACATGCCGATGGTGCCGGAGGCCGCCATCGCCATGCTGGCGGTCGCGCGCCTGGGCGCCATTCATTCCGTGGTGTTCGGCGGCTTCGCGGCGGCCGAACTGTCCACCCGGATCGCCGACGCCAAGCCCAAGGTCATCGTGTCCGCCTCGTGCGGGCTGGAGCCGGGCAGGGTGGTGAAATACAAGCCGCTGCTGGACGC
>JAJZEV010000328.1:2036-8009 GCA_021805665.1 Pseudomonadota bacterium
TGCTTGGCAAGCCGGTGGTCGATCACTGGTGGCAGACCGAAACCGGCTGGCCGATCACCGCCGGCTTCCGCCAGTTCGGGCTGTTCCCGTTCAAGCCAGGCAGCGGCGGCCGCCCGTGCCCGGGTTACGACCTGCACGCGCTGGACGACGACGGGAATGTGCTGCCGTCCGGCACCACAGGCAACCTGTCGCTGCGCCTGCCGCTGCCCCCCGGCTGCGGCCCGACATTGTGGCAGAACGACGAGGGCTACCGTACTTCCTACCTGTCCGATTTCCCCGGCTGGTACCGCTCCGGCGACGCGGGTTCTGTGGATGTCGACGGCGATGTGTGGGTGATGGGACGCACCGACGACATCATCAACGTCGCCGGTCATCGTTTGTCCACCGGATCGATGGAGGAGGTCCTGGCGTCCCACAAGGATGTCGCCGAGTGCGCGGTGATCGGCGCCAAGGACGAACTGAAAGGCCAGACCCCGATCGGTCTGGTGGTGCTGAAAGCCGGCGCCAACCGGGTGGAGGCGGAGGTCTGTGCCGAACTGGTCGCCCTGGTCCGTGAGCGCATCGGTCCGGTCGCCGCATTCAGGGACGCCCGCGTCGTTGCCAGACTGCCTAAGACGCGGTCGGGGAAAATCCTGCGGGCCAGTATCCGCAAGATCGCGGACGGGGAGAACGCCCCGGTGCCGCCGACGATCGAAGACCCGACGGCTTTGGACGAGTTGCGGGCCGTGTTGGGGGGATAGGCCGTCCGGGGGGTGATCCCCTTGTGCTGACGCGCGAAAAATCGCTGCCGTCGTTAACCGTTTGTTAGCCTGTCGCCGGTAGCATCCCTCGTATTCGCCGCCCCGAATGCGAGGGAGTATGCCGTGCCCGGGCCCCTGACCGAAATTACCGCCATCCTGCGCTATATCCTGCGCGACTCCGACATCGAGCCGACGCCGCGGACCCGCTTCGACGATCTGTCCGCCTGGGACTCCATGGACCTCGTCAGCGTGGTGGTGGAGGCCGAGTGCCGGTTCGATATTCAGTTCGAAGTCGCCGAGATCGACCGGCTGGTCACCATCGGCGATCTGGCGGGAATGATCGCCGCGAAGCAGGCCCTGACGGCGTCCTGATCCGGGTGAGCTTCAATAGTTTCCCGTTCCTGCTGGTGTTCCTGCCGCTGGTGCTGGCCGGTTTCGCGCTGTTCGCCCGCCTGGGGCCGGTATGGGCGAAGTCGTGGCTGATCGCGGCGTCGTTGGCGTTTTATGCCGTCGGTGCGCCCCGCTTTCTGCCGTTGCTGATCCTGTCCGTGGCCGGCAATCTGGTGCTGCTGCACATCGTTCACCGGTCCGCTCGGCGGCGCGCCTGGACCATTGCCGGCCTGGCGGTCAACCTGTCCGTACTGGCCTGGTTCAAATACATCGAACAGCGGACCCCGCTGGGTTTGAGCTTCTTTACCTTCACCCAGATCGGTTGCCTGCTGTACCACGCCGACGGCGAGACCAAGCCGCCCGCTGTTGCCGATTATGCCCTGTTCGCGGCGTTCTTTCCCGCGCTGATGGCCGGACCGATCCTGAATCCCGGCGACATGCTGCCGCGCTTCGCCGCCGGCAGACCCTGGCGCCTGACGGCGAAGGCGCTGTCGGTTGGCAGCGGGTTTTTCATTATCGGACTGCTGAAAAAGACCCTGCTGGCCGATCCGCTGGCTGACGTCGTGTCGGCGGGTTTCGGCGATCCAGCCCATCTGGGGCTGTTCGCGGCGTGGCAGGCGGCTTCGTCCTACTCGCTGATGCTGTATTTCGATTTCTCCGGATACACCGACATGGCGATCGGCCTTGGCTGGATGGTGGGGCTGCGGTTCCCCGACAATTTCGGCCAGCCCTATAAGGCGCCGTCGGTCATCGCCTACTGGCAGCGCTGGCACATGTCGCTGACACGGTTCCTGGTCGGCAATATCCATGCGCCGGCCACGCTGGCGATCCTGCGGCGGCGGCGGCGGCTTGGCCTGCGGATCGACGCGGCGGCCCAGCGTACCCCGCGCGGCTTCGTCGGGATGATCGCCGCCCCGATCGTCGTCACGATGGTGCTGGTCGGCCTGTGGCATGGTGCTGCCTGGCCGTTCGTGGTGTTCGCGCTGCTGCATGCGGGATTTCTGTTGATCAATCACGCTTGGCGGCTGACCAACGCCCCCGTCCTGCCACCATTGCTCTCCATTGCACTAACCTACGCCTGCGTGCTGATTGCCAGTGTGATCTTCGGTTCCAACACTCTGGCAGGCGCCGCGGCGATGCTGTCCGGCATGGCGGGCCTGCATGGGATGGAGCCATTCCGTCCCGATATCCATACCGCTGCCGAAGTCGCCTGGCTGCTGGCCCTGTACGGTATCGTCTGGTTCGCACCCCCAACGCGGCCATTCATGCTGGCGGACCCGTCCGCCCGTTTCGGCTGGCGCCCCACCGCGCCCTTCGCCCTGGCAATGGGATGCGCCGCGACAATCGGGCTGCTGGGTGCCGGCGGCACCGCCGAATTCCTGTATTTCCGGTTCTGATGCGGTATCTGGCCCTCCTGGCCCTGTCGGCGCTGCTGAGTTTTGCCGCCGTCTGGCTTTGGGTCGCCACGATGCCCATGGCCTTCATGGACGGCGAATACCCTGCATGGGCGGCCAAGGCTGCGATGCTGGACCGCTGCGATCTGGGCGAGCTCGTCGTCCTGGGGGACTCCCGGGCAGCGGCGGATATCCTGCCATCGCGCCTCAGCATGCCGGCAACCAATCTGGCGGTCGGCGGCGGAGAGACTATCGAGGCATTCGTCGCGCTGCACCGAGCACTCGCCTGTCCGGTCCCGCCAAAGCGGGTTATACTGTCGCTGAATGCCGGCCACTTCGTCTATGGCGATCTGTTCTGGAGCCGCAGCGTCCGCTATGGCTTCATTTCGCCGGCCGATATCGCCGCCTTGCGGCTGGCCTCGCTGCAGACCCTGGACAATACCGTGTACGAAGCCGATAGCGCCGGAGGCCTTCCCCCGCGGCTGCGCGACTGGATGTATCGGGTGCGGTTTCCGGCGCTGTATTTCTCCAGCCTGCTGCACGGCGGCGGGGCTTTGCGGTGGCAGCGCAATCGGGCAACCTTCGATGCGACGCTGGCAGCCCGCGGGCACTACTATTTCGGCATCGATCCCGGGTCGGATGTTGTCGCGGTCGATGGCCATCTGGCGGCATTCCAGCCGCTGCCGATACTGGACGATTACTTCGACCGCATACTGTCGGCGCTCGACCGGCGCGGCATCGAAACCCGCTTCATCGCCATGCCGGTCAACGAGGCAACCTGGCGGCAGGTCCGCCCCGCCGTGCTGGCAGGCTTCGCCGCCTATCTGGCGTCATACGAACGCCGTTACAGCCATTTTCATGTCGATCCGGACCTGATGCCGCACTGGCCCGACCGTTTCTTCGGCGACCAGTTCTGCCACCTGAATCCCGAAGGGGCCGAGGCATTCAGTGCCGAACTGAATCACCGGCTGCAGGATGCGCCGCCCAGCACGCAGAACGAGGCGCAGAACGGATGGTTGAGCGACACCGGCGCCGCCGCCTCCGCCAGGGTGCTGCCCATTTCGAAGCGCGGATCGTAGGCCAGCAGCGTGCAGGCCAGCACAACCGGGGCAGGGGCGTCCTTGCGCTTCACCACCATCCTGGCCCCCGCGCACATAATGTCGTCGGGGGATTTATGCAGGATGCCCCAGCATGCGGTGGTGATCTCCGGCACATCGCGTTCCGGTTCCATCTCCGGGAAGAGCATCAGCCGCACCGGGTCGCGTGCATCGACCGGAATCCCGTGTTCGGCGAACAGCGCGGTGAAACCGTCGCGGATGGTGGCTTCGGTTTCGCCGGTAAACCGCCGTCCGGCGACATCCAGATCGAAGCCGTTGCGCGCCAGCCAGATCAGGCCGTCCAGTGTGGGTTTCCATGAATGGCGTCCACGCTCCTGCTCATGGATCGCGGGGTCCGGGTGATCGACCGACACGCGGATGGTCAGTTGCCCGGGATATTGCTGGTTCAGCGCCAGCAGGCCGGCGCGCAGCTTCTCCATCGGCTTCATCGCATTGGTCAGCACCAGCGCCCGCAGCCCGCGCGCGAGCACGGATTGCAGCATCGCCAGGATATCGGGGTTCATGAACGGCTCCCCGCCCGTGAAGCCGATCAGCTTGGTGGGCAGGCAGTCGCGTTCGATCTCATCGAGGTATGTATCCACGTCGGCTGTTTTCAAATAGGCTAGCCGGTCGTTGCGAGGTGAGGATTCAATATAGCAGTTGCGGCAGGTCAGGTTGCACAGCGAACCAGTATTAAACCACAGGGTTTCCAACGCCCGAAGCGTGACGGTCGCCCGGCTTTCCCCTTTCGCGGTGACGCGTGGATCCTTGAACTTGGGGCCGCCCGGGCCTCGGGCAATGTTTTCCATAATCCTTTGTATCAGGAGCCGGGGTGGAGGAATAGATCGGCTGCGTGTGTTGCGTCATATCGGCAAATGATACACATGAATATGCTCTCCGATCCCCCGCTCGACACTCTCCGACGCATCCTGCCTGACCTTCCGCCCCGGCCGCGGCAGGCCGGACAGTTCCTCGCCGACCACGGGTTCGATGCCGCGACCCGCTCCATGCGGGGTTTTGTCGCCGCTGCCGGGGCCAATCCCGTCACGTTCACCCGGCTGGCACAGGCGCTGTGTTACGCCGGATGGAACGATCCGCGGGACGCCCTGATCGAAACCCAGCGCGCGGCCGATCCGATGTCGCCGCTCTCCGGCCGGGCGGGAATCGCGCCCGACACCCCGGCGCCCCGACACCCCGGCGCCCCGATGGCACAGGGCGCGCACCACTTTCTCCGCTTCGACGCCGCCGCCGACCCTGTCCAGCGCGACCTTCGCCCTCGGCGGCCAGGCCGCGCTGACCCGCCGGAGCGAAACCGAAGCCCGCCTTGCCGAACATTCCCAATACGTTTCCGGACCATAACCATGACCCGAAGCCGAGTCCTTCATCGCACCCTCCGCGGCGCCCCGCCGCCCATCGCGACCGGCGGCCACGGCGTCTGGCTCACCGCGGCGGACGGACGGGACATCCTCGATGCGTCCGGCGGCGCCGCCGTCAGTTGCCTGGGCCACCAGCACCCGCGCATCGTCGAGGCGATCCAGCGACAGGCCGCCACGTTGGCCTATGCCCATACTGGATTCTTCACCTCCGCCCCGGCCGAGGAACTGGCGGAAACCCTGGTCGGCCACGAACCGGGCGGCCTTGCCTATGCCTACTTCGTCTCCGGCGGTTCCGAAGCCGTCGAGGCCGCGCTGAAAATGGCCCGCCAGTATTTCCTGGAGGTCGGCCAGCCCCGCCGCTCCCGCTTCATCGCCCGCCGCCAGTCCTACCACGGCAACACCCTCGGCGCCCTCGCCCTCGGCGGCAACGCCGCTCGGCGGCTGCCCTACGCGCCGCTGCTGTCGGACGCGTTCAGCCACGTCTCCCCCGCCTTCGCCTATCGCGAACAACGCGCCGCCGAAACCGAGGCGGAGTTCATCGCCCGCCTCGCCGCCGAACTGGAAGCCGAATTCCAGCGCCTCGGCCCCGACACTGTCGCCGCCTTCGTCGCCGAACCCGTGGTCGGCGCCACCGCCGGCTGCGTGCCCCCGCCCGCCGGGTATTTCGCCGCCATCAAGTCCGTTTGCGACCGCCACGGTGCCCTGCTGATCCTGGACGAGGTCATGTGTGGCATGGGCCGCACCGGCACGCTGCATGCGTGGGAGCAGGAGCAAGTGGCCCCCGACATTCAGGTAATCGCGAAAGGTCTGGGCGGCGGCTACCAGCCGATCGGCGCGGTACTGGCCTCGGGTCGGATCGTCGATGCGCTCCGCGACGGTTCCGGCGCGTTTCAGCACGGCCACACCTATCTGGCACACCCGATCGCGTGTGCCGCGGCACTGGCGGTGCAACAAACCATCCGCGACGACGATTTGC
>JAJZEV010000302.1 GCA_021805665.1 Pseudomonadota bacterium
CGGCGCAGCGCGTACTGTTCCGTCAGCAGCCCGATCACATGCCGGTCGTCGGCATTATCCACCACGATCAGCGCATCGCTCTCGGCATTCTCGAACATCGCCACCGCTTCCTTGATCGTCATCTGCGGCAGCAGCACCGTTTCGGCGTAATGCGCGATATCGCGCACCTTGTGATCGTCGTCGGCGTCCGCATGTGCTTCCGCCAACTGCACGATCCCGGCGTAGCGATCGTCTTCGTCCAGCACGATGACCCGCTGCGTCGTTCCCAGCGGAAAATCCCGTTTGAACGCGCTCAGCGGCGTATCCGCACGGACCGTCCGCATTTCTCGGCGCATCATCCGCCCGACCGTCAGGTTCCGCATCCAGCCGATATCCACCGCGCTGCGGATCGCCTCGCCCCGCAAATGGAACCGCCAGGTGGCGAACGAATAGCCGAACGTCCGCCGCACCGTCAGCGACGACACCACGCAGGCCGCCAGCACCGCGACCGTCATCGGCAGGCTGCCCGTCGCCTCCAGCGCCAGGAAGCCCATGGTCAGCGGGCCGCCGATGATCGCGACGGCCAGCCCGCTCATGCCCACCAGGGCGCACACTTCCTGCGGGATCGCATGTTGCGCACTGACGATGGCCAACGCGCCGGCGAACGCCTTCCCCAGCAGCGCACCCAGGAACAGCGAGGCGAAGAACAGCCCGCCGCGAAACCCCGATCCGATGGAAATCGCCGACGCCGCCGCTTTCAGCACGACCAGCAGGACGATCAGGTACAGCTTGTCGTGATGCTCGAATGTCTGGCCCAGCGCGCCGTGGCCCGACGACAGCACCGCCGGCGTCACCAACGCCAGGATGCCGATCGCCAGGCCGCCGATCGCCGGCCGCAGCCAGATCGGCACCCGGCTTTTGCGGAACAGATCCTCGGTGATCGTGACCCCGCGCATGATGGAAATGCCCAGCAAAGCACACAGCATTCCCAGAGCCAGGATCGGGATGTAATCCAGCGCCTCGATATGCCCCGGCACCTGCGGCGTCAGATCGAAAATAGATCCGCCCAGCGCCCGCACCACCGCTTGCGACACCAGCGCCGCCACCGCCACCGGGGCGAAACTGACGAGCGTATAGGTGCCGATCACCAGTTCGAAGGCATAGAACGCCCCGGTCAGCGGTGCGTTGAACGCCCCGGCGATCGCCGCCGCGGCACCGCATCCCACCAGCAGCCGCAAATCGTTGCGCCGCACCCGGAACGCATGCCCCCAGCGCGAGGCAATGGCCGACCCGATCTGGGTATAGCCCGCCTCCAGCCCGACCGACGCGCCGACCCCGTTCGACATGATGGTTTGAACCACCACGATCAGGCTGCCGCTGAGCGACATCCGGCCGCCGAACAGCGCATTGGCCTCGATCGGATCGACGGTTCGGCGCGGCCGCAGCCGGGTGATGCCAAGCGTCACAACCCCCAGCACCAGGCCACCCATCGCCGGCACGAACACCGTGCGCAACGGTTCCAGCGCCGCCATCGCGCTCAGCCGGTCGTCGGGTCCGATCAGGAACAAAGTCTCGTGAATAAGCTGCGTGGTCGCGGTCATCAGCCACACCGCGATACCGGTTCCGCACCCCACGAACGCGGCCAGCACCACCAGCCAGATTTCGTCCGCCCGCACCAGCGCCCGCAACACCTGCGGTGCATGCATGACCGCCGACCCGATCGGACGTCGCGGGCGGCGGACCTGGACACGCGGCCCGCCGGTTGCGGTATCGCCGACAGCCGCGATTTTCCCGGGAGTGCGGATCCCATGCGGGCCCGCCAGTGTCGTATCGCCGGGTACAGACGGCATTCGCGAACGTCCAGCCGAGAAAAGAGAGGAGACAACGGCGTTTTGGAACCTCGCCGGTCCCCACGCAACAATTCATCCAGGATTGGGGCAACGCTGTGGCATAAATGTTACCCTGGCTTACGAAGCCATCCCCCGATCCGCCCTGGTCGCGACCAGATCGTCCTCGATGAACGCGCGCACCACATCCAGGACCGGCTCATGCGCCGAGAATCCCAGCGACCGGGCGCGCAGCGCCTCGAAGGCCGGTGGCCAGGTTGACACGATCGCCGCGATCGTCTGATCGGCAGTCCGCTTTACATGGTCCGATGCGCCGGGCGACACCTGTTCCAGCGCCTGTAACAGATGCGCGACGGTGGTGCTGATTCCTGGCGGATCGATGCTGCGGTCCAGCCCCAGCTTCCCCGTATCCATCGCGGCCGCATGCATCAGCCAGTCCACGGCCCGGCGCGGGCTGCACACCCACACCGCGAAATCGTCGCCGACCGGCAGTTCGGTATCCAGCCCCAGCAAAGGCTCCCGCACGATCGCCGAGAAGAATGAACTCGCCGCCTTGTTCGGACGCCCCGGCCGCACGATCACGGTGGGCAGCCGCAGCGTCACCGCATCGAGGAAGCCGCGCCGCGAGGCATCCGCCAGGATCAGCTCCGCCGCCGCCTTTTGCGCGCCGTAGCTGTTGCCGGGGATCTGCCGGGTATTGTCGGGCAGGACACTGTTCTGATCGGCACTGAAGCTCGCCACCGAACCGGTGAACACAACCCTGGGCCGGCTGCCCAGGGTTCGGCAGCGATCGATCACCGCATCGGTGCCGCGCATGTTTACCCGCCGCCCCAGGTCGTAATCCGCCTCGGCCTGCCCGCTGACCACCGCCGCCAGATGAAACACCACGCCTGTGCCCGCCGGGATCGCCGCATCCGGCAGGTTGACCACATCGCCGCCGATGGCATTCACCGGGAACGACGCCCGCGGTTTTGGCGGATCCACCACATCGAACAGCGTCAGTTCGGTCACCGGCTGACCGCCCAGCGTGCCGTCCTTCGCGAGTTTGGCGGCGATTTTACGGCCCAGAAACCCGCCGCCGCCCAGGATGGAAATTTTCATCGTCGTCTCCTCTATCGCAGGGGATAGATTGCACCGCGGCGCGCGGCGGTCCACCGTCCGGGGCATGTTCGCGTCCGATTCCCCACTGTTTTTCCTTAACCCACGCCACGGCCTACCCGGCATGACGGTCCTGCCGCACCGCGGCTTCGTTCGGGCAAAAGACACCATCGCGGGGTGGCCGGGCTATGCCGCCACGCCGCTGCACGATCTGCCCGCCATCGCCGCGGAGACCGGCGTCGGGGCGATCCGACTGAAGGATGAAGGCCCCCGCTTCGGTCTTGGCAGCTTCAAGGCGCTGGGCGGGGCCTATGCCGTCGGCAGGCTGTTGGCCGCGGAACTGTCGAATCTCGGTATCGCCCGCGCCGCCGGTTCAGCCGAACTCAGCGACGGGCAGTACGCGGACCATACCAGGCGGATCACCGTCGCCTGTGCGACCGACGGCAATCACGGACGCTCCGTCGCATGGGGCGCGCAGCGCTTCCATTGCGGCTGTGCGATTTTTGTTCACGAAGCCGTCAGCCAGGGCCGCGTGGACGCCATCGCCCGGTTCGGCGCCCGGGTCATCGTCGTGCCGGGCAACTACGACGATGCGGTGCATGAGGCCGAAGCCCTGGCTAAGCGCAACGGCTGGTTCGTCGTTTCCGACACATCCTATCCCGGCTACACCGAAATCCCCCGCGACGTGATGCAGGGATACCGGCTGATGGCGGACGAAGCCGCCGACCAGTGGACCGGCCCGCCGCCAACCCATGTCTTCATCCAGGCCGGGGTAGGCGGCGCCGCCGCCGCGGTGTCTGTTCACATGCGCGCCCGCTTCGATCCCGCACCCGTGTCGATCGTGGTGGAACCCGTGAACGCCGCCTGCCTGATGGCGAGTGCCCGGGCAGGACGGCCAACCGTGGTTCACGGCGATCTGGAGACGGTCATGGCCGGACTGGCCTGCGGCGAACCCAGCCTGCTGGCGTGGCAGGAACTGGAGCGTGCCGCCTTCGCCTTTATGTCCATCCCGGACGATGCCGCCGCCGATGCGCTCCGGCGGCTGGCGGATAGCGGCCTGGCGATCGGCGAGTCCGGCGTTGCCGGCCTGGCGGGGCTGCAACGTGCCGCGTCGGACCCGGTAGCCCGAACCGCGTTACAATTGACACCCGCCAGCCGTATTCTACTGTTCGGTACCGAAGGCATCACAGACCAAGCGGCTTACGATCGAATTCTGGATTCACGTCGGAGTTAACGCTTCATCGACCAATTAGGCTATATAAGCCTCAGCGGTTGACGGAACTCCGGTGAACCGAGCGCGTTAGGCGATCACCTCACGATTTGTAACAACCCTGGTTGGGGGTCTATTCACGGAGAGTGCGGATGCGTGCCAGATGGCCAGTTCTCGCTGCGTTGCTGGGTGTCGGCGTGTCCTATGCCGCTTACCCGTACCTCACGCTTTACCGGCTTGGTTCCGCGATCCAGGGCGCCGATGCGGAAACCCTGGAAGCGCTGATCGACTGGCCGGCGGTGCGGGAAGGCATCAAGGAAGATGTCTGCGACCTGGTTTTCGATGGACCCGATGACAAAGCCGGGACAGATCTGCCGGCGTTCGGCGCGTCTTTCATTCGCGGCATTGCTTCCAACACAATAGACCGATCGGTAACGCCGCAGGCGCTGTTGGCAGCGACGTCGGCGGCGCCTGCCAATCCCGTGCCGCGGGGTGCGGATGTCCATGTGCGGTGGGCCTTCTTCGACACCCCGACCGCGTTTACGATCAGCCTTCAGCCACCCGGCAAAATAGAACCCATCAAGCTGGAGATGGACCTAAAGCACGGCGTATGGCGCGTGACGCGCGTGTGGCTGCCGGCAGAACTGCTGACCTCGGGGTCGAGGACCTGAAGCGTCGCCCGCCGAAGCCCCGACGCAGTCAACGCGCGGGAACGGCCGTGCCTTCCTTTCGCCCCCGGTACGCATAGGCCCCGCCCGACGCCTGATGCGCCAGTTCCTGCATGTGGCTGTGGTACGGCGACAGTTCGCAACTGGGATCGGCCGCGGCGGCATCGCCCGTGATCGCCAGCGCCTGACAGCGGCACCCGCCGAAGCAGGTCGTCTGCAACGAACACGACTGACACGGCTCTTTCATCCAGGCGGTGCCCCGGAATGCTTCGAACGCCGGGGAGTTCGCCCAGATATCCGCCAGGGACCGCTCGCGCACCGACCAGAACGTCAATCCAGGGATGGTAGCGGCCGCATGGCAGGGCAACACGACGCCGGACGGCGTGACGTTCAGCGATTTTTGCCCCCAACCGCCCATGCAGGGTTTAGGACGCCGAGCGTAATAATCGGGAATGACCGAATCGATAACCAAACGCCCGGCATACCGCGTTTGCAGGGCATCCATCTCTTGCATCGCTTGGTCGATCTGCTCCGGCGTCGGCATCAGCGCATCGCGGTTACGTAACGCCCAGCCATAATACTGTACATGTGCGACCTCGACCCGGCCCGCGCCCAGCGACGCCGCCAGCGCCACCATCCCCGACAGATTCGCGATGTTGGCGCGATGGATCACCGCATTGACCGTCAGCGCCATCCCCAGGCCGGTGACCGCTTCGGCCAGGGCCAGCTTACGGGCATGGGCGCCCGCATAACCGGCGATATGGTCCGACAGGGCAGGATCGGTGTCTTGAATGGACACCTGCACATGGTCCAGACCCGCCGCCTTCAGCCGTTGCAAGCGGTCCGAATCGATCCCGATCGCCGAGGTTATCAGATTCGTATAAAGCCCCGCTTCGCTGGCCGCTCGGGTGAGTTCGATCAGGTCGCGCCGGGAGGCCGGTTCCCCGCCCGACAAATGAACCTGCAACACGCCCATATCGGCCGCCTGCTGGAACACGCCGATCCAGGTCGCCGTATCCATCTCATCGGCCCGGTCTTCCAGCGCCAGCGGGTTGGAGCAATACGGACAGCCCAGCGGACACCGATGCGTCAGTTCCGCGAGCATTCCTAACGGATTCATGATGCCAGCAGCCTTTTACCGGCCAGGTCGGTCAGCATTTCGGTCACGTCGTGCGCGATCACCGCGCGATCGACCGCAAACACCGCTGCCAGTTCATCGACGATGGCTGCCACGCTGCGCGTGCCGTCGCATCGCTTCAGGATTTCGCTGGCCGGACCCTCGGCCTCGATAATCCGCTCCGGGCACAACAGAACCCAGGCACCGCGTGTCTTATCGAAGTGCAGGCGAACCCCCGGCGCCAGCCGGGGACGTTCGGGCAGAACCGGCTCATCCATCGGAATCTCGGGGCACGAACGCGCCGGGCGGAATCAAGCCGGGCGTCACATAGGCATGGTGCAGCGCGTCCATCATCGACCACAACACATCGCATTTGAACACCAGCGTATCCAGCACCGCCTGCTGCTGCTCCGGCGTCCGCGCGTGATGCTTGACGTAGTCCAATGCGAACGTCGCATCGCGTTGGGCTTGCGGCGGCCGCTTGTCGAAATAGGACAAAATTTCCGGCGTAACGTAGTCGTAATGGGCGAGCATCCCGCTCATGCGTTCGGTGATGATTTGCGGTGAGAACATCTCGGTCAGGCAGGATGCGACGGCCTCCAGCATGCTGCGCTCCCGCACATAATGCACATAGGCCTGCACGGCGAAGCGGGTCGCGGGCAGCAGCAGGCGGGTCGATATGACATCCGCCCGGTCGAGACCCAGCCCGTCGGTCAGCTTCAGCCAACGCTCGATACCGCCCGGCCGTGTTTCGTCGCCGTCATGATCTTCCAGGCGTTTGCGCCATTCCCGGCGCAAATCCTGGTCCTCGCAACGCCCGATCAGCGACCCGTCCTTCAACGGAATCATCGCCTGGTAGTAGTAACGGTTCAGTGCCCAGGCCTGCACCTGCGCCTTGCTGCACTTGCCGGTGTGCAGCATCCGGTGAAACGGATGGTTGATATGATAGCGCTTCGCGCCGATTTCGCGCAGCCTGCGCTCCAGTTCGGCATGGGACATCAGTTCGCTCACAGGGGCACCTCCATGCCGTCGAACGCGACTTCGAAGCCGGCGTCTTCGACTTGCTTTCGCTCTGGCGAATGGCTCAGCCAGATTGGGTTGGTATTGTTGATGTGCAAAAGGATACGCCGGGCCGGCAGATTGGCCAGCCGGACGAGCGTGCCATCCGGGCCGCCTACCGGGGAGTGGCCCATCCGCGTGCCTGTCTTGGTTCCAAGACCCGCCCGGATCATTTCATCGTCGGTGAACAATGTGCCATCGAAAAACAGCACGTCGGCGGCGCTGAGTTTTTCCAGGACCGCGTCGTCGATCACCGCGCATCCGGGCGCGAACACGACGCATTTGTCCGCCGTCCGCACCATGGCCGCATAGACGGATCCGCTTTCCGCCTCGGTCGCCCCGGGAGTTTCGCGGTACAGCGGCACTTTGCCGGGCAATGGCACCAGGGTCAGCGTCATGCCGCCGCCGCACGCGACCGGGACGCCCGGTTCGATCGGCTGCATGCGGACGATGCCGGGATCCAGAACCTTGAAAACGTCGTTATCCGCCAGGATACCAAGCACCGAGGCAGGCCCGTACACGGTAAATGGATGGCGTTCGCGCAACACCAGCAATCCGGCGATCGCGTCGATATCGCCGCCAGTCAGTACAACCCCGATAATTGGTGAATCCCGAGTATTGGAACGCGGCCAAAGCCGGGGGGTTTGACCTAATTGTTGTCGCAAATCGGGTGAAGCGCCGAGCAACAGCCAGGATTCCCCATCGCCGCTGACGGCGATACCCGCCTGCGTCGCGGGACGAACTCTTGGGTCGTTATTCCTGGCCAAACGGCACAAATGGCATCCGCAGTTCCACTGCGGAAAGCCGCCGCCCGCCGCCGAACCGAGCACGATAGCGCCCGGTTCAGCCTGCCGTGTAGTCATTCCGTTATGTGCGGTAACGCGACTTTACATGCGCGCGGCGAGGTAACCGTTGATTTCCATGCCAATGCAGATTTCGCGCAGAACCGGGCGTGTCCAAGCCATTTGAGCGTCTCCTGTTTGTTTCATTCAGCAATTAACGAATGACGCACTCTTTTTGCATTC
>JAJZEV010000233.1 GCA_021805665.1 Pseudomonadota bacterium
CTTCCTGGGCGGGCCGGGCGAAACCCAGATCGAGGCCGACAGGCGGTTGATCGACGACCGGCTGGTCAGATTGCGCAAGGACCTGGAACAGGTGCGCCGGACCCGCGGCCTGCATCGGTCGGCCCGCAAGCGGGTGCCATTCCCGGTAGTTGCGCTGGTCGGTTACACCAACGCCGGTAAATCCACGCTGTTCAATGCGCTGACCGGCGCGGATGTCACCGCGAAGGACCAGTTGTTCGCAACCCTGGACCCGACGATGCGCGGCCTGAAACTGCCGTCTGGCCGGCGCGTGATCCTGTCCGATACCGTGGGGTTCATCAGCCAGCTTCCGCACGAACTGGTGGAAGCATTCCGAGCAACGCTGGAGGAAGTGTCGGAAGCCGACGTGATCCTGCACGTCCGCGACGCGGCGCATCCCGAAACCGTTGCCCAGCGCGGCGACGTCATCAAAGTGCTGGACGACATGGTGGCCGACGGCACGCTGGATCCGGCCTGGCCGGATCGCACCATCGAGGTTCTGAACAAAGCCGACCTGCTGGGCGGGGTCGCCGAAATACCGCTGCGCGAGGGCGCTATCGCCGTCTCGGCAATCACCGGCGAAGGCCTGGAAGGGCTGAAGGCGGCGATAGACCTGTGGATCGCGCAGGGCATGGAGGTCGCCAATTACGATATTCCCCCGCAGGACGGAGCCCGGATGGCGTGGCTCTATCAGCATGGAGAGGTTGTCGAGCGTCATGACGACGATGCCGCCGTCCATCTGAAGGTACGCCTGTTGCCCGCGGACCGGGCGCGGTTCGAGCGGCGGGAATAGGCCGCCCTCTCGGTTCACCGATGTGCGGGCCGGAATATAACCGATGCCGTAACCGTGTTCTTTGCTAGGCGAACGATCCGGATCGCGATAAACCGTCAGTTCGGCATTGGACCTCGACCCTCCCGGTTTTTGAAGAGGCGCATCGGCAACACCATGGCTGACCATGAAGACCAGGACGTCCAGGATATCCCCAATCCCGGTTCGCCAAGTCCCAATGCGGGGGACGATGGCTTTAACGCGGTACCCGATACGTTCGATGAAGACATCTACCTGCGGGCCTTTCCCGACGTAGCCCAAGCGATCGCCGACGGTATCTGTACGTCGCCACTGCACCACTACATGGAGCATGGACGGCACGAGGACCGGATCGCCCGCGACACCTATGTGACACTTTTGATGGGCCGCAGGATCGGGGGCTACATCGATTTCCATGGCTACAATACGCTGGCTGGCGGCTGGGTTTTTTGCGGCTGGGCGGCCGAACGCTGGGATGAAACCAAGCCGGTTCGGATCACAGCGCAATTTCAGGGCGGCGACATCGCTGGGGCCTGCATAACCGTATTCTATCGCCGCGACGGACTCCAAGGCCGCGGATTCGGCGTGATTATCTTCGTGCAGGGTATGAATGAACCGATCGGGAACCTGACGGCGCTGCAAATTCGCACAGGCGGTGAAACCCTGCGGATGGAGATGGAACCCGGAGCCAAATCGATCGGGGACCAGGACATTGCCGCTGCGGTGAGGCAGATACTGCAATCTCAACCCGGTTCTCCGAACGGTGAAGAATTGCTTGTCCTGCTATCCACCGGCGGATACGGGCGGCTGCGCCAACCGCTTAACCGCCTCGACGGTTTCGTCGATATGTACGGCTACCATATCGCGTCAGGCGGTTGGTTTTTCGTCGGCTGGGTTACCCGGTCCTGGGATCGCGACATGGTGCCCGACGACTTGCTGGTTCGCTTCATGGAGGGCAACTTCAATAGCAGCGAAGCGGTCACCGGCTTTTATGCGCGCGACGACATCGAAGGCCGGGGCGTTGGTTTCGTTATGTTCGTCCCGGGTTCCGGTCGCCCGCTAGGTGGGCTGACATCGGTCGAAATGCAGTTGGACGGCGTAACGTCGTTCATCCGGTCCTCGGGTTCGACCCAGCGTGTCCGCGATGCGGACCTGGTCGGACGGCTGCGTCCGATCATCGCCAATATCGGCGAACAGGAGGCCGCCATGGCGTTGCTGGCGTACCTCGCGCGGCATGTTTACGCCGGGGTTGATACGCTGGGCGGGCTTGCGAACCCTGTCTTCCTTGAGTTCGATGAAGTTGTTGCCTGCCCGCCGGGCGGTCTTATCATCATGGGGTGGTTCCTGGCCAAGCCCGGTATCGTCCGCGCATTCCGGCTTCGTTCCAGTACGATGAATGAACCGGTCGATTTCGAATCCTGCATCATGATCCAACGGCCCGACGTGATCGCCAGCGTCGGAGCCGAACATGGCTTCGACGACCCCCGTTGCGGGTTCATCGTCTATATCCCGTTCGCCGGTATCATACCCAACGACTTGTATATGGAGGTGGAGACCGCGCAGCGGGAGGTCGGCTACCGCAAGTTGCCGCCATCCAAGCTGACCGGCATCGCGGCGATCAAACGCCTGTTGAATACGATCGATGCCCGCTACGGCGAAATCCCCCGGGCGTTCGATCGGACCATTGGAACGGCGGTGGGACATCTGAACGACCGGCGTCTCGCCATTCCGCCCAAGGCGGATATGATCGAATTCGGGCGTGTGAATCCGTCGCCGCGCTTCAGTGTGATCATCCCGCTTTACGGACGGTTGGACTTCATCGAATACCAACTGGCCTTCCTGTCCAGCCACAAGGCGGCGCTGGACTATGAATTCATCTATGTTCTGGATGATCCGCCAAAGCGACGAGAGGCAGAGCGGCTTTTCAGTTCGGCATATGCGCGTTTCCAGATACCGTTCCGCGCGGTGCTGATGGAACAAAATATGGGCTTCGCTCCCGCTAACAACGTCGGACTGCGTGCGGCCCGCGGTACCTATGTATGCTATCTGAACTCGGATGTGTTTCCGGGGTCAAACGACTGGTTGGAACGGCTGGCCGAACAGATGGAGTTGCACCCCGATCTTGGCACAGTCGGCCCAACGCTGCTGTATGGGGACGGGTCGATCCAGCACGAGGGGATGACATTCAGGCAGTTGCCCGAATTCGGTAACTGGCTGTTTCCGGACCACATCAACAAGGGCATGCGCCGGCCGTTGAAGCCCGGTTTAGTGCGGCATATCGGAATCACCGGGGCCTGTATGCTGCTGCGCCGCGAAGTGGCGGTCGCCCTCGGCGGGTTCGATGAGTCATTTATCATCGGCGACTTCGAGGACACCGACCTGTGTCTGCGCCTGCACCGAATGGGATTGAACAGCGCCGTTGTCACGGATGTGGCGATGTTCCATCTGGAGCGGAAATCGCAGGCCGGATCGGCGCAGGCATGGCGGATGAACCTGACGTTGTACAACGCCTGGGTGCATGAAAAGCGCTGGGCGGAAACGATCCGGACGCACCCGTTGCGCAATGGACCGGCCTATGACCTTTCCGGCATGATGCGGGCGACAGCATGAAAAAGCCTAAAAGCCACGGCCCTGTCAGCCGCTTTAAGCCAGCATTTCCAAACCCGGCAACAGATTCGGTTCAACCGGCGGACGTACTTGCGCCCGAAGCGGCTATGACATCGCTGGAGCCGCAAGCCGCGTTAACGATGGACTGGGAAGCATCGTCGCCGGAAACCTCGCCGTCGGCCATTGAGATTGCCCCCGAGACATCGCTTCAGGCCGATCCCGCCTTGCGGATACTCGTCATTTCCCACAGCCATCCGGAAATATCCAAGGGTGGCGCGGAAATAGCCGCGTTTCAGCTCCATCGCGGCTTTGCCGCACGAGAAGGTTGCGTCTCCTGGTTCATGGGCTGCGACCGCCGCCGCACCCGGTCGGAAATTGCGATCAGCCAGCCCTTCGGCATTGGCGATTATCTGTATTCGGTCGGTGAATTCGACTGGTTCAAGTTCTCCAATCAGGATCCGCGTCTGCCGGAGGCCCTGACCAACCTGCTGTTGGACCTGCGTCCGGACATCGTGCATTTCCATCACTACATCAACGTCGGCGTCGAAGCGTTCGCGATCGTCAAACGCGCCCTGCCGAACGCCAGGGTCGTGGTGACGCTGCACGAATATCTTGCGATCTGTAACCATCACGGCCAAATGGTAACGAATCCGCATCGAAACCTGTGTTATGAGGCGAATCCGCAGCGCTGTATCGAATGTTTCCAGCATTTGGCTGAATCCGACTTCTTCCTGCGCAAGCGCTATATCGAACATTTCTTCGGGTTCGCCGACCATTTCGTTTCACCGAGTCAATTCCTGGCGGATCGCTATATCGCCTGGGGTATGGCCGAAGACCGCATTTCCGTGATCGAAAACCTGGTGAACGCGCCGCTTTCGCGCGGCCCGGTTCGCCCCATCGGCACCGCCGGCACATTGCGCGCGGGCTTCTTTGGGCAGCTTTCCTTTCTGAAGGGTGCGAACGTCCTGTTCGATGCCGCCGACCTGCTGGACAAGGAAGAACGCTTCGATATCAGCCTGGAAATATTCGGCGACTACCGCAGCCAGCCGCTGGAGTTCCAGAAGGAACTCCAGGAACGGATGGAAAAACTTGGGCAAAACGTCACCTTGCATGGCCCATACGATCAAAGCCGCGTGGACATGCTGATGCAGTCGGTCGATTTGGTCATCGTCCCCTCGGTCTGGTGGGAAAACTCCCCCCTCGTCATCCAGGAGGCTCGGCGTAACGGCCGTCCGGTCATCAGCTCCGATATCGGCGGAATGGCCGAAAAAGTCCGCGACGGGATCGACGGATTTCATTTCCACGTAGGCAGCGCCATGGCACTCGCGATGCTGCTGAAGAAAATCGCCGAAAACCGGACCTTGCTGACAGACGTTGCCGCCACGATACGGAAAGTCCAGACCGCCGACGCGATCGTCGATGCCCATTTGTCGCTCTACGAAAAACTGCGGGAACCAGTTCCGGAAACTGTCTCTTAGATTTGACCACGCAACGGAATAGCATCCCGTCGGCGGGCGGTTGACTGAATCATAACGGGATTAGCTTTGTAAATGTCCGATGGCGCCACACCGAAACCACACCCGGCGAACCGGGGACCGGCCGAGGAGGCACGCGACAGCGTAGCCCGCACGCTGCGGATCGAACAACGCGGGCTGGAGGCGGTTTTAGAGGCGCTCCACAACCATCTTGGCGCCGCTTTTGCCGCTGCCGCCGACATCGTCGAACGGGCCGGCGGCAATGTCGTGGTCACCGGCATGGGGAAATCCGGCCACGTCGGCCGTAAAATCGCCGCGACCCTGGCGTCCACCGGCACGCCCAGCCACTTCGTCCATCCCGCCGAAGCCAGCCATGGCGACCTGGGGATGATCCGCAACGACGACGTGGTGCTGGCGCTGTCCTGGTCCGGGGAGACGCCGGAACTGTCCGACATCGTGGCCTATACCCGCCGGTTCGGGGTTAAGCTGATCGCCATCACCTCCCGTCCCGGCAGCGCGTTGGGCAGCGCCGCCGATGTTGGTCTGTTCCTGCCGGTGGCGCAGGAGGCCTGCCCGAACGGTCTGGCGCCGACAACCTCTACCACCATGCAAATGGTGGCGGGCGACGCGCTGGCGGTGCTGCTGCTGGAACGCCGCGGCTTTACCTCCATCGACTTCCAACGCTTCCACCCGGGCGGCAAGCTGGGTGCTCGCCTGTCGAAAGCCCGTGCGGTCATGCATACTGGCGACGAATTGCCGGTCGTGGCGGACACCGCCGATCTGTCGCACGCGATCGTGGAGATGACATCCAAGCGCTTCGGCATCACCGGCGTGGTGAACGCGGCCGGCGATCTGATCGGCGTGTTGACCGACGGCGACCTTCGGCGGGCTTTCAAGCAAGGCTTCGCGGACGGACCTGTTACCCGGGTCATGGGCAAACATCCCCACAGTGTCGGACCCGACGTTCTGGCGGTGGAGATCCTGGCGCACATGAACCAGTCGCGCATCACCTGCATCTTCGTCGTGGAGGCTGGTAAGCCGATTGGACTGATCCACGTGCATGATCTGCTGAGAGTCGGGATCGTCTAGAACTTAGCCGGGGGATTTGCCCGGGGGGACAGCAGGTGGCCGATGCCGGTTATACGTCGTCGGGCGACAGGGTGACGATCAGTTCGGCGCAGCGGCGATGCACCTCGGCCTCACGTTCCAGGTTCTTGGGGAAGCGGGTGCGGGTGGATTGGACCATCGCCTGTTTGGCCTTCGCCTCATGCCAGTCGCGCACGGCCTGGATCGCGGCGTCCCATCCGCGTTGAAAATCCGTTGTCCCGGGTGGCGTCATCGGCGGGTCCTTCTGCGTTCGGATTGGCATGATACAGCGGTCATGTTTCCAGGCCGAACTGCAATCGCGCGAGGCGGGCATAGAGGCCGCCCTGCTGGATCAGCGAGTCGTGCGTGCCCGTGGCGGCGACCCGGCCGGCGTCGATCACAACGATCCGGCTGGCGGATCGAACCGTCGCCAGACGGTGGGCGATGACGATCGTGGTACGTCCCCGGGACAGCGTGGCGAGCGCCTGCTGCACCGCCTGTTCCGATTCCGCGTCGAGCGCGCTGGTGGCCTCATCCAGCAGCAGCACCCCCGGATCGCGCAGGATCGCCCGGGCGATGGCGAGGCGCTGGCGCTGACCGCCGGACAGCCGCACCCCCTTTTCGCCCAGGAAGGTGTCGAAGCCGTTGGGCAGACGCTCCAGGAAATCGGCGTTTGCGGCTTTTGCCGCGGCGCGGATGTCGTCGTCGGTGGCATCCGGGCGGCCGTAGCGGATGTTCTCCGACGCCGTGGTGCCGAAGATCACCGGGTCTTGCGGCACGATGCCGATGCGCTGGCGCAGGTCCTCGGGTGCCACGCGGGCGATATCGACGCCATCCAGGCCGATCGTGCCGCTTTCCGGGTCATAGAAGCGCAGCAGCAGTTGCAGGATGGTGGTTTTGCCAGCGCCGGATGGGCCGACCAGGGCGACGGTTTCGCCGGGCTCCACGTCCAGGGACAGATCGATCAGCGCGGCTGAGTCGGGTCTGGCCGGGTAGTGAAAGGTCACGTTCCGGAACGACACGCGACCGGCGGGGCGGGATGGCAGGCGCAACGGGCGGGGCGGCGCGACGATGGTGGGGCGCTCGTTCAGCAATTCCCGCACGCGTTCGGCGGCCCCGCCGGCGCGTTGCAGCTCGCCCCACAGTTCGCTGATCTGTGCGCCGGATGTGGCCAGCAGCACGGCGTAGAAGACGAAGGCGGACAGGTCGCCGCCGGTCATCCGTCCGGCGATCACATCGCGGCCGCCGACCCACAGGCTGAATACGATCGCGCCGAAGCCCAGCATGATGACCAGCAGGATTTGGGTGCCCCGCGTGCGCACCCGTCCCAGGGCGGTCGCCACCGACCGTTCGACCGCGGCGCCGAAGCGCGCCTTGTCCACCGGTTCGTGGGTGAAGGCCTGGACGGTACGCAAGGCGTTGATCGTCTCCTCGGCATAGGCGCCCAGATCCGCCACCCGATCCTGTGCCGCCCGGGATAGCCGCCGCTCCCGCCGGCCGAACAGCACCAGGGGAATGACGACACAGGGGACGACCAGCACCACGATGCCGGCCAGCTTGGCGCTGGTGACCAGCAACATCCCGAAGGCGCCGAACAGAAGAATGACGTTGCGCAGCCATTGGGAGATGGCGGATCCGATCAATGCCTGGAGCAGGGAGATATCGGCGGTCAGCCGAGTCAGGATGTCCCCGGTGCGCGCGGTCTCGAAAAACGATGCCGACAGCGAGATCACGCGATTGAACGTATCGCGGCGCAGGTCGGCGGCGACACGCTCGCCCAGCCAGGAGACCAGGTAGAACCGGGCGCCGGTGGCGATGGCGAGGGCCGCGACCACGGCGAACATCGCCAGCGCGGCGTGATCCAGGTGCGCGGTGTCGGCGGAGGCGAAGCCGCGGTCGATCAGGCGGCGGATGCCTT
>JAJZEV010000278.1 GCA_021805665.1 Pseudomonadota bacterium
AGTGTGCCGGCGGCGGCTCTGACGTGCTGAACGGCTGCGTGGTATTTTGCGGCGGCGGTGCGGCGGCGGCTGGCGGGGGATTGGCCTGCACCTGGCGGGTCAGGTCGCGGATGCAGCGCCCGAACGTGTCGCTGATCGCGGTCGATCCGGCCAAGGACAACGCCCATGGCGGCTCATTGCCATCGGGGAACGTGAGCGTCATCGAGGGGGCGCCGCGAAACTGGCGGTCGAACGGTTGGATCGCAGTGGCATCCAGGGTCCAGTCGATTGAGCGTCCGTGTCCGATTGCCTGGACTGTCCAAGGCAGATTCAGTCCAACCTGCATGACGACGGTGACATGGGTATCGTCGGGAATCGACCAATCGGGCTTGCTGGCGGAAAATGTGGTCGTGGTGCCGCCGATATCGAAGCGAACCGATAAATCCCGCGTGTTCGACGTGTCGGATGTGGAGATGCCGCAGACCGCGGCGCCGGCAGGGTTGCGTCCGCTGAAAGCGGTCCAGGCGCCCGAATGGTAATAGTTTTGTACCTGGGCGGCGGCGGGTGCGGCGGGTGCGATCCCGATCGTCAGGGCTAACAGTCTGGAGACATAGTTCATCGAGCGTTCCTTCAAGGCGGTCTGAAAGTAGCGGCTTCGGTCATGCCGCAAAACGATATCGTTCTCAAATGAAAGTGAACTCCCGCCAATCGGTTCGCGGGTGGCGCGAATGGGCCGCCGAATCCGATTGCCCCGGCGCGGGCTGGCGTGGCAGGAAGCGCGCTATGCCAACCCGCCGCATTTTCCTCGCCAGCGCGCTTCCCGCGATCGTTTCCGCATCGGCGTTTGCCGTCCCGGCGGATAGTTTTGCCAGTTTCCTCAATGGCGTGCGTGCCGAGGCGCGGGCCGCCGGTATCGCACCCGCGACCCTGCAGCGGGCATTCGCCGGGGTAACTCCGAACCAGAAGGTTCTGGACCGCGACCGCCATCAGCCCGAATCGACCTGGACCTGGGCGCGCTACCGCGGCGTGGTCATCGGCGACAAGCGGATCGCCGACGGCCGTCAGGCGGTGGCGGCAAACCGGGCGCTGTTCGCAAGGGTGGAGCAGCGATTTGGCGTGGGGTCGGGCGCGGTCGCCGGGATTTGGGGGCTGGAGTCCAGCTATGGTACCGGAACGGGCGATTTCCGCGTCGTGGAAGCGCTGGCGACTCTGGCGTGGGAGGGGCGGCGGGCCAGCTTTTTCCGCGGCGAACTGATGGCGGCGTTGAAAATCCTGGATCATGGCGATGTCGCGCCGGGTGCGATGACCGGATCCTATGCCGGCGCGATGGGCCAGCCGCAGTTCATGCCCACCAGTTACCTGCGATATGCGGTCGATTTCGAAGGCCACGGACGGCGGGATATCTGGACCAGCAAGCCCGACGTGCTGGGGTCGATCGCGAACTATCTGGCTCGATCCGGCTGGCGTCCGGGCGAAACCTGGGGGCAGGCGGTCAGCGTGCCCGCGGGGCTGGATGCGCCGGGGCGGGAGGCTAAGCGCCCGTTGTCGGACTGGATCCGGGCCGGGGTCCGTCCATTGAACGGTCGCTGGGCGGCCGGGTCCGATACGCCGGCCGGATTGCTGGCACCGGATGGGGCTGGCGGGGATACGTTCGCGGTGTTCGCCAACTTCAATGCGATCAGGCGGTATAATCCCTCGGACTACTATGCGCTCGCGGTTGGGCTGATCGGCGATGGGGTGACGGCGTGAGCACGGGCGGCGCCCGGTCCACGGGCTGGCGCGTGCTGCCGCTGACCTTGCTGACGTTCGCCTGCACACCGCAGCCGGTGCCGAACCCGCATTATGTCCTGGGTGCGCCCTACCGAGCGGGAAATGTGTGGTATTATCCGCGGGAATCCTACGATCTGGATGAAACCGGGCTGGTTCAGGTTATCGGCGACAACAGCCCCCGGCTGACGGCCGATGGCGAGGTGTTCGATCCGTCGGCGCTTGCCGCGGCCCATCCCACGATCCAGCTTCCCGCGATCGCGCGTCTGACCAATCTGGAGAATGGCCGGGAGGTAACGGTTCGCATCGACGATCGCGGTACCGGCGATCCGCACCGGCTGGCGGAGATTACGGAACGCACGGCATCGTTGCTGGACATTCCCGCCGATGGCGTAGCGCGCGTGCGCCTGCGTGTAATGCCAGACCAAAGCCATGCCGCTGCTGAAGCACTGCCCGGCGCCCCGTCGTTGACCATTGCCGCCGCGCCGCGCGGCAGCATCCAGTCCGCCGATCTGGCGCCACCGCCGGGCGTAAGGCAGGGTGCCGGACGTGCGCTGCCGGTCGCCGCGGCTGCCGCTCACGAACAGGACGCTGTTGCCGCGCCGCCGATACGCCTGCCGGAGACCGTGACGCAGACCAAGGCGACTCCCGGACAGCTGATGGTGCGGCTGGACTCGTTCGAGGAGTATCAGTACGCCGCCGTGGAACGTGCCAAAATGGGCTGGACCAACACCAGGATTGTCTCTGTATTCGACGGGCGGACAAATCGCTTTCTGGTCGAGGTGGGGCCGCTGGCAAACGTGGCGCAGGCGGATGCGATTCTGGACCGTGCCCTGGCGGCCGGAATTCCTGATGCGAGAATCGTGGTTCAATAGGAGAGTATGTCGCGATGCTGACCCGTCGATTTGGCTTGTTGGCATCCGCCCTGACGGCCGCGGCCGGATCGGCGCTGGCTGAACAGAAGCGCCCACCCGCGGCTAGCCGCAAAGCCCGCGAACCCGTCCCGGTGCCCGCCGGAACCCCTGCCGATACACCGCTTGGGCCAGTCGATACCGCGGCTCGATGGGCCTATATTCAGGACTTCGATACCGGCGCAACCCTGCTGGAAAAGCAGGCGGACGATGAAATGCCGCCATCGTCCATGACCAAGCTGATGACGATATATCTGCTGTACGACCAGCTAAAGCAGGGGCGTATGAAGCTGGACGACCAACTGCCGGTCACCGAAAAGGCCTGGCGGATGCAGGGTTCGAAAATGTATGTGGCGATCGGCAGTTCGGTAAAGGTCGAAGACCTGATCCGCGGCGTGATCGTGCAATCCGGCAACGACGCGGCGATCGTGCTGGCCGAGGCGATCGGCGGGTCGGAGGAACAGTTTGTCGAGAAGATGAACGCGAAGGCCAAGCAACTCGGCCTGACCCATACATTCTTCAAGAACTGCACCGGCTGGCCCGATCCGGAGCAGCACATGAGTGTGCGCGACATCGCCACGCTGGCCGGCGCGATCATCCGGGAGTTTCCGGATTATTATCATTACGACTCGGAAAAAACATTCAAATACAATGGCATAGAGCAAGGCAACCGCAACCCGATGGTTCAAAAGGGTACGGCTGACGGCTTGAAGACGGGCCACACCGATGCTGGCGGTTATGGACTGGTCGCAAGCTCCAAGCGAAATGGCAGGCGGGTGATCCTGGTGCTGAACGGCATGAGTTCGATGCGCGAACGGGCTGAGGAGTCGGAACGGCTGATGGACTGGGCATTCTTCAATTTCGAGGATGTGACCCTGTTCAGTGCCGGCGACACCATCGAGCAGATTCCGGTGTGGCTGGGTACATCCCGTACCGTGCCGCTGGTGACCGGGCGGGATGTGACCGTGACAATGCCGCGCAACTGGCGGCAGAAAGCGTCGGTGAAGGTCGGGTTCGACACGCCGCTGACGGCGCCGGTGGCCAAGGGCGACGTCGTGGGCAAGCTGACCCTGGCGGGCGATGGCGTGCCGCATCTGGAGGTACCGCTCATGGCCGGCGCCGACGTGCCCCGGCTTGGGCTTCCGGGACGCGCGATAGCGGTGCTGTCGAAATACGTCGGCGGCACATGAACCCGGGCCGCTTCGTCACCCTGGAAGGCGGCGAGGCCGCCGGCAAGACCACCCAATCGGCCTTACTGGCCCGGACGCTGACCGCGCGGGGCATCGCCGTGCTGCGAACGCGCGAGCCCGGCGGATCGCCCGGCGCCGAACTGCTGCGCGGGATCTTGCTGGGCGGGCCGATCGACTGGTCACCGCGCGCCGAAACATTGCTGCATTTCGCCGCCAGGGCGGAGCATGTGGCAAAGACCATCCGTCCGGCGATCGACGCGGGCACCTGGGTGATTTGCGACCGGTTCTATGACTCGACGATGGCCTATCAGGGATATGGGCAGAGTGCGGACCGGGGGTTTATCGCGGCGCAGATCCGCTTGCTGGGGATCGATCCGGACCTGACCTTGGTGCTGGACGTGCCCGAAGCCGTGGCCGCCGCCCGCTTGCGCCAGCGCGGCGGCGGTGCCGACCGGTATGAGCGGCTGGATGCGGGGTTTCATGCCCGCGTCCGACAAGGGTTCCGCGATATCGCCGCCGCTGCCCCGGAACGCTGTGCAATGGTGGATGCGTCGGGCGATATCGACACGGTGCAGGCGGCGATTGCTGCTTGCGTTGCCCGGATACTGGATTGACCGAACGAGGTGTCGCCTTCGGCACGCTGTGCCGGCCGACAGGGCGACCCGGATGAGGATATGTCGCGGCCAGCCTGGCGCGTGTGCGCCACTCCTTTTGATGTTCGATGGCATTTTTATAGATCGCTATCAACGCCAGCGCGTTTGGAGTTATGCCATCATGGTCGCCGTCACAATCCGCAACTTCTCGGAAGAGGCGCATCGCGCCCTGAAGGTCCGGGCTGCGCAGTAGAATCACAGCACGGAAGCGGAAATGCGCGCCATTTTGGAAGCCGCTGTGCGACCGGAAGGCCGGCTCCGTCTAGGCTCCGCACTCGCGGACATGAGCCGGAAGATCGGAATTACCAATGCCGATGTCGAAGCACTCGAACAGGCCCACGATACCAGGCCCGCCGAACCGCTCGGTTTCGAATGATCCTGCTCGACACCGATGTTCGTCTCCGAGGCGATGAAACCCGAACCGGCGCCGACGGTTCGGGCCTGGCTCGACGCGCAGGCGGCGGAGACGCTTTACCTGTCCAGCGTCACCATCGCGGAACTGTTGTTCGGCATCGGTGCGCTGCCCGACGGGCGCCGCAAGGTCAGGCTAACCGCCGCCGTCGATGGCGTGCTGGAGTTGTTCGGGGCCCGAATCCTGCCATTCGATACGAACGCCGCGCGATGCTATGCAGCCCTGGCCGTCAGGGCGCGTGCCGCGGGGAAGGGCTTCCCCACGCCCGATGGCTATATTGCCGCAATCGCCGCCGCGTATGTTTTCGCGGTTGCCTCCCGCGAAACGAGCGCCTTCGTCGCCGCTGGCCTCACAGCGATCAACCCGTGGACGGCTGCCGCGTGAGCTGTGACGCTCTCCGATCCGCCAGCCTTCGGTCGCGGCGGCTAATTTTCCCGACCGCAAAAACGCCGTCTGGGTCGGGCGGCTAACGGCCCTTCCAGTTCGGCTTGCGCTTCTCGATGAATGCCGCGCGCGCCTCTTTTCCATCTTCGGATTTCGACAGCGCGACGGTCATGCCTTGCTCGAACCGGTAGGCGTCGCGTGGCGGCATGTGCATCGTCACGTTCATCGACTGTTTGGCATAGCGCATCGCCAGCGGGCTTTTGGACGCGATTTCGGTCGCCAGTTTCATCGCCTCCGGCATCAATTGTTCCAGCGGGACACAGCATTCGATGACGCCGGTGCGATAAAGTTCTTCGGCCGGAACGCGCCAGCCTGTGAAGAACATCCGCCGTGCCCTGGACCGGCCGAAGAACTGTTGCAGCATGGTGGCGCCGCCCATCAGGCCGATGTCGATTTCCGGCATGCCCATGACGGCGTTGTCCGACGCCAGGATGATGTCGCAGGCCGCGACCAGACCGAATCCGGCGCCCAGGGCAGGGCCGTTGCAGGCGCAGATCACCGGCTTGGCACATTCGTGGATGGAATTGAACATTTCTCTAACGTAACGGTTGAACGCCCAGTATTCGCCGGGTGTGTCGCCTGTAGGCCGAGCCTTCATGTCGGCGCCGGCGGAGAACATCTTGCCGAAGCCGGTGAGGATGACGACGCGCACGTCGTCGCGGTCGGAGAACCCATCGAACGCCGCGATCAGCTCCTCGCGGAATTTGGTATCCTGGGCATTCACCGGCTGGCGGTTCATCACGACTGTGGCGATGTAGTCCGCGACGGTGATTTGTAGGTAATCGGTCATGCTGGTTTCCTCTGGATTGGCATTTGTCCCGGTGGTGCCATAGGTTCCGGCCACGGTCCAGCAACCGCCCGTACGGCGGTGCCCGGGCTGCAACAGGAAGCGGGAAACGACATGTCGATTTTCGAGCGGAATCTCGATCCCACACCGGCCAATTACGTGCCGTTATCCCCCGTATCGTTTCTGGCCCGCGCCGCCCGGATTTACCCCGACCGCATCGCGGTAATCCATGGCGAGCGGCGCTTTACCTATGCCCAGTTCAAAGAGCGTGCGTGCCGTCTGGCGTCCGCGCTGGCGCGCGCCGGGGTCGGGAAGGGCGACACGGTCGCCATCATGGCCCCCAACACCCCGCAAATGCTGGAGGCGAATTACGCAGTGCCGATGCTGGGCGCCGTCTTGTGTTCTGTGAATATCCGTCTGGATGCGGGGGCGATCGCGTTCATCCTGCATCACGCCGAAACCAAGGTGCTGCTGACGGACACCGAGTTCGCCGCGGCGATGAAACCGGCGGTGGCGGACCTCCCGATCCTGGTGGTGGATATCGACGATGCTGGCGGCGAGCGGATCGGCGCCATCGAATACGAGGACTTTCTGGCGGGCGGCGACCCGTCGCATCCGGTGCTGCTGCCGGACGACGAGTGGCAGGCGATCACGCTGAACTATACGTCGGGGACCACAGGCAATCCGAAGGGCGTGGTGGCACACCATCGCGGGGCCTATCTGAACGCCTGCGCGAACGCGCTGACGTTCGGGTTGGGGCCGCGCAGTGTATATCTGTGGACGCTGCCGATGTTCCATTGCAATGGCTGGACCCATACCTGGGCGGTGACCCTGGCCGGCGCCACCCACGTCTGCCTGCGCCGGGTCGAACCCGCCCCGATATTCGCCGCGATTGCCGACCATGGCGTTACCCACATGTGCGGCGCCCCGGTGGTGCTTTCGATGCTGATCCACGCCCCGGCCGATGTCCGCCGGCCCTTCGCGCAGGAGGTGAAGATCGCGACCGGCGGTGCGGCGCCGCCGTCGACCGTGATCTCTCGGATGGAGGCGATGGGGTTCGCGGTTACCCATTTGTATGGGCTGACGGAAACCTATGGCCCTGCCACCTTGTGTCTGTGGCAGCCCGGCCTGGAAGACCTGCCGCTGGACGACAAGGCCGCGTTCATGGCCCGGCAAGGCGTGCAGACGCCGATGATCGAGGAAGTGGCGGTGATGAACGCGGCCACGATGACGCCAATGCCCGCCGACGGTGCGACGATGGGGGAACTGATGATGCGCGGCAATACGGTGATGAAAGGGTATTTGAAGAACCAGGACGCCACCGAGGAAGCCTTCGCGGGCGGCTGGTTCCACAGCGGCGATCTGGCGGTAATGCATCCGGATGGTTACGTTGAGATCAAGGACCGGGCCAAGGACGTGATCATTTCGGGGGGCGAGAATATCTCGTCGCTGGAAGTGGAGGAGGTTCTATACAAACATCCATCGGTCATGGAGGCGGCGGTCGTTGCCCGTCCTGACGAGAAATGGGGTGAAACGCCGCAGGCGTTTGTGACGCTGAAAGCGGATGCCGAGGCGGTTACGGAGCGGGACATCGTCGTGTGGTGCCGGACGTATCTGGCCCACTACAAATGCCCGCGCTACGTCACGTTCGGGCCGCTGCCGAAGACCTCCACCGGTAAGATCATGAAGTTCGATCTGCGGGAGCGGGCGCGGGAGGAGTAACGGAGGCGGTTCATCTGCAATCGCGACTGACGCCGTATTACTCCGATAATAAAAGAATTGCCAAAACCGCCTATGAAACGGCCGGGACAAAGCCCGGCCATGGCAATCAGGTATTCATCGCGTCGAAGAAATCGTTATTCGTCTTGCTGTACTTCAGCTTGTCCAGCAGGAACTCCATCGCGTCCACTGTCCCCATCGGGTTCAGGATACGCCGCAGCACCCACATCTTCGACAGCACGCTGCGTTCCACCAGCAGTTCTTCCTTGCGGGTGCCGGACTTGGTGATGTCGATGGCCGGGAAGGACCGCTTATCGGACAGCTTGCGATCCAGGATGATTTCGGAGTTACCGGTGCCCTTGAACTCTTCGAAGATCACTTCGTCCATGCGGCTGCCGGTATCGATCAGGGCGGTGGCGATGATGGTCAGCGACCCGCCTTCCTCGATATTGCGCGCCGCGCCGAAGAAGCGCTTCGGCCGCTGCAATGCGTTGGCGTCCACACCGCCGGTCAGCACCTTGCCGGAGGACGGCACGACCGTGTTGTAGGCCCGCGCCAGGCGGGTGATGCTGTCCAGCAGGATCACCACGTCCCGCTTGTGCTCGACCAGCCGCTTGGCCTTCTCCAGCACCATCTCGGTCACCTGGACATGCCGGGTCGCCGGTTCGTCGAAGGTGGAGCTGATGACTTCGCCGTTCACGCTGCGCGCCATGTCGGTGACTTCTTCCGGCCGCTCATCGATCAGCAGCACGATCAGGAAGACTTCGGGGTGGTTGGCCGCGATGGCGGCGGCGATGTTCTGCAGCATCACCGTCTTGCCGGTGCGCGGCGGCGCCACGATCAGCGCGCGCTGACCTTTGCCGACAGGGGAGATCAGATCGATCACCCGCGGGGTGAAATCCTTCACCGGGCCTTTGGCGACGGACTGGAAGTTCTCCATCTCCATCTTCAGGCGCTCTTCGGGATACAGCGGCGTCAGGTTATCGAAGTTGACGCGATGGCGCACCGCATCGGGCGGTTCGAAATTGACGGTATCGACCTTCAGCAGGGCGAAATAGCGCTCCCCGTCGCGCGGCGCGCGGATCTGGCCATCGACCGTATCGCCGGTGCGCAGACCGAACCGGCGTACCTGGCTGGGGCTGACATAGATGTCGTCGGGGCCGGCGAGGTAATTCGCCTCCGGGCTGCGCAGGAAGCCGAAACCGTCCGGCAGGATTTCCAGCGTGCCTTCCCCATGGATGGCCTGGTCGTTGTCCGCCAGATTCTTCAGGATCGCGAACATGATGTCCTGCTTGCGCAGCGACGAAGCGTTTTCAACCTGGAGGGACTCGGCGAAGGTCACCAGTTCGGCTGGGGACTTTTTCTTCAGTTCAGCAAGGTGCATGGGGTACCTGGACGTGAGGGTGAGATATAAGGAGGGGACGGCCAGAACACATTGCGGGCGTAATCACCCGGAGGTTCGTGGCCAGTTGGAATTTTGAGGCTCAGGGCGTGGGGTGCGGAGGCACAGTCGCCCGATGTTCAGGAAGGACTCAAAGAATAGGGACCCATTGTCGTGTCGTCAATGGGTTATGCGGCTTCGCCGTCGCAAATGCGCCGCGCGTGCAGTCCGCCCCCACCACCGGACACCGGCAGGGGGGCGCCCGTTATCCCAGCCGAACCAGCGCGGCCTGCAACCGAGCGATTTCGGACTCGGCGGCGGCGAGGCGTTCGCGGTTCTCCGCCACCACCTCATCCGGCGCTCGGCTGACGAAATCGGCGTTCGCCAGCTTCTGGGCGGTTTTCCTGGCGTCCACTGCCAGCCTGTCGCGCTCTTTCGCCAGACGCGCCCGTTCCACCGCGATGTCGATCAGCCCGGTCAGCGGCAGCACGATCGTCACGTCGTCCAGCCCGGCCTGCGCCGATTCGCGGGGGATATCGCCGGTCAGTGCGGAGACTTCGGATGCCCGGGCCAGCCGCTTGATCGCGTCCAGCCAGCGATCGACCCGGCCCAGACCCTCGGCCGAGACCCCTTGCAGCAGAACCGGCGACGGCTTCGACGGCGGCACGTTCATCTCCGCCCGCACCGACCGCACCAGGGTAATCAGCCGCACCACCCAGTCCAGTTCCTCACGCGCCTGTTCGGCGCCCGGCACGGCAACCGGCGACGGCCAGGCGGTGCCGATCAGGCTGCACGGTTCGCCATAGCCGAAGCGGTCCCACAACTCTTCCGTCACGAACGGGATGACCGGGTGCAGCAGCCGCAGGATCTGTCCCAGTACATACGCGCCGACGGAGCGGATTTCGGCCGCGGCGGCGGGGGCGGCGCCCTCGGCGAACAGCGGTTTGGCGAATTCCAGGAACCAGTCGCAGAACGTGTTCCAGACGAAGCGGTAACCGGCGGCGGCATATTCGTCGAAACGATAGGCTTCCAGAGCCGCCGTTGCGTCGCGGATCGCATTGTTGGTTTCCGCCAGCAGCCAGCGCGACAGCGGCAGCGTCACGCTGGCGGGATCGAAGCCGGCATCCGGCTGCATGCCGTTCATTTCGCAGAAGCGGGCGGCGTTCCACAGCTTGGTGACGAAACCGCGGTAGTCCTGCACGCGGGCGGCACCCAGCTTCACGTCGCGGCCCGGGCCGGTCAGCGCGCAGATCGTGAAGCGCAGCGCGTCGGCGCCGTAGCTGTCGATCAGCTCCAGCGGGTCAATGACGTTGCCGCGAGACTTGGACATTTTCTGGCCCTTCTCGTCGCGGACGAGGCCATGGATGTAGATCGTGCGGAACGGTACATCGCCCATCATATGCAGGCCCATCATCATCATCCGGGCAACCCAGAAGAAGATGATGTCGAAGCCGGTCACCAGCACGTCGCCGGGATAGTAACGCGCCACTTCCTTGGTCTGTTCGGGCCAGCCCAAAGTCGAGAACGGCCACAGTGCCGAACTGAACCATGTATCCAGGACGTCCTCGTCCTGCACCAGCACTTCGTCGCGACCGTAATGAACGCGCGCCTGTGCCGCCGCCCCGGCTTCGTCCTTGGCGACGAACACGGTGCCGTCCGGCCCGTACCAGGCCGGGATCCGGTGCCCCCACCAAAGCTGCCGAGAGATACACCAGGGGTGGATATCCCGCATCCAGGCGAAGAAGGTGTTTTCCCATTGCTTGGGGTAGAAGACGGTTTTGCCGGTTTCCACCGCCTCGATCGCCGGTTTCGCCAGCACCCCGGCGTTGCAGTACCATTGGGTGGTCAGCAGCGGTTCCACCGGCACGCCGCCGCGATCGCCGTGTGGCACCTGGTTGGTGTGCGGCTCGATCTTGTCCAGCAGTTCCAGCCGTTCCAGTTCCGCGACGATGGCGGCGCGGGCGGTGAAGCGGGCCTGACCTGCCAGTTGGCGCACGAACTCCGGGTCGGCGACGCCGGGGACCGTCGTCATCGAGTCCTCGATTTCCGCCAGCGTCACCATGGCCTGGCGGTCCAGCACGGACGGCATCGGCAGATTATGACGGCGTCCGACCTCGAAATCGTTGAAGTCGTGCGCGGGTGTTATCTTCACCGCGCCGGTGCCTTTTTCCGGGTCGGCATAGGTGTCGCCGACGATCGGGATCGACCGCCCGACCAGCGGCAGAATAGCCCGCTTGCCGATCAGCGCGCCGTACACCGGATGATCGGGATGCACCGCCACGGCGGTATCGCCCAGCATCGTCTCCGGCCGTGTGGTGGCGACGACGATGAACCGACCCGGTTCGCCCTCGATCGGATAGCGCAGGTGCCACAGCGAGCCCCTGATCTCGCGGTTCTCGACCTCGAGATCGGAAATCGCGGTTTGCAGCTTGGGATCCCAGTTGACCAGCCGTCGGTCGCGATAGATCAACCCCTCGCTGTGCAGCTTGACGAAGGTTTCCTTAACCGCTGCCGACAGCCCGTCGTCCATGGTGAAGCGTTCGCGCGGCCAGTCCAGCGACGCACCCAGGCGGCGAAGCTGGCGGGTGATGGTGCCGCCGGATTCCGCCTTCCATTGCCACACCCGCTCCAGGAACGCCTCGCGCCCCATGTCCCGGCGGTCCTTGCCTTCCGCAGCCAGCAGGCGTTCGACCACCATTTGCGTGGCGATGCCCGCATGGTCGGTGCCCGGCTGCCACAGCGCGTCGCGGCCCTGCATGCGGCGCCAGCGCACCAGCGTATCCTGAATGGTGAAGGTCAGCGCATGACCCATATGCAGACTGCCGGTGACGTTCGGCGGCGGGATCATGATGGTAAACGGTGTGGCGTCCGAGTCCGGGTCGCAGGCGAAACTGCCGGCGTTTTCCCAACCTTCGTACAGCCGGGGCTCGATCTCGCCCGGGGTAAATCTGCTGTCCAGTGTCATCGCTCTCTCCCGCGCGACCCGTGCCGATCGGGGGCATGCGCCTGCCCGGGGTCCGCGTTATCCATTTTCAGAACTCGCCGCAGGGGGCCTGCGCCCGCTTATCAGGGAACGGCCCGTCCGACGACCCGCTCGATTTCGGCGCGCACCAGCCGCTCGACCACAGGGGGCAGATTGGTGTCCAGCCACTCTTTCAGTAGCGGTCGCAGTTCGGCCCGAACCATGTCTTCCAGCGTCGGGCCGCCGGCATAGACCTGCGTTGCCCGCCCGGCGGCCAATGTCCGCACAAGGCTCCCGACGGACGACGCGGCGGCTGCGGCCGCTTCCGGGGCAACCAGATCTGGGGTCGGGTCTGGCAGCGCAATCGGATCGGTGGACGTTGAAGCCTCCATGGCTGGTCGCGGCGTGGCTTGCAGGGCGGGTTCGGCGTGGCTCTCCGGCGCGATCGGTTCCGGTTCCGCGGATGGGATCATCATGGACTGATCCAGTATCAGCACATCGTCGCCGCCCGGCGCGGCAGGGTCGCCGTCCGGCGCATCCTCGTCGTTGAGGATGCGCCGGATGGATGCAAGAATATCTTCCATCGACGGGTCCGCCCCGTCGGCGGGCACCGTTGTTCCGCCGGGGGCCACGCTGGCAGTCGGCGTGGCGGCGGACGGCGTGTCCGTCATCGCCCGGGTTGGCCGGTCGCGTAGTCGGACAAGCCGACCCAACGGTCCTTCACAGCCTGATAATATGCGGTTTCGTCATATAACGGCACCGGAAGACGCAGATCGCGCGCGGTCAGCCGCCCGATTGCCATGGCGACACCGTAGGACGCGGTGATCACCTGTGCCAGATTTTGCACCAGCGTGTTGCGCGAACTCAGGAGCAACTGGGTGGCATTCAAAACGTCCAACGTCGTACGGCTGCCGACGATGGCCTCGCGTTCCACGCCTTCCAGGGCGATTTCGTTGGCGCGAATTTGCGCCCTGGTGCTGTCCGCCGCGGCTTTGGCCGCTGTCAGCGTATCCCACGCCTGCACCGCATTTTGCACGGCGGTGCGTTTGGCATCGTCGATCAGGCGCTGGGTCTGCTGGCGTGCCTGCTTGGCCTGCCGGACACCGGCGTATTCGGAACCGCCCTGATACACTGGCACCGACACCTGGGCGACAACCTGATAGCCGTTCGTGGCCGAACTGCGTCCACCCGGGTTCTGTTCCTGGAAGGTTTGTCCCTGGACGCTGACCTGCGGCATCAACGCCGCGAACGCCACATCCACGGCATCCTTGGCCGCAGCATCGTTGAACAGGGCCGCGACCACATTAGGGTTGTTCTGGGCCGCGACGACCGAGGCTTCCTGTTCGCTGTGCACGGGTAGGTTCAGCGGTTGCGGTGGCGCCAGGTCATCCGGCGGAAAGACGCCGATATATTGCTGGAACGTGCCGCGGGCCGTGGCCAGACTGCCGACGGCGGTTTCCCGCGTGGCGCGGGCACCTTCCAGCGCGGCCTCCGCCTGGGCGACGTCGGTGCGGGTGATTTCGCCGACACGGAAGCGGTCGTTGGTTGCCTGCAACTGCTTGGCGAGCACTTGTTCGTTGTTGATTTGCAATTCCAGCAACTGCTTCGCCTGGATCACCCCGACATAGGCGCTGACCGCGTTGTTGAAGCTGGTCTCCTCCTGCGCGATCAACATCGCCCGTTCGGCCATCACCTGGCTTTTGGCGCGATTGACGCTGCCTTCTACTTTACCGCCCGTATAGACGTTCTGGGTGACCGTGGCAGTGGCGTTGGCGATATCCCGTTGCATGGGTGTATTGAAATAAAATCGGTTTGTCCCGAAATACGACAGCGCCCGCGACAAACCGTCGCCATACCCCGCCGAACCGGCCAACGCCACGTTCGGACGCCAACCGGCCAACGCCGTTGGCACATTTTCGTCGGTTGCCCGCAGCTTGGCGCGTTCGGCCTGTAACGCCGGCTGATTGGCATAGGTTGCCGCCAACGCCTCCATCAGAGTGTGCGGAGCGACAATGTTGGGCGCGCTCGCTGCCGCGGTATGTGCCGGCGGCTTCGCGTTCTTCGCCGCCGCTGTCTGCTTTGCTGGCGCATCCGCCCCCGGTTGCGGAGGCGTTTGGGCACCAGCGGACGCGACAATGGCGACAACGCTGAAACTGGCCAGCAAAACGGAACGCAAACCCATTAGAAACCCTTTTCACAAGACCGTCCGCCCGATGGGCGGCCATATCTCTCAGACGCCGTGCATCCGATCGGCGGTCAAGCGACGGGCCGATCACCGCACTAGATTCGCCACAACAGCGCGGCAATGTCCAGCTTGACGTTCGCGGCGGGCCGATAATCCCGGTTCAGAACGCGAAGGCTGGCGCTTTGCGGAACGACGGAATGACCGGAGTCGCGCAATCGAACAAGGGCGAAATTCCTAAACCGGCCGGTGTCGCCTCGGCGATAACGGCCCGTGTTGTGCGGCCGGCAGTGGCTATAAAGGTCATGATCCGTCCGGTTTCCCGGTGGGTCTGGCCGGCCAGCGTGGCGGGTATTTCCGGCACCGCGCCCTCTATCAGGATCAGGTCGTAAGGCCCTTGCGAGGCCCACCCAGCGGACAAAGGCCCCGAAACCAGCATCGCACCGGGCGCGTGGAGAGGCAGTATCGCCGCGGCCATGGCCAACAGCGCGGGGTCTTCCTCCAGCGCGGTGACGCGGCATCCGCACGCAGCCAGGACCGCGGCGCCATAGCCGGTGCCCGCCCCGACCACCAGCACCCGCTCCCCGCTGGCAAGCGAAGCCGCCTGCAGCAGTCTGGCGAACACCATCGGTTCCATCAGGAAGCGGCCGTTGCCCAGCGGCACGTCCTCATCCGCGTAGGCCAGGGCCTGCACGCCGGGCGGCAGAAACTGTTCCCGCGGCAAGGACCGCATGGCGGCGAGGACGCGCGGATCCGTTACCCGGTTGGGGCGGATCTGGCTGTCGACCATGCATTTGCGGGCGTCGGCGAAAATCTCGGCGTGGATTGCCATTGCGTCACTCAGCTTGTTGGGCGCGCCCCTTATAGACACCGACGTCCGCGCCGCAAAGCGATCGTTCGCCGGCCGAGCCGTTTAAGCCGCGTCCTCCCGCCGGTCGCGGATTTTCACATAGGCCAGCTTTGCGTGTTCGTCGCAATAGGGTTTGCCCGCGGCCGACACGTCGTCGCAAAAGCGGAAGCTCTTGGTCCCCGGATCGCCGATTGGCCAGCAGCAGGTCGGCGCGGAACGGCGAACCTGAAGCGGGGGGTGCGACGGTGCCGGGCGGGGCGCGATCGCGACGGCGGGGGCAGCCGGCTTGGGGACATCCACCGCGACGGGACGGATTGGCTGCACGTTGGTAACCGGGGGCGCGGCTGCGTGGGTTGTTTCCCGGGCGGCGGCCGATTCGGTGCTGGTCACGGGGATAGTGGCCACCGGGGTGCCGGGCCTGACGGCGATGGGCATGCCCGCGCTGGTTGTTTCGGCGCTGGCCAGCGGCGGCAGCGTCGGGCCAGCCGTCCGCGGGATGGCCGGCGACCGTTCGGCAACCGGCTTGCTGTCGCGCCGAATGGGCGAGGGGCGCGCATCCAGCTCAAGCCGATGGGCTTTGCCGACGATCGCGTTTTTGGAGACGTTCAGGCGCCGGCCGATTTCCGCCGTGGATAAACCCTGAGCCCAGAGGTCCCTCAACACACGGATCGTATCATCGTCCCATACCATATGCTGGTCCCCTCTCAGGCTCTGCATACTAAATACAGTATGGTTCAGGGCGGTGGCTGGCAATCGAAGATTCACCGGCAAGCACAGAATCCTGTGGACAACCCGGGACTCCGGCACAAAATACGGGAAATCCTATTGGGCCGACGGTTTGCCTGAACGGGCGGCAACCGAATGCCGCCCAGCGAACCAGCGGCTATTCGTTGGCGGACGCCAGATAATTCATCGCCGCCTGTACGCCGCCTTCCTGGTGCGGAATGCCGGCGGCGCGCAGGCCCATTTCCACACCCGTCAGCGTGCCGGTGAACGACAGCACCCCCAGATCGCCCATATGGCCGATACGGAACACCTTGTCCTCGATCCGGCCGAGCCCGTTGCCGAGGGCCATGTTGAACCGGTCCAGGATGATGTTGCGCAGATTGTCCGCGCTGTGCCCGTCCGGCACCCGGATGGCGGTCACGCCAGGGGCATACGCGTTCGGATCCTGGCATTGCAGCTCCAGACCCCACGCGGCAACGGCAAGGCGGGTTGCCCGGGCATAGCGGTTATGACGGGCGAAGACGGCCTGTAGGCCTTCCTCGGCCAGCATGTCCATTGCCTCGTTCAACGCAAACAGCAGGTTCATCGCCGGAGTGTACGGAAAATAGCCGGTCTTGTTAGACGCAACCAGCGGCTCCCAATCCCAATAGCTGCGGCGGGATCCCCCGGCGCGTGCGGCCGCCAGGGCCTTGTCGCCGATCGCCGTGAACGACAGGCCGGGCGGAACCATCAGCCCCTTTTGCGAGCCTGCGATGGTGACGTCCACGCCCCAGGCATCGTGCCGGTAATCGGCGCATCCCAAGGACGAAATCGCATCCACCATCAGCAGGGCAGGGTGTTTCGCCTGGTTCATCGCATCGCGCACCGCGGCAATGTCGGTCATGCAGCTTGTCGAGGTCTCGCTGTGAACCGCGCACACGGCCTTGATGCGGTTTTCGCGGTCTTGCTCCAGCGCCTGACGGATCGCATCAGGGTTGGCGCCGTGGCGCCAATCGGTTTCCAGCGCGACAACGTCCACACCAAGCCTCGTGGCCATCTGTTCCCACAAATGGGAGAACTGGCCGGTGCGGCTGATCAAAATCCTGTCGCCGGGCGCCAGCGTGTTGGCCAGCGACGACTCCCAGGCGCCGGTTCCGGAGGCGGGGAAAATGCCGATCGTGGCGGCTTCGGTCTGGAACACGTCGCGCAGCTTACCGACGATCTCGCGCCCCAGGGCGCCGAATTCGGGGCCGCGATGGTTGATCGCGTTGCGGTCCATCGCGCGCAGCACGCGATCCGGGATATTGGTCGGCCCTGGCGTTTGCAGGAAGTGCCGGCCGGAAACAAACTTCGACATTGGGAACGTACCCTCCAAGGGGCGGGTAACAACCATGCCGCGCCCGGGTTTGCAACAACGATAGCGCACAGGTGGGCTGCGCCGGGACTTCGGGTAGGCTAAGAAGAACGAAATTCAGGGAGAAACGCCGATGGCTTCATTGATCCTGACGGTGGTCGGGCCAGATCGCCCGGGCCTGGTGCGCGCCCTGGCCGAAGCCGTCGATGCCGCCGGCGGCAGTTGGCTCGAAAGCCGCATGGCTCGGTTGGCCGGCCAGTTCGCCGGGATCGTGCTGGTGGAGGCACCGGACAGCCTGACCGAGGATCTGCGCGCGCTGGAAAGCCAGGGACTGAAAATCGTCGTCCAGACCGGAACTCCAGGCGCCAAGGCCCCAGCGCCGTCCCGGCTGGCGCTGGAGGTCGTCGGCAACGACCGGCCCGGCATCGTTCGCGATATCTCTCGCGTGCTGGCCGGCTGCGGCGTGAATATCGAGGAGCTGACCACCGATGTCGCCAGCGGTTCGTTCAGCGGCGGGGCGCTGTTCAAGGTAACAGCATTGTTGCGCGCACCCGACGATGCGGCAGTGAGTCTGGTCCGAACCGGGCTGGAAGGGCTGGGCAACGAGTTGATGGTCGATATCCAGGCGGTCGCCCAAGCCTGACCGCCTGGATTTCGCAGTTATTCGACGGTCACGGACTTCGCCAGGTTCCTCGGCTGATCCACATCGGTGCCTTTCAGAACCGCGACCTGATAGGCCAGCATCTGCACCGGGATCGCGTAAAGGATCGGTGCCACGAACGGGTCCACATCCGGCAGAATAACCGTTTCCACGGCGATGCCCTTCAGCTTCGCCGCACCCGCCGCGTCGCTGAACACGATCACCTGCCCGCCACGCGCGGCGGCTTCCTGCAGGTTGGACGCCGTCTTTTCGAACAGCGGACCCGAAGGTGCTATCGCGATCACCGGCACCGCCGGATCGATCAAGGCGATCGGGCCGTGCTTCATTTCTCCGGCGGCATACCCCTCGGCGTGGATGTAGCTGATTTCCTTCAGCTTCAGTGCGCCCTCCAGAGCGATGGGGAAGCAGTTCCCGCGCCCCAGGAACAGCACGTCCCTGGCCTTGGCCACCCGCACCGCCAGCGAGGCGATCGCATCCTCGTTCGCCAGCACCTCTGCCGCCCGCCCGGGGACTTCCAGCAGCGCCGCGGTCATCCGGGCCTCTTCGTCAAGGCTGATGGCGCCAGTTTGCCGGCCCGCGGCTAATGCCAGACACGCCAGCACCGACAACTGCGCGGTGAAAGCCTTGGTGCTGGCCACGCCGATCTCGGGTCCCGCGACCGTTTCCAGCACCGCATCGCTCTCACGCGCCATGGTGCTTTCCGGCACGTTCAGGATCGACAGCACTTGTTGGCCCTGTTCGCGCATATAACGCAGCGCCGCCAGCGTATCGGCCGTCTCTCCGGACTGGGACACCAGCAGCCCCAATCCGCCCCCGGGCATCGGCGGAGTCCGGTAGCGGAATTCGCTGGCCACATCGCCGTCGGCCGGGATGCGGGCAATCGCCTCGAACCACCAGCGCCCGACCAGCCCGGCATAGAACGCGCTGCCGCACGCGCTCATGGTGATGCGCGACACCTTGCGGAAATCGATCCCTAGATCGGCCGGCAGAGCCACCGCCCGGGTCCCGGGGCTGATCATCTGGTGCAGCGTGTCGCCGATCACCGCCGGATGCTCATGGAGTTCCTTTTCCATGAAGTGCCGGAAATTGCCCTTGCCGATCGACGCGCCGGTCAGCCGGGTCAGCTTGATCTCGCGTTCTACCTGCTTGCCGTCGGCGCCGAAGAACCTTGCACCCTGTCGGTCCACCACCGTCCAGTCGCCGTCCTGAAGATAGGCGATCCGCCGGGTCAGCGGGGCCAGCGCCAGGGCATCCGATCCGACGAACATCTCATCCTCGCCAAACCCGATCGCCAGCGGGGCGCCGTGCTGCGCGCCGACGATCAGATCGGGGTGGCCGGAGAAGATCATCGCCAGCGCATAGGCGCCTTCCAGCCGCCGCAGCGCCGCGCCGGCCGCCTCGATCGGTTCCATGCCCATCTTCAGGTTCAGATCGACCAGTTGAGCGACGGTCTCGGTATCGGTTTCGGTGCTGAATTCCTGGCCGGCGGCTTCCAGTTCGGCGCGCAGTTCGGCGTGGTTCTCGATAATCCCGTTATGCACCAGAGATACCCGGGCGGTGCCGTGCGGATGGGCGTTGCTTTCGGTGGGCGCGCCGTGGGTTGCCCACCGGGTATGGCCGATCCCGATCGTGCCGGGCAGGGCGGTGCGGTCCAGCGACGCCGCGAGATTACCCAGTTTACCCTCTGCCCGGCGGCGGTCGATATGCCCGTTCACCAGCGTCGCGATGCCGGCGCTGTCATAGCCGCGGTATTCCAGCCGCCGCAGCGCTTCCAGGATGATGGGGGCCGCGGGACGGGTGCCGATGACGCCAACGATGCCGCACATTCAATTCGCTTCCTTTGCCGCTTCGGTCCGCTTCGAGTCTTTCAGCCGTTGCGCGGCCGCCCGCATGTGCGGTGCCCGTCCGGGCTTCAGCACCTGATGGCCGCGGCCAAGCGCCAGCGCGTCGGACGGTACATCCTGAGTGATGACGCTGCCCGCCCCCAGTATGGCGCCATCGCCCACCGAAACCGGTGCGACCAGCGCCACATCGGACCCCACGAACACATTGGCACCGATATGGGTCCGATGTTTGCCGATACCATCGTAATTACATGTGATCGTCCCCGCGCCGATATTGGTCGCCGCACCGATCGACGCGTCACCCAGATAGGTCAGATGCCCCGCTTTGACGCCCTGTGCCAGGTGGGACGCCTTGATTTCCACGAAATTGCCGACGTGAACGTCATTTGCCAGCGTTGTCCCCGGCCGGAACCGGGCGAACGGGCCGACAACGCTGCCACTGCCGATATGCGTGCCCTCGATATGGCAAAATGCCTTGATCGTGACGTTGCTGTCCACCGTCACGCCGGGGCCGAAGAAGACGTTCGGCTCGATCGTGACATCGGTACCGAGCCTGGTGTCATGGGACAGGAATACGCTGGCCGGATCGGTCATCGTGACGCCGGCCGTCATTGCCTCCTCGCGCATCCAGCCTTGCAGCACCGCCTCGGCCCGGGCCAACTCGTTGCGGGAGTTCACACCCGCAAGTTCGTCCGCCGGGGCTTCCACCGCGCGCACGTCGCGTCCGTCGGCGCGGGCCAGAGTCACCAGATCGGTCAGATAATATTCCCCCGCCGCGTTGTTGTTCTTCACACCGCGCAGCCAGCGCTTCATCTGCTCCGCCCCCGCGCACAGCACGCCGCCGTTGCACAGATGCACACGGCGTTCATCGGGGGAAGCGTCGGCATACTCCACGATCCTCACCACCAGCCGGTCGGTGCCGGTGATGACGCGGCCGTAGTTCGCTGGATCCGCCGGGCGGAATGCCATCAGCGACAGGTCGGTCGGTCCCCGTGTATCCAGCAGCCGGCGCAGCGTTGCCGGACGGATCAGCGGGTTATCGGCATACAGCACCGCGACCTGTCCGTCGCCAAAATGTTCGATCGCTTGCAGCGCCGCGTGGGCGGTACCCAGACGGTCGTTCTGCACCACACATGTATGCGGCCGGGCTTCGTCACGGACGGCATCCATGTTGGAACCCAACACGACAACGATCCTGTCGAATACCGACTCGCAGCTCGCCAGCAAATGCCGCAGCATGGAGCGTCCGGCAAGATGATGAAGCGGCTTCGGCACCGAAGACTTCATTCGTTTGCCTAGACCGGCGGCCAGAACGATGGCGGTTGATTGCATACTCGACCCTTGCTTCGCCAGTGGATAAGGTCTGGCGGACGATGCCACCGGCTTTAATCCATCAGAATTCGAACGCGTGGGCCGATTCGCCGAACCGCACGGATGCTTCCGTCGGGATCGGCCCACTCCGGCGTCTGGCGTAGCGGCGATGGCGGCGGACTGTCAAAGGCCACCGTTATGATATGGGTTCAATTCACGTTTCGGAGTGCAACATAGTGGCGCGCACCCTGCTGCTGGATCTGGATGGCACGCTGGTCGATACCGTGCCCGACCTGACGGCGGCGTTGAACCGGCTGATGCGGTCGCGCGCTCTGCCGGCATTTTCCGAACCCCGGGTCAAGGCGATGGTCGGCGACGGCATCGCGATGCTGACCAGCCGGGCATTCGCCGCGTATGGCCGGCTGCCGGACGCCGATGCGGCTGCCTGGCTCGCGGCGGATTATACTGCTCATATCGCCGATCGCAGCCGGCTGTACCCCGATGCGATCGCCGCACTCGGCGGTCTGTCCCGCCAAGGCTGGCAGCTCGCCGTTTGCACCAACAAACCAGAGCGTGCCGCGCGGGCGCTGCTGGCTCAGATGGAGTTGTTGCCGATGCTGTGCGCTGTTGGCGGCGGCGACAGCTTCCCGGTTCGCAAACCGGATCCAGCACATGTGCTGGCGACACTGGAAAAGGCAGGGGGACAGGCCGGCCGGGCGGTGATGATCGGCGATCACCATAACGATGTCGCCGCCGCCGCGGGCGCGGGCATTCCCTGCATCTTCGCTGCCTGGGGTTACGGCAGCGCATCCATGGCCGCCGGCAGTGCCGCGATCGCTGCCGGGCTGGCCGAGGCGGCCGAGATCGCGAACCGCCTGTTGCCGGCATAACGCACCGCGTGCGGCCGACCACCTCCGCCCAATCATCTCTCCGCGATGTTCCGGTGAGCAGGTTCCCGCCCGGACCATATCGACGGCAGTATCGAGCGTTTGCCGAAGCAGGAGCAGGATTTGCCTGAGTTGAGAGAAAGCGTGAGCGGCGGCACCGATTCCCCGGTGTCCGGGATCGCGGGCGGAGGGATGGCCGGGCTGATCGCGGCAGCCGATTGGAAGGATACTGTCCTTGGGGACCGTTCCACGTGGTCCCAAAGCCTGACGACCATCCTTCGCATTCTGGTTACCTCCCGCTACGCGATGTGGCTGGGGTGGGGACCGGAACTGACCTTCTTCTATAACGACGCCTATGCGCCGACACTTGGCGTAAAGCACCCGTCGGCGCTTGGTCAGCCGGCCCGTCAGGTCTGGGCCGAGATCTGGAAGGACATCGGTCCGCGCGCGGGGGCGGTGATGCACACAGGTGTCGCAACCTGGGACGAAGGCCTGCTGTTGCTGCTGGAGCGCAGTGGCTACCCTGAGGAGACCTATCACACCTTCTCCTACAGCCCGCTGCCGGACGACGATGGCACGATCGCCGGTATGCTGTGCGTGGTGACCGAGGAAACCCAGCGGGTCATCGGCGAACGCCGTCTGGATACACTGCGCGACCTGGGTGCCGCCCTGGGTACTGCCCGATCCGAACCGGAGGTGATGCAAGCCGCCGAACATTCGCTGGCGCGCAATGACCGGGATATGCCGTTCGCACTGATCTACCTTTACGACGACGCCACCGGTCACCTTTACCGTTCGGCTGATATCGGCGGTATCGGCGACGCGATCGCCCCGGACGTGGTGCCCGACGCCAGCGGGCTGCCATTTCCAGCGGCGGCACTGCTGAGCGGGCAGCGAACCCGCTGCGTTCACGACCTGGGCGGCTTTCCGGGACTTCCGGGTGGCGCATGGGACCGCCCGCCGCGCTATATCATGGCCGTGCCCATCGCCCAGCAGGGGCAGGTAAATCCAGCCGGGCTGTTTATTGCCGGTTTGAATCCCTATCGCCCGCTGGATGAGGCCTATGCAGGGTTCATCGAACTCGTGGCGGCGCAGATCGCCTCCGGGCTGGGCGCGGCGCGCGCTTATGAGGCCGAACGCAGGCGGGCGGAGGCACTTGCGGAGATCGATCGCGCGAAGACCGCCTTCTTCTCGAACGTCAGCCATGAATTCCGAACCCCGCTGACGCTGATACTGGGGCCGCTGGAGGAGGAGATTGCCGCCTTGGTTCGACGCGACCCGGTGGCGGCGGAGCGGTTGTCGATGGTACATCGCAATGGGCTTCGCCTGCTGCGTCTGGTGAATACGCTGCTGGACTTTTCCCGCATGGAGGCCGGCCGGGTTCAGGCCCGGTTCCAGCCGACCGATCTGGGCGCCTATACCGAGGAACTGGCCAGCACGTTCCGCTCCGTCTGCGACCGGGCCGGCATTCGGCTAACGGCGGATTGCGAGCGGTTGGATCAGGCGGTCTATGTCGATGTCGAGATGTGGGAGCGAATCGTTCTCAACCTGATCTCGAACGCATTCAAATATACCCTCGTCGGCGCCATTACGGTGGGTCTTCACGCGGCGCCCGACGGGCAATCCGCTGTGCTGACAGTGGGCGACACCGGCGTAGGCATACCAGCGGAGGAGTTGCCGCACATTTTCGACCGCTTCCACCGGATCGGGGGACAGCGCGGCCGCACCCTGGAAGGCACCGGCATCGGTTTGGCGTTGGTCAATGAACTGGTGAAGCTGCAGGGCGGCACGATCGCCGTGGAAAGCGGGGTCGATGCCGGCACGACGCTGACGGTCCACGTTCCGTTTGGAGTGGCCCACCTGCCTGCCGAACGGGTCTTCGATGCGATCCCGGAAGACATCGTCGATGCGGCGCCGCGGGGCAGTTCCGGAACGGTCGCGGCGGCCTTCGTGGAAGAGGCACTCCGCTGGTTGCCCGAACTTGGCGAAATCGGGGAGCCAACCGTCTTGGATACCCCATTGCCGGCGTCAGGCGGGACATCACGGCGCCGCATCCTGCTCGCCGACGACAACGCCGACATGCGTGACTATGTCGTCCGGCTGCTGCGCCCGGCCTACACGGTGGAGGCGGTGGCTGACGGACAGGCCGCCTTGGCCGCCGCGCGGGCAAACCAGCCCGATTTGATCCTGTCGGACATTATGATGCCGGTCATGGACGGGTTCGATCTACTGGCCGGTATCCGCGCCGACGATGCGTTGCGTGACCTCCCGGTCGTTCTGCTGTCGGCGCGGGCGGGCGAGGACGCCCGGCTGGAGGGTCTGGAAGCAGCCGCCGACGATTATCTGGTCAAACCGTTTTCCGCCCGCGAGCTGCTCGCGCGCATACGCTCCAACCTCGAACTCGCCCGGCTGCGCAAGGAAGCCCGCAACGCGCTGCTGCATGCCAATGAACACCTGGAGCAACGTGTTGGCGAGGAAATGGAACGCCGCGCGCGGGCCGAGGAGTCGTTGCGCCAGTCGCAGAAAATGGAAGCAATCGGCCATCTGACCGGCGGTGTCGCACACGATTTCAACAATTTGCTAACCATTATCAGCGGCGGCGTCGAACTTCTGCAACGGCTGCTGACCGCTGAACCGCTGGGCGTCAATCAAGGGCGGATAACGCGAGCACTGAGTTTGATCGCGCAAGGGGCCGATCGGGCCGCCATGCTGACCCAGCGGCTGCTGGCGTTCGCCCGGCGCCAAACCCTCGATCCACGCCCGCTGGATGCCAACAAGCTGGTTGCCGGCATGTCGGATTTGCTGCGCCGTTCCTTGGGGGAATCGGTTTCGCTGGAAACCGTGCTGGCCGGTGGGCTGTGGCGGACCGTGGCTGACGCGAACCAGTTGGAAAACGCGCTGCTGAACCTGGCGGTGAATGCGCGTGACGCGATGCCGGACGGCGGCAAGCTGACCATCGAAACCGGGAACGCCTATTTGGACGACCTCTACGCCGCCGCACATGATGATGTCGCGGCAGGGCAGTATGTCATGATCGCTGTCAGCGACACGGGAACCGGCATCGATAAGGATACGCTCGGGCGGGTATTCGAACCGTTCTTCACCACTAAGGACATCGGGCAGGGAACCGGGCTGGGGCTGAGTCAGGTGTACGGCTTTATCAAGCAGTCCAGCGGTCATGTGAAACTGTACAGCGAACCGGGGCAGGGTACCGCCGTCAAGCTCTACCTGCCCAGAACGGTCACCGAAGGATCCGTCGATACTACCCGACCGGACATCGGGGCCGCGCCGGGCGGGCACGGCGAAACCATCCTGGTGGTGGAAGACGAACCCGCCGTCCGGGAACATTCCGTCACGTCGTTGCGGGATCTGGGCTACCGCGTGTTGTATGCCGCTGATGGCCATGCCGCCTTGCGCATCCTCGCCCGGGAGTCGGAAATCGAGATACTGTTCACCGATGTCGGTCTGCCCGGCGGAATGACCGGTCGCCAACTGGTCGAGGCCGCGCGCATCCGACGCCCGGAACTGCGGGTCGTCTATACGACTGGCTATGCCCGTAACGCGATCATGCACGGCAATGTGCTAGAGCCGGGGACCGAACTGCTGCCCAAACCATTCAGCTTCGGCGCGCTGGCCGCGAAGATGAGAGCGGTGCTGGAGCGATAGGCAGCCGGTATTCGCAAAGCCCAGTCAGGTCCCTTGGGCCGAGACTTGATGGTGCTTATCGGGCCGGGGTCCGCCGTGCTGTTTTTCGGGCGGGCGTTCCGCCGGTCGTGTTCAAGTCGGTAAGGACGGCGTCGGGAATCGCGTATGCGCCGGCCCGGAGGTTTTCCGTCAGGCGGGCGATCGGTGCGGAGCCGGGAATCAGCGGGACTTTCGATGAACGGCGCAGCAGCCAGGCAAGCGCCACCTGCATCGGAATGGCGCCCGGGCGCCTCGCCGCATCCGACAGGGTTGCGGACTGCACCGGCGTGAAGCCACCGAGGGGGACGAACGGGACGAAGGCCGTTCCGGCTTCGGCCAGGGTATCGATAAGGGCGTCGTCGTCGCGGTGAGCCAGATTGTACAAATTCTGAACGCAAACCACTGGCGCGGCCGTCGGCGGTCTCGGGATCATCCATTTGTTCGAGGAATGGCTCCGCCCCGCGCTTTCGGCTAGACCTGAGCGAGATTACCCCGGATGGCCGGTTTGGCGGCGATCCGAACCACGATCGGCGGCGACGCGCACGAAGGTGGACACGATTTTGCCTGACGCCCGGACCGTGCCCCCCAGCGATCCCGCCACCTTCGATATCCCGCCCATGCGGCAGCGATACGGCACCGGCACCTCCAGGATTCGCAGACCGGATCGAGCGGCTTTCATTTGCATTTCGATGTTCCAGCCGTAGGTCATCTCCCGCATGTCCAACCCGGTCAGCACATCCTTCCTGATCGCTCGGAAGGCGCACATGTCGGAGTAGGTTGCACCATACAGCGCGCCCATGCCCCAGCCGGCCAACCGGCCGGCCAGTACCTGATGCCAGAACATCGACCCCGGATCGCGCTGGCCGCGGGTACGCGATGCGATGACGAAATCATGGGTTCCGGCAAGCACCGGTCCGGCAACCGAGCCCAACAGATCGCCGCGGTCCGCGCCGTCGCCATCCAGGAAGACGATCACCTTGGACTGGGCGGCCGTCGCGCCGGCCATGCAGGCCCGCCCGTATCCCCGGCCGGCGTCGATGACTGTCGCCCCGGCCGCCCGGGCAACGGCCCTGGTGCCATCTGTACTGCCGCCATCGGCGACAATGATTTCCAGCGCAATATCGCGGGGGATTTCCCCGATCACCGACGCGATGGCGGTGGCCTCGTTGAACGTGGGGATAACGACACTGGCCTTCATCGCGTCGCGCCCGTCACAGGCTCCATCGCAATCCGCAATTCTGGCAGGGCAGGGGCGGTGCGTCGCCCAGCAGCGAGGTTCTGAAGCCCTTGTATCGGTCGCTGTTCCAGATATCGCGTAACGTTTGCTGGGTCGCGTCGCCCAGCGTATAGTTTTCGTATCCGCGCGCGGAGAATGGGGCGATGCAGCAGGGCAACGCCCGCCCATGCGCGGTGAAATACATCAGCGACCAAGGACGCCGGCAGGTAGCCCAGGGTTTGTCGTCGGCCGCCCGCTTCAGGCTAAGCCCCGGTTCGGTCGCGCCCGATGCGTCGAGCGTCACCCCCAGCGAGGCACCGATCGCGGTTGCCGCCTCGATCGCCGATTGCTCCTCGTCGCGGGTTTGCTCGAACAGCGAATGCTCTGCCCTGGCCTTGCCGAATCCGCCCTCGTCGAACACCAGCCGCTGGAGATGAACCTCTTTCACCCCCATCGACGCCGAAAGCCGGACGAATTCCGGCAACTGATCCACGGTTTCCTTCAATCCGGTCAGCCACAGGGAAACCCGGGGCTTCTCGACGCCCATCTGCCGCTGATACGCGGTGAACTTGCCGACGTCGCGCACGATCCGCGGGAAGAAATCCTTGCCCCGGATCGCGGCATAGCTTTTGCGGTCGGCCGCATCCAAAGAAACCCGCAACTCATCCAGGCCGGTATCGATGATCTCCTGGAACTTCTTCGGGTTCAGCAACGTGCCGTTGGTGTTGAACAGCACATACGTTCCCCGGTCCTTCAGATAACGGATCATCCGCGGCAGGTGCTTCACCAGCATCGGCTCACCCACGCCGTGCAGCACCACGCGGGCGACATTCGGCACCTGATCGACGATTTTGGTGAACAGCTCCCAGCTCATATCCGCCGGCGGTTCCAGGTCCTCGAAGGTTCGCGGGCAGGTTTCGCACAGCAGGTTGCAGCGGTTGGTAACCTCCAGATACAGGCAGACCGGCGCCGCCTCCGCCACCGCGTTCCGCTCCGCCGCGACGGCTTCGAAATACCGGCGCGGGTCCCGCAGGCTTGTCGTGGTCATCGGATTGTTTCCTTTGGGAATGCGCCGGAGGGCCGCCAGAAGGCCAACAGGATGGCCGGCACGAAGACAATGTTGGGCCAGAGGATGCCGTCGCTGTACGTGGCCAGGTACATCAGCACCGGGGCGGTCGCCAGCCACAGCACGGCCGGGGAGGGCGCCACGGCGCCCGGCACCGCCAGCCATGCGAAATACCAGGGATAATGCGGGCTGATACCGGCCATCAGCACGGCGATCGTGGCCCCGGCCGCCGAACAGATCGCCACCGCGTTCTCAGGCCGGAGGACGAACGCGAACCAGCCGCCCATGCCAGCCAGCACCAGCGCCAGCGCGGCCAGGTACAGCTTCGGAGCGAGAGCGGGCAGCGGAAACACCGCCGCCAGCCCGTTAAGCAGCCAGATGCCGGATCCGTTGTCCAGCCCCTCCTCGGCACTGTAGCCGCCCAGAAATCCGAACACCCGCCAGCCGGCGCCGCTGTACAGCGCATACAGGCCCAGCATCGTCGCGACGGCTGAAACCGCCAGCCGCCAGCCGCCGCGCCCGGGCCACAGCACCGGGGCAATCGCCGCCGGCAGGAATTTCGTCAGCACCGCCGCGCCCAGCGCCACCCCGGCCCACCCGTTCAGCCGCCGCACCCGCAGCAGCAGCGCCAGTGCGACCAACCCGCAAACCGCCGCATCCACATGCCCATTACCGGCGAACGCCCATACCGGCAGCGGGTTCCATGCATAGATCAGCACCCGCTCCGGCGGCAGGCGCGCCGCCTTCAGCAAACCCAGCAGGCAGAAAACCGTCAGCACCTCGAACCCGAACATAGCCAGCTTCAGGCCGGTGACACTCGACCAGACCCGCCCGACCGCCGCGAAAATAACCTGGGCCGCCGGAGGATAGATCGTCGGCGCGTAATCCGCTCGGTTGATATGCGGATAGATCGCCGCATCGCGCAGCGCCGCCAGGGCGGGATCGTCGGGAATGTAACGATACGGGTTGATGCCGGCCACCTGAACCCGCCCGTCCCAGACGTAACGAAACAGATCGCTGGACAGAAACGGCGGTGAAAAAATCAACGGCAGCCGCATGGCGATGGCCACCAGCAGCACCGGCCAGACCGCGCGCACCGACCGGCGCAGCACCGCCGCCGCCGCCGCGAAATAGACCAGGCCGCTGGCGCACAGCAGAATCACCAGTTCGATCTGTGCCCGGAGCGAACCGATGGTTCCCGCCCCCGGGGTGTGCAGCGACAGCCCGGCCAGGGTCAGCGCCAGCAGGATCAAGCCGGGGATCGCCAGACGGATCATTCCGCC